>JAZIGI010000004.1:0-78358 GCA_036679125.1 Actinomycetota bacterium | reverse complement strand
GCTCCGGCATGTCCCATGGTGGCACGAATGGCTCGAGCAACGGGCTCGCCCCAAGGCGCTCACCGGCCCACCCGGCAAAATCCGATTCCCCGACCCCTTGACCGACGATCCGCAAGATCGTCTTCGATCGGTCCTGCTCCGCGTACCAGTCGACTATCTTGTCCAGACCCTTGCGACGCCAATGGTGATTGACCTTTCCGATGTACGCGAAGACCATCGGACTGCCCGAGACACGAGAACCGCTCTTGCGCTCGAAGGCGGATTCGTAGATCTCATATATAGGCCTGGTCTCCGTCTTCGCCCCGGTGTCACGGATGATGTGTTCGTGATAGTCGTCGGTGATCACTAGCTGGGCGTCATGGAGTACACCGTGGAGCATCGTGCTGTAAGCGGGGTGGTCTAGAAACTTGGCGATGTCGCTTCCCCCATGCCGAACGATGTGCGGTACGCCCGTTAGCTTCGAAGCCAAGTACGCGGCAATTCCATACGGTACCAGGTAGTCGGACTCAATCCGGTCCCACTCACCCGATCGCAATACGAGGAGGATCTCGTTCAGAAGCCGTCCCAGGTAGTCAGGGCTACAGGGCACGTGCCACGGAACTGGCCCTGAAACATCGTGAAGATGCAGCCCTCGCTCCCGGACAAGCCAGTCGATATGCTCATCACAGCCGACGATTCTATACTCCTGCTCGACACTTCCGGCGTTCGTGACAACCGCCACCTCGTGTCCAGCGTCCAGCAACCTGCGCACACGCCAGTAGGTGCGTGCGGCGATTCCGCCCTCGATCGGCGGGAACTTGCTAACGATACATACGCGCACGGTCGCCACTCCTATAGAACTCCCTGACATCGAAGCCCGCCGGCAGTGCTCCGCGATTCTCCACGAACACGTAGTGGAAGAGGTCGAACATCACAGCATCGAGCGGAGACTTTACCAAACGCCGGGACGGATGGGAGGCAAGATCGGCATCCGACACCAACCCGCACGCGAGGTCTTCGACTTGTGGTGCTATCCGATCCACGGCTGCCGGCATCCCGAACTTCTGCCGCCCGAGAAGGTGCGATACCCCGTAGTGCTCAAACACTGGCCTCGCCGCCGCCTTCAGAACACGTTTTGTGTCACGCCCGAGGACCTTGGCCTCTACCGGAAGCGAAAGCGCCAGTTCCACTAGATCGTCATGAAGATATGCGGGCCGAACTTCGAAACCGAACGCAGAGCAAGATCGGTCCACGCTCCAAAGGTGGTAGTTGGAGAGGCCGCCGCGAATCAGGAAGTCGAACAGATTGCGGCGATAGGCGGATTCGTCTTCGGGTCGCGGGAACAGGGCGTCCACCTGCTCAGCCACTGCGTCTGGAGACCCAATGGCCTCGAGTCGTCCACGAATTCGGTCGGAGAAACCAAGCGGGTGAGTGTAGGACCAGTAGTATCCGCCGAAGAGCTCGTCTGCGCCCTCTCCGGAGAATGCGACTCGAACATGCTCCGAGATTTTGCGTGACAGCATCTGATACGCCATGCCTCCATGGATGTCGAACACTCCACCAGCGATGACGTTCTCGTAGTGCTGCACGAAGATGGGGAGTTCTTGGAGGTAGTCATCCAGCGTCACGCGGAATTCGTGGTGGTTGGCACCCACCGCGTTGGCGACTGCTCTTGCGGCGAGAAGATCCGGGGTGTCATCGCGATCCGCCAAGGTGAACGTCAACGGGGCCTCACCATGCGCCTGCGCAGCGAGCATGACCAGCAACGACGAGTCGACACCCCCTGAGAGGTAGAACCCCTTCTCCAGTGGATCATGCTGCAACATCTGCTCAAGGCCGTTTCGCAGACAGTCGAGCACAGCTTCCGCGGAGTCCGCGCAGGATTCGGCGCCGACATGTCGCGCTGGCTCGGGCTCCCAGTACCTATGGACTCGGACTCGCCCGTCGGAGACTTCGACGATGCTTCCCGGCGGAACCTGTTTGATGTTGGCGAATGGCGTTCGGTCGGGCGAGCTGATGTACCCAAAGACAGCAGTCTCATCGAGCGCTTGCTCGTCGAGCATCGTCGGCACTCTCGGGTCCGCCAGGACTGCCTTCATCTCTGAGCCAAACACGACTTCGCCATCCACCACCGAGTAGAACAGCGGCTTGATTCCAAGTCGGTCGCGCGCCAATAGTGTGCGTTTGTCGTCCATCACAACGACAGAGAACATCCCTCGAAGGCGCGTCAGCCCGTGAAGGCCATCGTACTGCGCTAGCCGGTGGATCAGATCCGCTTCCGGATCCAGCGGATCGAGAGTCGCGAGGCCCAGCCCATCAGCAAGTCCGCGGTAGTCGTACAACTCGCCATTCAAGAGAACCAACGACCCGCCTTCTGCTCGCGGCATCGGGGACATGGGAGAACCAACGATTCCGAGACGGCATCCCCCGACAGATGACCCCAAGGTCGACAGAAGATCAAACGAATCGGGCCCGCGATGTCGAATGCTGGATAGCATTCGGTCGGCCAGCGCAGGATCCATACGCCCGACAATGCCGCAGATGCCACACATCAGAGGGCGTCCAGCAGCTTGAGTGCCTCGGACAAACCCCAGTAGGCATACGCCGTACCCTCGTCGATGAAATGGCACGGCCAGTATCCGGACGGCAGTTGCGTGGACACGAGCCAATCAACTGCGCGTCCAACCACAACCCGGTCGGCAATCTCAGGGAATCGCGCCAGCCCGGCGAGGCAGACGCCAGTACTCCATGGATCGCTCCCCACTGGGTGATCCTTCCATGGGCCGAATCCCCCATCTTCGTTAGCCTCAGAGTGCAGGTACTCGACCGTCCGTTTCGCGAGCGCAGATGCGTCGGACAGTGAATCTTGACAGCACAGGAAGAAGCCGCCCTTGTACGAAAGGCGAATCTCAGCGTCAAGATCTGCAGACCAGAGGGCGTCGATGCGTTGCCAGTCGGCCTGCTCCCCAATCGCATCTCCAATGAACCTCAGCGCGATGGCGGACAACGGGATTCTCGGTTGATCGCGCTCGTTTCGCCCCCAGGCCCCCACAGGGGTCCTGTGAGAGGCCAGCCAGCTCACGGCATCGGAGAACGAAGACCCTCCCCCCGTCTCGGTGCCTGCCAGCAGCGCCGCGCACCAAATGGTGTCCTCCGCGTCAATCCACCCGCCGTCACGATTCTGCTTGTCGCGAACGAGCGGCACGGATCGCGGAGCCAACGGCGGACACAGCACGCCGACCCTCGCCACTCGTTCCGCGTCGGCCGTCCTTCTTATCATGCCTTCGATACTTCTCTCGAGGCAGCCCTGGGCTCGTGCAAGCGTCACTTCAGGCACCGAAGTCACCGCTCCAAGATCATTCTCATCAGCGGAACCTGGCTCCTTCGAAAGATAGCTGCCTTCTGGTCGAATGACAGCGCCGAATGACAAGACGGGCAAACGTAGAAGATCTGCTCAGAGTCGCCAAAGAGCTCATACTCGAACCGCATCGATCGCCAAGCGTAGAACTCACCGCAACAAGAACAGCGAACCGACCGCTGGACGGGATCTACTAGCAAGCCGACATCGCCGGCAAGCACGCGCACTTGATCCGGAACATGTGCGTCGAATGCTTGAGCCAGCGCAACTCGAATGCCGCCACTCAACTCTTCGCCGAACTCGGATAGTACAACCAGCTTCGGTTCGCCTGCCTTCGCGCTCTTGGCAAGGTCATCAATGAACCAAAGCACTCCGGGGACAAACAGGTGATTAGCATCTAGCAAGACGTCTGAGACCTCTTTGGGCCTGAAGAAGTCGAGCAAGCGCCTGCCGCGTCCACTGATTGAGCCCAGATGAAGGCAGACCACGGTGCAGTCCCGATAGTGCTTTGAGATGGCCCCATGCCATCGGGTGTCAGATGGCAGGCCGACCTTGGCAGCGCACTTTCGCTGGGTATCTCTTAACTCGAGTCTCAGACCTATGCTGTCAGCCCCCATGGGCCCGGAAGCCAGCGAGATGTCTTTGTGTAGAGCGTGGATGGCGTGCAGCTTTATGCATTTCGCGCCCTGGGCGGCGGGGACAACATGACTGGCCGCCCGGACACCGTCCGGATTGCTGGGAGCGATGACTACCGTGTCGGCCACCACGGGACTCGTCTCGACGACACGTTCGAGATGTCGACGTGCCCCGTCCGACACGATGACATGCATCCTGCCTTTCGCTCGCAGCGCTGCGGCGCTCTGCCGAGCCTTTCGACTACCTGAAGACTCTTCCTTCTTGAGTGCCTTGTCGCGCTCCACCTTCAGGTTGTGGATTGCCTCAAAGTCCGCAAGATGGTCCGGATGGTCATGCGTCACGGCTACAGCTGTGATGTCGTCGATGCAGAAGCCCTCAGACAGGAAGTTCTTGATGAAGCCATATCCAGGATCGACCGCAACACCGATGTCGATAGACTGGGCCGAAGGACGAGCGCCTGCCGCCAAGGGCGGGGTATGGTAGACGAAGTAGCCACCGCCCTCGGATGCAGCCATCGCCGGCGTGAACGAATTCCAGCGCTGCAGAACGGCAATGGCCCATCCCGATGGCGTCCGCGACGAGCGATGGTCTGCCAGCCGTGCGTCGATACCGCAGCTGTTTCTCTTGGCAACCAGGTCGCCATAGTGCCAAATGCGCTCTTCTTGGCCCTCGCGGTGGACGATCAGAGACGGATTCTTCTCCGATAATGCCACGAGCTGTCTGTGGCAACCCTCTGCGAAACACAGGCGCTCTTCACAGGTTTGACAATCACCGGTAGCGGCGCTCATCTGCCCACCCAGAGGAGTACAAAGGAACCGTCTGAACAAGAAGTCCCGCAGACTCCTCTGACGGTCATCGCCCTTCTCGAGGGGTAGCAGCTCTCCTTGGATGAAGGCATTTCGGGCTCGCCACAAGTCCTCGGTGTATTCCTGAACCTCGGCCTTGGCCAACCGGTCGTACAAGTAATTCGCATCAGCGCTGACCGCTGCCGCAAGATCCACAAGCGACGCCCTCACTTGGCTCCCAGATGTCTCTGCTGTCGCATTCAGGCGTTCGTGTGTGGCCAAGAAGAGGTCCCAGATGCCCTCCGACAACTTCCCGCGAACCTCAACGCGGTAATCGCGGTATTGCCCGTCCTCAATCAGATCAGTGGCGGCATCGAAGAATGAACGCACCTCCGCTGGTGACGACGATTGTTGCTCTGCAGGGAGGTCAAGGGTCAGATACTGGATTGCGCTTGTCACATCGGCAGCCGAATCCGCCTGACGGATGACGGTAGCCAGTCTGCCCAATCCCTTCGTCCATTCCAGCACAGACTGGTCCAGTTCGGTCCGATCAAACCCCGCGTTGGCTGCACGCCGCACAAGCGGAGCGCAGCGTCTCTGTGGGGACTTCTCTCGCTCGATGTTGACCGCGTCAACTTGGCTAAGAAGCCGGCGCGAGTTCTTTGGAAGGCCAACGATCCCATCCAGACGCAGCTGGCGTGTCGGATCTGAAGTATCGTTGGCGACTCGACCTTCGAGTACAAGTCGACGAGCCGCTTGGTAGGGGCCGACCTCCGTCCTATCCATGCGCTGCAAGACCTGACGAGCCTCGCCCGATCGCTGCATGTTTATCAGAACCTCGGCAATCTGAAGCACCGCCGGACGGCCGATGTAGGCCGCGAACAGCGATTCCATTCCAGGCCACCGAAGAGGTTCGATGAGCGCCGATTGTGATGGTTCAAAGCAGTGGGTGTCCTTGGGAATCCCGTCCTGCCAGCAGCCCGTGCACTCTGCCACCTTCCGGAAGGACTCGCCGGCCTTGTCATGGCTCCTAACGTGGAGCTCCCCTTGCGCCTTGTCATACAGCGCCAGGAGCTCGTACGGGCTCTGGCCTTTCTTGTGCTCTCCGAGTCCAATCAGTAGCGATTGAATCGAATCGACGGCGTCTTCCGCCGAGGCAATGGAGTGGAAACCCCGGTAGCAGGCTGAGGCCTCGAGAAACATCAAGACGCGCAGCAAGCCGCATTGAAGCGCCGGGATGTTGAGCTTCCCCTTGTCTAGAAGCGAGGCGGTTGGGAGCGTTGGCGTGTGCCTCAGAAGGTCCAGCGCGAGCTGATCCAGCGCGCTGTCCGCAGCCGTGGCGCCTTCACGCATGAGTGCGGCCCTCGTGCGCTTCGCCTGCAAGAGAATGCGCCACAATCGACTCACGCCGTCATCACGCGTAAGGCGCACGATCTTCGAGCGGTTGCGTGACCCTGGGCTACCCGCACCCCCCAAGACGACCTCCAACGGGATGTCGGCGAATGCTTCGAGCGGTGTCAAGTCGAAGCGCTTCCGCTCCCACGGTCGTTTCTCTGGCTGCAGCATGACCTGGTCGAAGGACGGCGCCATCAACCCGGGCGCGCGCACCTTAACGTTGCAGAGCCCCTCGTCGTACGCCTCTTCATCGATCTGAATGTCGTACAGAATCGAGAATGTCTCAAGAGCGCGGAACGTCTTCCAATCCACGGTGCCCCCCGACTCGGACGGTCATCGGCACCCGTGACAGGAAGAGCACTGCCTGCAGGCCAGCTCCTTGTTCACGTTCTCTACACCACGAAGTGGGAACCTCATCTTGTCCTGCTTCTTGATTGCCGGCTTCTCATACGTCTTGGCCTTCTTAGCAGCCATCCCTCACGCCTCCCTAGTAACGAGTCCTTCGGTTTCACACATTTCGAGCAACTCCGCGACATCTGCCCTGACGGTGTCCTCGCACTTACCATACTCGTCGGCAAGCGTGACAACGATCATGTCGAGCTCGGCCCCGCCCTCAAGCGCTTCCAGCACGGCGAACGCGGTCCCGTTCACCTCGTAGTGCTCACCGCTCTCCAAGTCAAACGCCCAGAACGTCTCGGACGGACCCCGTCGGAGACGGAGCCCCTGTCTCAGGCGGTACATTCAACCGACCTCCAACAATGCGGATCGGCGCCAAAGCAATCGCCCGAAGCAAAGTGCGCCATCGCGCGGCATCCACGACAGACCGCGACGAGATCACATTTCGCACAGTCCGACAGGTTCGCTGGGTCGCGAACCTTCCAGAGGAAATCCGAGTCGTACCAGATCTTGAAAAGACCATCCCGGAGCACATGGCCGAGGGGTATCGGCAATCGTCGACAAGGGTAGACCGTCCCGTCGTGCATGACCGTGAGCGCATTAGTCCCCACTGAACACATGGCCCCGACGGTCGGATCATCGCTATCGACAAGCGCGAAGAGCGGGCGGTACATCAAGACCCTGACGCGACGTTCTGACACGCCGAGAGCGTGGACCGTCTCAAAGACCTCTCGCGCCTCTTCGGGTGTCAACATCGCGTCGTGAAGTTGAGCCCCTGAGCCCTCAGGGATGAACCGCTCTATAGCGAAGGTGTCCACTTGATGGTCGGCGAGCACATTGATCATGTGTGGAATCGAGCCCTTGTTCCGACGCGTGACGGTCATCATGACCGCGACCTCCATGCCCTCGGACTTGAGGAGGTCTATCGCCGCAATCGTTCGTTCGAACGTGCCGTTGCCCCGAATCGAGTCGTTGAGCTCGGCGGATGGGCCTTCAAGCGAGAGCTGGACACGCCGGAGCTTCGTCGCAGCCCGCAAGCGCACGACGTCTTCATCCGAGATGAGAGCTCCGTTGGTAAGGATGTCGTAGTAGCCCACAACATCGCTGAGGTCGAGTCTGCTTATCAGCGCGAACAGCTCGTCGCGCCTCATGAATGGCTCGCCACCGGTGAGCGACAAGGAGCCGATGCGATTCCATACGCGAAGCGCATGCTCCATCTCAGCGAAGACGGCCAGGAGGTCGCCCAGTGGCATTTCGTCCGCAGGGGAGTACGATTCGTGATAGCAATGAGCGCAGCGCTGGTTGCAGCGTTCAGTGATGTGCCACTGGAAGTAGAACTCATCCCCCGCGAGAATCTCCACGACGCTCCAATTTCCACAAGAGTTCACTGCTGCGTTGCAGGTCACACACCGTTCGTCACCAGGGCCTATGCTGCCACATGGCCCAAGCCCCTCACCAACTAGTTCCTCAAGAGTACACCCTGGGCCTTGCTTTGGGCCAACCAGACAACCTGAACCGGCCTAGACCAGGGCGATGAGGGCTGACCGTGCCGCGGCCGATGCGTGCGGTCCCGGCGTGCCACGCACCAACACTTCGACAGCTTGACCAGCCGTCTGTTCTCCGGCGCCACAGCGTCTGGCTTGTTCTCCCTCGCCTTGCCGTCCGTTTGGGCTATGCCCTGTCTTGACGTCAGGGGCATCTCCCAGAACGTCCGCCTGAGTATTTGGACACGTGCCTCGTAGCGTCTGCGGTAACAGCCCCCGCATCGCGGCACGAGTGCCCAACCACCACAAAGTCCGGGATCGCGAAGCCACTGTGCTAGCTTCCACTCCAGCTCACATGCCGCTGAAGCCAGGGAGGTGCACATGGCCCGCAAGACCGGAATCTGGCGGGCCGCATCGACGATCCTCCTGGCCACGCTGGCCGCCGCTCTCATCCCACTGGGACTCTCAGCTCTCGCCCCGCTCCTCCTCGACCGAGCGGCGGACACCGCGCCGCTGACCTCGTGGGCGCTCTCCCCCCTCCTGACCCGCTGGCTGGCCACCGTCACGAACCCGGCGACCCTCGCCCTCTCGCTCCTTCTCATCGTCGCGATTGTGGTCTGGTGGGTCTGGATCTCCGGGCACCTCATGCATCCGCGAACCGGCGGCACCGGCGTGGTCGCCGGTATCCCGCGTACCGCCGGCAGCGGCGAGCATGGCACCTCGAACCTCATGACCCCCGCGGCGCTCGAGGCCTCGGCAGTCACCTGGTCGCCCGGCACGACCCCAGACCCCGGCGTCTCGGGCTTCGTGATCGGCGCCACCCCGGCCGAGCGCGGCCGCAAGGAGACCTACTACCTCTCGGGCTCAGAGGGCCATGTGCTCGTGATCGGCTCCACCGGCTCGGGAAAGACGCGCCGGATCGTGCTGCCGAGCATCTACGCGCTCGGCGAACTCGGCGAGTCGATGGTGATTCCGGACCCCAAGGGCGAGCTCTACCTCACCACCTGCGAGCACCTCAAGGCCAAGGGCTACCGAGTCGACACGATCGACCTGCGTGATCCCTCGCGGTCCGTCCAGTGGTCGCCGCTGGACCTGATCGTCGACTTGATCTGGTCGGCTGAGATCGCGCACGCCGAGGACATGGCGCACGAGCTCGCCAAGACGATCGTCTCGGCACAGCTCGGCGGGCATGGCGGCAATGAGGCGTTCTGGAACGCCAGCGCCGAAGCGATCATCGCGGCCACGGCGCTCCTGATCGCCAGTGAGCCCAAAGGCGTCGATCCGCTCTCGCGCAACATGTTCAACGTCTACCGGACGCTCGGAACGTATGGCAGAGAGCGAACCGCAGTGCGCGCCGACAGCATTCGGCAGGAGACGATCTACCCACTCAAGGAGATGATCGGCACGGACAAATGGAAGCGGCGACCGAAGTCGCCGCAGCTCAGATGTGGTGCCCCCAAGGGAATTCGAATCCCTGTTGCCGCCTTGAAAGGGCGGAGTCCTTGGCCGCTAGACGATGGGGGCCTATGTGCAACGCATGTGCGTCGTATGGCTGGTGGGCCGTGCAGGTCTCGAACCTGCGACCTTGGGATTAAAAGTCCCCTGCTCTACCAACTGAGCTAACGGCCCGTGACCTGCATGTTCCGTGCCGGGTCGACTCTCTTCGGCCCAAAGCGCAAGGGGTAGTTTAGCACGGAGTGCATCAGGGTCCGCAACCACCTGTCAGAACCTCGCGATGGAGCCCGTATAATCAGGTGGTACCCACCGACAGGAGACATCGATGACCATCATGGGATTGACACTCGCCTCAGACGCACTCGTGCAGATCGCCTTGGTCATCGCGATCGCGGTCAGCACCATTGTGGGGATGCGTGCCGCAGGCAAGGTCATCCGACGCTCACTCGCCGTCACCGGAAGCACGATGCCTGCCAACAGCGTGCTCGTGAACATCGCGCGTGCAGCCATCCTCGTGATCGGCGCGCTCGCGATCCTCAGTGTGTTCGACATCTCGATTACGCCCGTGCTCACCGCGCTCGGCGTAGGCGGTCTGGCGGTATCCCTCGCGCTCCAGGACACCCTCGGCAACCTGTTCGCGGGGCTGCAGATCATCGCCACCAAACAGATCCGGCCCGGTGACTACCTCGTGCTCGAGAGCGGCCATGAGGGGACCGTCGTCGATATCGCGTGGCGGACCACCACGCTGCGCACCACGGTCGACAACCTCGTGATCGTGCCGAATGCGGTACTCGGCCAGGCGATCGTCACCAACTACAAGCTGCCCGCCGAGGCGGTGGCGGTGATCAATGAGTTCGGGGTCTCGTACGATGCCGACCTCGACCAGGTGGAGCGGGTGACCCTTGAAGTGGCCGAGCAGGTCCTGCGCGATACGGGCTTCGTGTCCGAGGCACACCCGCCGGTGTTCCGCTTCCGCGCATTCGGGGATTCGCAGATCACCTGCGCGGCGATCATGTACGTGCCGTCCTTTGGCGAGCAGTTCCCGCTGAAGAGCGCGTTCATCAAGACGCTCTATCAGCGGTTCGCCGCCGAAGGCATCCACTTCCCGTTCCCCACGCGCACTGTGCACGTGGTGCAGGGATAACCGGCTACAGTTCGTCAATCGTGGTGGCGAGGCGACGATCAAAGGTGTAGACCGCATCGCCACGAAGTGCTCGTGCGGCCAGTAGGCAGTCGGGCAGCCCGAGTGTGGGACGCGCTATCAGAAGCGACAGAGCTGATTCCGCGAGGTCCGCGTCCCACGCATCGAACGTCGAGCTCGCCAGTAAGGCCCGCACTCGCACCGCCACCTCACGAACGGGGTACCCGTACGACCGAATCAACACCCAACACACCTCCGCAAGCACCGCTTCGCTGACCACGAGCCGTCCGTTGTCGCGCGACCACCGCTCGACTTCGGAGCGCTGCACAGGTCGGTCCTGCAGCGTGAATGCCAGCAACACGTTCGTGTCGGCGTAGGTCGTCACGCGGACTGCCCTCGCCGCCCGGTCACGATGTACGGCGTGGTTCCGCTCTCGTCGACCCAGTGATCGAAGTACTCGGCGACCGCGTCGTCTTCGGTCATTCCCTCAGGCAGCCGCCACCCGCCCTCGGCATCCAGTTGGGCAGCGACCTCCGCCGCAGTGAGCTCTCTCCTGACCACCACGTACTCGGCCTGCACCTCGAACGCCAGCATGTCGCCCTGCTTCAAGCCAAGCGCTTCGCGCACCGCGACGGGTATCGTGACCTGGCCTTTTGATGTGATCTTGGCGTTGGGCATGGTCCACCTTCGTGGAGATTCCTTACGTTTGCTCGCTTCCTTACTCTCACTCTACTCCTTACCACTGACATCCCGCAACGCGCGAAGGGCCGCACGTGGCGGCCCTTCGGTGGCTCTTGCAGGTGGTGCCCTTAGTGCCGGAAGTGGCGGTAGCCGGTGAAGACCATCGACACGCCGAACTTGTTCGCCGCGGCGATGACCTCGTCGTCACGGATCGACCCACCGGGCTGGATGAACGCGGTCACGCCGGCGTCGGCGCATACCTCGAGGGTGTCCGGGAACGGCATGAACGCATCCGAGGCGCACACGGAGCCGCGCACCTTGGCCGCGGCGGCGTCCACGGCGATGCGCGCCGAATTGACCCGGTTCATCTGCCCCGCACCCACGCCGATCGTGGCGAAGTCACGTGCGAGCACGATGGCGTTGCTCTTCACGCTCTTGACGACCTTCCAGGCGAAGAGCAGCTGCTCCATCTCCTCGTCGGTCGGCTTCGCGATGGTGGCCACCCGGAAGCGCGACGGGTCCTCGGTCACACCATCGGAGAGCTGGATGAGCATCCCGCCCTCGACAGCGCGCGACTCGTAGTGCCCCGCCACGGTACGGATGCCGCCGGTGCGCAGGACCCGGAGATTCCGCTTCTCGTCGAGCAGGGCGAGCGCCTCGCGATCGTAATCGGGAGCGATGATGACCTCCACGAACTGCTTGTTCTCGTAGATGGCGCGCACCAGGTCGGCCGTGACCGTGCGGTTGAACGCCATCACACCACCGTACGCCGAGACCGGGTCGCACGCGTGCGCGCGAACGTACGCGTCAACGAGGTTCTCGCCGATCGCGATCCCACATGGGTTCATGTGCTTCACGATCACACAGCATGGCCGCTCGAACTCGCGCACCGCGGTCCAGCAGGCATCGGTATCGAGGATGTTGTTGTACGAGAGCTCCTTGCCCTGGATCTGCGTGGATCGTGCCAGCGTGTGTTCCTTGCTGTCATTGAAGCGGTAGAACGCGGCGTCCTGATGGGGGTTCTCTCCGTAGCGCAGGCTCTGCACCCGCTCAAGACGGAAGCGCACCTCATCCGGGAAGAGCTCCTTGCTCGGTCCCGCCAGGTAGTCCCAGATCGCCGTGTCGTACGAGCTCGTGATCCGGAAGACGTCGGCTGCGAGACGCTTCCGCGTGGGGTACGACACGAGGCCGCCGGATGCGCGCATCTCGTCGATCACCGCGCTGTAGTCGACCGGGCTCGTGACCACGGTGACCGAGTCGAAGTTCTTGGCTGCCGAGCGCAGCATGCTCGGCCCGCCGATGTCGATGTTCTCCACCGCTTCCTCGAGGGTGACGCCCTCGCGGGCGACCGTGGCCTCGAAGGCGTAGAGGTTCACCACGACCATGTCGATCATGCCGATGCCATGCGCCTCGGCCTGCGCCATGTGCTCCGCCGAATCGCGCCGGGCGAGCAGCCCACCGTGGACCTTGGGGTGGAGCGTCTTCACCCGGCCATCCATCATCTCGGGAAACCCGGTGAGGTCGTCGATAGGCCGGACGGTGACGCCCGCATCGGCGAGGGCCGCCGCCGTGCCGCCCGTGGAGACGATCTCCACGCCGAACTCCTCGGCCAGCACTTTGCAGAACTCGGCCACGCCGGTCTTATCGGTGACCGATACGAGCGCGCGCTTGATCTTCACGTTGTCCATGCCGGAATGCTCCCTCACTACTCGCTGATGTGAACCGTGCGGCCTTCGAGACGCAGTCGAGCGGCGGCGACAAGGCCGATCGCCTCCGGCAACAGCCGGTGCTCGACGGCGTGGATCTTCGCTTCAAGCGCCTCGAGCGAGTCGGTCTCCTCGATGCGCACCGGCTCCTGACACAGGATCGGACCGCGGTCGAACTCCTCGTCGGCGAAGTGCACGGTGACGCCGGTGACCTTCACGCCGTACTCGAACGCGTCGCGTATAGCCGACGCTCCCGGGAACGCCGGGAGCAGCGCGGGGTGCAGGTTGATGACCGCGCCCGGATACGCCCGCAGCACCTCGGTGCCCAGCAGGCGCATGTACCCGGCCATCACCACGAGCTCCACGCCGTGATCCTCGAGCGCCTGGCGGATGGCGTGGTTGTAGGCGCGGTAGTCGCGAGCCGAAGGGTCGATGTGCACGGCCGGGATGCCGGCCTTGCGCGCCCGCTCGAGGCCGTAGGCGGCCTCCTTGTTGGAGATCACCACCGCCACCCGCGCGTCCAGCAGACCCTCGGCGATCGCGTCGATCACCGCTTGCAGATTGGTGCCGCTGCCGGAGATGAGCACGCCGAGTGCAAGCGGCTGCGGCTCGGCGGGAACCTCGATGCCTTCGAGCGCAAGCTCGGCGCGCATTGCCTCGTCGATCACCATGGGCGCCACGGGCAGCTCCTCGGCCGACACAGCGCCGGTCTCCACACCCACGCGCCGCAGGAACGGCGGCTGCGGGTCGCGATACACATCACCCATAGATGACCGCCCCCGTGCCCTCCACTATCTCGCCGATCTCGGCCACAGTCTCACCGAGTTCACGGAGCTTCGCCGCCGCAGCGGGCGCATGCGCGGGGTCAAGCACCAGCGCGAACCCGACGCCCATGTTGAATGTGCGATACATGCTGTCGTCGTCGATGCCTGCCGCCTCCTGCACGAGGCCGAAGACCTGCGGCACCTTCCACGAGCCGCGAACCACACGCGCGTCGCACGTGTCGGGGAGCGCGCGGTCGAGGTTCTCCGTGATGCCGCCGCCGGTTATGTGCGCCATGCCCTTGATCGGCACCTCGGCCAGGGTGGCGAGCACGCTCTTCACGTAGATGCGCGTGGGGGTGAGCAGCAGTTCGCCGAGCGTGGCACCGCCGAGGTCGACACGCGGCACGGAGAGCTCCGCCTCGCGGCCCTCCACAAGCACCTTACGCACCAGGGAGAAGCCGTTGGAGTGGACGCCGCTGGAGGCCAGGCCGAGGATGACGTCGCCGGGGGCGATCGTCTCACCTGTGATCATCTTCGGCCGATCCACCGCGCCCACGCAGAAGCCGGAGAGGTCGTAATCATGCGGATCCATCGTGCCGGGGTGCTCGGCCATCTCGCCGCCCACAAGCGCGCAACCGGCCTGTTCGCAGCCGCGCGCGATGCCGGCGACGATGCGTTCCATGCGCGCGGAGTCGAGCTTGCCCACCGCCACGTAGTCGAGGAAGAAGAGTGGCTCGGCGCCGGCCACGAGGATGTCGTTCACGCACATCGCCACGAGGTCGATACCCACGGTGTCGTGCACGTCGAGCAGCTGGGCCAGCTTGAGCTTGGTGCCCACGCCGTCAGTGCCCGAAACGAGCACCGGATCGTCCATGTCCTTGAGCGCCCTGGCCGAGAACAGCCCGCCGAAGCCACCGATGTCGCCGATCACCTCGGGCCGATACGTTGCACGCACGTGCGAGCGGATGCGCTCGACGGCACGTGCGCCCTCGGCCGTGTCCACGCCGGCGGTACGGTAATCGACCGGACCCTGATGCTGGTCGGCTGCCATGGTCTCCCCTCGGATCGTGTGCGCGAGCGCGCACGCGTGCATTGTACCCCACGCCGCGCGCCCTCATCGGCCGCGACGGCTCCCGATCACTCCTCGATCAGGAGCACGCCGGGGAACGCCCCATGGGCGCGTGCGTCGGCGCTCGCAAGCGTCGCATCCAGCAGCACCGCACACGCGGGGGCGAGCGCGTCGCAGAACGAGCAGCCGAGGACATCGCACTGGCGGGCGGCCTCGATGACGACGTCGTCGGTGAGCGGCACGATCGTGATCCCTGATGCTTTGATGATCTGCCACGCTTCGATGACGGCATCCGCGTCGTTCTCACGATTCACTGCCGCCAGCACCTCGTGGACGAAGTGCGTGGGGGCCGCCAGCCGGATCTCACCAGAAGCTGAGCGCTGCTGAAGTAGGTGAGCCGCAGCCGAACCGCGCTCCCGCCGGAACCACTTGACGCCGACGGAGGCATCCAACACCACTCGCTCGGTCAAGTTCACCTCGGGTCACCGTGCCTGCCACGGAGAGGCGCTGAATCGTCCGTCTCCCGGATCTCACGCAGAATCTCCAGCGTCGGTCTGTCGTCGTAGATCACGGGGTGACGATCCGCGAATGTGCGCATCCCCTCGAGCGCCCACTCCATGCGTGCGCGACGCGCCTCGGCCTGCCGCTCCTCGGCCGTCTTGCCGAGGTAGGTGGTGAGCGACTCCTGCACGAGCTCGCTGCGGGCCACGCCAAGCTCACGCGCCTCGGCATCCAGGCGTTCCAGGAGTTCGTCGGGCAGTGAGATGGTGACCTTGGCGGTCATTGTGTGCCCCTTCATGGTCATACCGTGCTTCATACCGAGAGTATGACCGCTCAATGCCGGTGTCAAGGGCGCGGCATCCGCATGTCAGTGCCGATGGGTATAGTCTCTCTGGAACCACTGATCGCTAGTACCACGGAGGCACCCCATGGCCATGGCGAAGATAAACATCTCCATCCCTGACGGTCTGCTCGACGAGCTGGACGAGGCCGCCACGTGGCTGAAGCGATCGAGGAGCGGTGTGATCCAGGAGGCCGCAGCGGTGTATGTCGCGCAGGTGCGGGAGGAGCGTGCCGCTGCCGAGCGTGCGGCCGATATCGAGTCATCCCGGCGAGGAATGCGTACCCTCGCGCGCGACCTCGAGCCCTTCGACGGGACTGCGGCGGTACGCGCCGACCGCGACGGTCACGGGCGGAAGGCGGGTGAAGCATGAGCGGCCGGCCGTTGGTCGTCGACACATCCGTGGCGCTCAAGTGGCTGAAGCCGCAGGGTGAACGACATGTGGAGGCGGCCCTGGTGCTGCTGGACGAGCACCAGTCCGGAGCGTCTGTGCTACACGCTCCCGGTCATCTGTTGCTGGAGGTGATGAATGCGCTCTGGTCACATCACGCATCAGCCGAACAGATCGAGCGCGCGATCGAACTGCTTCGCAAGCTGCACATCGTGTTCGTCGAGCCCGATGACCGCCTGCTGGCCTCAGCCGCCACGCTCGCCGTGGAGCATCGCATCACAGCGTACGACGCAGTGTTCGCCGCGCTCGCGGGGAGTCTCGGCTGCGAACTCGTCACGGATGACCGCACGCTGGCAGCCGCCGGGGCGTGCAAGATCAGGGCGCTTGCCTGAGCGGTGATGATGGTGCGCCCCTACCGCAGCGCGCCCGCTCCCGCGGAGACCGCGAGCGTAAGCGCCACGGCCACTCCTGCCGCGGCGAGCCAGCCGGTGCCGTGTGTCACGCGGCGTCCCACCGACGCGCCCACCAGCATCGGTGCGATGTACCCGATAGCAAGTGAGCCCACCGTCCACGCTGCGAGGAAGACCCACCCTGACCACCCCGGCGCACCGGCCAGTGCGGCATCGGCCACACCGTCGTAGAGATCGCGTGCATGGCCGAGCACGCGGAGACCGTCGCCGAGCAGCCAGCCGAGCGCCCCGATGCCGAGGGCCTCGAGCCTGCGCTCATGAGGAGCGCGGGGATAGCCGGAGATGCCAGCGGCGAGCGCGACCGTGATGGTCGCCGCGAGCGGGTTGAACTCGAGCGCGAAACGCAGGCCCCGGAGGAGCGCGCCGAGCGCCACTGCGACTTCCGTCACCCGTTCTGCTCCAGGCGCAGTTTGCCGCGGCGAAGGGAATCGGGGATCGCGATGGGATACGCACCGTCGAAGCAGGCGGTGCAGAACTCGCCCGCCGGTCGGTTCGTCGAGGCCACGAGGTCCTCGAGCGGCAGGTACGCCACAGAGTCCGCACCGATGAACGCGGTGATCTGCTCTACGGAGTGACTCGCCGCGATGAGCTGGTCCTGGGTGTCGGTGTCGATCCCGTAGAAGCAGGGCCACACCACCGGTGGCGAGGTCAGCCTGAGGTGCACCTCCGCCGCACCCGCGTCGCGCAGCAACTGCACGAGCTTCTTGGACGTGTTGCCGCGGACGATCGAGTCATCAACCACGACGAGGCGCTTACCCTCGATGATGTGGCGCATCGGATTGAGCTTCATCCTGATTCCCTGCTGCCGCAGCGACTGCGTGGGCGAGATGAACGTGCGCCCCACGTAGCGGTTCTTCACGAGCCCCTCGGCATACGGTATGCCGCTCGCCTGGGCGTAACCCACAGCGCCAGGGATGCCCGAGTCGGGTACGCCGATCACGAGGTCAGCCTCGACGGGCCGCGTGCGCGAGAGCGCCACACCCTGCGCCCGGCGCGATTCGTAGACCGAGCGTCCGTTGAGCACGGTGTCCGGCCGAGCGAAGTAGACGAACTCGAAGACGCACAGGCTCGGCTTCTCGGCGGGCACGGCCTGCTCGGCCTCGAACACGCCGTCCTTCACGCGGATGAGCTCACCGGGCGCCACGTCGCGGACATACTCGGCGCCGATGATGTCCAGGGCGCACGACTCGGAAGCGAAGACCCATCCGCGCTCGTCGGGCAGCCGGCCGATGCACAGCGGACGCACACCCTGCGGATCACGGAACGCGTAGAGCGCCTGTTCGGACATCATCACAACGGAGTACGCGCCGCGCATCAGACGCATTGCGTCACGGATGCCGCTGCGGATGGAGTTGTGCTGCTGCGTGAAGTGGTCGACCAGCCGGACCATGACCTCGGAGTCGGTGGTCGAGCGGAATCGGACGCCGAGCGCCTGCAACTCCTCGCGGAGCGACGCGGTGTTCACAAGGTTGCCGTTGTGCGCGAGCGCGATGGTGTTGGGGCCGATCGCCGAGATCATCGGCTGGGCGTTCTCCCACTTCTTGGACGCGCCGGTGGTGGAGTAGCGCGTGTGTCCCACCGCGAGGTGCCCCTGCAGCGAGTCGAGATCGCTCTCGGCGAACACCTGTGGCACCAGGCCGAGGTTCTTCACCACCATGAGCGTGTGACCGTCGGCCACCGCGATGCCGGCCGACTCCTGGCCGCGATGTTGCAGCGCATGCAGGCCGAAGTACGTGAGGCGGGCAACGTCTTCACCGTCGGCCCACACGCCGAAGACGCCGCACTCCTCCTCCATGTGGTCCGGGCGCTCGCTCAAGATCCACTCGTCGTCGCGATGGCAGTCCGTCATACCGGAATCCCACGTCCTCGATGAAGTAGGGTGATGTGCGCCGAGTAGGATAGCACGAGCCGCTCTCGAACGGTCAGGCGTCGGCATCGTAAGCGAGCACCCGGGCAAGCACGGGAGCGAGGCGTTTCGGGGCGTCCGACCCACCGCCGAGGACGATTCGACGCGCCTCGTCGGCGGCCTCGGCCCCGGCGTGATGCTCGAGCAGCGCGAGCGCTCGCTCGCACACAACGGGGGTGCCTGAGAGCAGCGCTTCGGTCAGGACCGGCACGAGCGCATCGCGGGCCACGGCGATGGTCTGAGTCGCGGCGTCCTCGCGCACGGCGATATCGTCGCTGCGTAGACCGCGCTTGAGGGAGTGCAGGGTTTCGGGGTCGGCGGGCACGCCGGCTACGGCCCCGAGACGAAGCTGCCGGTATCGCGACGTCGGTGCCAGAGCCGCCAGAGCGTGTAGACCACACCCGCGGACACGAAGACCACGAGGACCGGCGCGACGAGCGCAAGTATCGACAGCACGAGTGCACCAGCGTCTTCAGCGGCGCTCACCGCAGGCGTCCCCACTCCTGCGGTGGTGACGTTCACCGCGGGCCGGGCGGTGGCCTTCACGGCATGCACGCCGCCTGCCAGCACCACGCCGGCAAGCACGAGCAGCCACGGACTCACATCGACGGCGCTGCCAGCGGCGGCGACCGCCACGATGCCGCCCGCAGCCGGTCGGACGAACCCCTGGATGGCGTCGTTCACGTGGTCGACGGCAGGGATCTTGTCGGCGACGATCTCCACCACAAGCAGCACCGCGATGACCGCGATCATCCACCACTCGCCGAGGGTGTTGAACGGCGCCTTGAGCTCCAGCCATTCGAAATGCTGGGCAACAGCGACAACGAGCAACGGGATGTACGCGTTCAGACCTGCCGGGATCGACAAGCCGAGGCCGGTGAGCAGCTCCACGTGCGCCTCCTTACGTGCGACAACGTGGGAAGCATAGCACCCTCAGCACGGTCCGCGCTCAGGCCTCCCCGTGCACCAACCGCTCGAGCGTGGGCAGGTAGGCCTCACGCAGCTCGGCGAGCGAGAGGTCGACCATCCCCTCCACGCGCAGCCGATCGCCGCCAACGGTGCCGATCTTCGCGCATGGCGTCGCGTGCGTGGCGGCGAGTACCCTGAGCGCCTCGAAGTGGTCGGCTGCGACCGTGAGCACCGCACGGCCCTGCGACTCGCTGAACAGCGCCGCGACGCCCGGCAGCTTACCGCCGAGGTCGACCGTGGCACCCACTCCGCCGGCTATGCAGCACTCGGCGAGCGCAACGCCGAGGCCGCCCTCGGAGCAGTCGTGTGCGGAGCGGACGATCCCGGTCTCGATCGCGGTCGCCAGCAGCTCGCACAGGAGCCGCTCGGAGACGAGGTCGACCTTCGGGGGCCGCCCTGCCACGAGGTCATGCTCCACCTTGAGGTACTCGCTCCCGCCCAGCTCGTCTTTGGTGTGGCCGAGCAGCACGATCGCGTCGCCCTCCTGCTTGAAGTCCATCGTGCAGTGACGGGAGACATCTTCGAGGATGCCGACCAGGCCGACCGTGGGCGTGGGGTAGATGGGCTGACCGAAGCTCTCGTTGTAGAAGCTCACGTTTCCGCTGATGACCGGCACACCGAAAGCGGTGCATGCGTCGGAGAGGCCGCGCACGCTCTCGTAGAAGGTCCAGAACACCTCGGGCTTCTCAGGGTTGCCGAAGTTGAGGCAGTCGGTGATCGCCGCTGCCCGGCCGCCGCTGCACGCGACGTTGCGCGCGGCCTCGGCGAACGCGATCTGCGCACCGGTGTACGGATCGAGGTAGCAATACCGCCCGTTGCAGTCGGTAGAGACGGCGATGCCCCGGTCGGTTACTTCCCCACGCCCGGTGTCGCCGATGCGGAGCACGGCCGCGTCGGAACCCGGCACGACCACAGTGTTCAGCATGACCTGATGGTCGTACTGCTCCCAGATCCAGTGACGCGAGCACACGTTGGGGCTCGCGAGCACCCTGAGCAGCGTGTCGCCGAGCTGCTCCTGCGACACGGGATGCTCGAGCGTGCTCGGATCGAACGCCTGCACCTCATCGAGATAGGCCGGACGCTCCTTGGCAGGATGGTAGACGGGGGCGTCGTGCGCGAGTGTGGCCGCCGGCATGTCAGCCACCTCGGTCTCACCCTCGCGGACCACGAACCGGCCGGTGTCGGTGACCTCGCCGATGACGGTCGAGCGCAGGCCCCAACGGCCACACACCTCGTGGACCGCCTCGAGGTCCTCCGGCGTCACGACCGCGAGCATGCGCTCCTGGCTCTCGGAGACCATGTACTCGAACGGCTTCATCGCCTCTTCGCGGGCGGGGATCTTCGAGACATCGATGTCGAGGCCCACACCGCCACGAGATGCCATCTCGCTCGCGCTCGACGTGAGGCCCGCGGCGCCGAGGTCGCCGAGTCCCACGAGCAGGCTCTTGTCGAGCAGCTCGAGGCACGCCTCGATCAGCAGCTTCTCCTCGAAGGGGTCGCCCACCTGCACGCTCGGCCGCTTGTCCTCGGCCTTCTCGTCGAACTCCTGGCTGGCGAGAGTGGAGGCCCCGCCGATGCCGTCGCGACCGGTGGTGGAGCCGATGAGCACCACGAGGTTGCCCGGGCCTGCGGCGACCGCACGCGTGAGCTTCTCCTCGCGCATCAGGCCCACAGCCATGGCGTTGATGAGGCAGTTGCCCTCGTACGCCTCCTCGAAGTAGACCTCGCCGCCCACGGTGGGGACGCCGAGGCAGTTGCCGTAGCCGCCGATGCCCGCAACGGCGCCCTCGAACAGATAGCGCTGCCGCGGCTTGTCGAGCGTGCCGAAGCGCAGGGAGTCCAGTGAAGCGATCGGGC
Organism: Actinomycetota bacterium; assembly: GCA_036679125.1. Taxonomy (GTDB): domain Bacteria; phylum Actinomycetota; class Coriobacteriia; order Anaerosomatales; family Anaerosomataceae; genus Anaerosoma. The sequence goes on along the minus strand of JAZIGI010000004.1, from coordinate 57,075 downwards.
GCGCACCCATCGTGAAGATGTCGCGGATGATGCCGCCCACGCCCGTGGCAGCGCCCTGGTACGGCTCGATCGCCGAAGGGTGGTTGTGCGACTCCATCTTGAAGGCCACCGCCCAGCCATCGCCCACGCTGATGACGCCGGCGTTCTCGCCGGGGCCCTGCAGCACGTGCTCGCCCGTGGTGGGGAACATGCCAAGCGTCTTCCGGGAGTGCTTGTAGGAGCAGTGCTCACTCCACATCAGCGAGTACATGTAGAGCTCGGTGATCGTAGGCGTGCGGCCGAGGATGTCTACGACCTTCTCGTACTCGTCGGGCTTGAGACCGAGCTCAACAGCAAGCTGCGGTGCGAGTTCGGGCGAGAGATCTGGAATCGGCATATCGCGGTGCTCCCCGGGCAGTGGCGGCTGATGGTGGCTCGATTGTAGCCGAAAGCGCACGGCCATTACGGGCCGCTTGTCGCTCTGTGGCCGAGGGCGGCAACCTGCAGCATCTTGCACTCCAGGCCGCTGATGTGCGTGCGCCGCAGGACCTCGCCGGATGCGGGGTCGATCTCGAGGAGTTCGCCCGAGTCCCAGGTGACGGCGTAGACGAGGTCTCCGAGCGCGGCCAGGTGCGAGACGCAGCCTCCCGCCTCGATGCGGCGAAGCTCCCTGAGCGTCGCTCGGTCAAGCACGACGAGGGGGCCGCCGGGATCCGCCATGTCCGCACCGCTCGAGTCGCGCATCACCAGGGTGCCTCCCGCGTTCACGACCTGACTGAGGCCGCTCGCAAGACCACGGACCGTCGTGGCGGCGATGCGCTCGGAGGTCGCTGCCGACACACGCGCCACCTCGGCGGATCCGCCGGCGCCGGTCACCGCCAGCAGGGTGTCGGCGCTCGCGCCATCACGGGCGAGCAGCGGCGGCTCTTCCGACCATGGGAGCACGTGCGGTCGTGCGTGATCGAGCGGCGTTCTGCGGACGGTCGCGACCGGGGCCTCGCTGTCCGCCCCATCACCGGTCGCGTTGATGCCCGCATCCTCCACGCCGGCCGTCCAGAGCGCTCCCGCCACCGCGATCAGGTCTCCCTGGGCGTTGGGTATCGCGTCACGCGCCACAGCCGTCCCCCGTGAGAGGTCGACCTCCGTCACCGGGAACGCTCCCTCGACCCACACACCGTGCGAGACAAACAGCGTGTCCGGCCCCGCGGACTCCAGGAACCCGGGGTTCACCGTGGGCAGCTCGATGTACGTGACCTCGCCGCCGCGTGACAGGTCGACGACGGCCACCGCATCGTCGCTGTCAGCGCCCACGCCGCCACACTGCGCGGTGACGAACACCCTGCGCTCCGCGATCGCGACCGGGTCGGTCCCCATCGAGCGCAACCGCACCCGCCTGATGACCGAGAGCGTCTTCCGGTCGACGAGCACCACTTCGTGCGGCGAGTACGAGACCACGGCGATCACGTCGCCGTCGATCGGCTCTTTCCGCACTCCGGGCATCGAGCACCCCGCAAGCAGCGCGAGCAGGCACACGCCCGCCACCAGCCCCATGACTCGAGCCACGATATCCCCCTTGCTCCGGCGTCCCTCCGATGAAGCGGCAGGGATGCTCCGCCCCGCGCGTCCGCGCGAGGGGCGGAGCATCCACCGCGTCAGCTCGCGCTTGCGAACACGGCCGTGTCGCTGTCGTTCACCAGGTCGACCGGCCACACCCAGTACCCGCCGTCGGCGTCGAGATCGACGCCGGCCTTGAGCTTCCATCCCACCCACGGAAGCTTGCTGCAGTACCAGCGTCCGTAATCGGTCTTGGAGGACACGATGTTGTAAGGCTCGCCCATCTGCAGGGCGCAGTAGCTCACCACGGCCGACCCGCAGCCCGCCTTCTTCGGCACCCAGAGACCGTAGGCGCGATCGTAGGCGCGGTACTTCACCGGCTGCTCGAGCTGGACTCCGTTGACGGGCGTGGTGTTCGCGCTCCAGATGCAGTAGGAGTACAGCCCGCGCGATGCGCTGTAGAGGGTGTCAGACCAGCACCCGGCGTGGCCGAACGTCGTGCCGAGGACCACGATCATGTCGCCGGTATCGAACGACGTGAACGCGATGGTGTTCTGGCCATCACCCAGGATGCCGCCCGCGCCGGGTGGAGCGACGTCGTCGTGCGGTACGACGGCCGGCTTCGGGAGGTTCCACCGGGCAGGCACCGCGCCTCCAGGCCCGACGCGCTTGGTGGCCCGGCCACCGGCGCCGTATGCCGGAGCAGCACCCCCCGCCACCAACGCACACGCACAGACTGCTGCGATGAACGCGCGTCCCCATCTCATGGCGATGCCTCCTCGTACCGATGGAACACTTCCGGTACGAGGATGCCAGCCGATGGCTCCTGGACTACGAGCGGACCCTTACCAGGATGTGAACGCGCAGGTCAGAGCCCTATCCGACGCTGGCGATCCGCTTCGCGACGGCGGTGAAGAACGCCTGGCCGTCGGTACCTCCGGAGAGCGGGTCCACCACGCGTTCGGGATGCGGCATCAGGCCGAAGACGTTGCCGCGCTCGTTGCAGATGCCTGCGATGTCGTCGAGTGCGCCGTTGGGGGCGCTGCCGCCCTCGGCGATGCTGCCATCGGGCTCGCAGTAGCGCAGCACCACCTGGCCGTTGCCGCGCAGCCGCTCGAGAGTCTGCTCATCGCAGATGTAGTTGCCTTCGTTGTGGTTGACCGGCACGCTCACCACGGTCCCTGCGGGCAGGTCGAGCCACTCGCACGCGCTCTCCTCGACACGCAGCGATGCGGGCTTGCAGACGAACTTCAGCCCTGTGTTCCGCAACAGCGCGCCGGGGAGCAGATGCGCCTCGGTCAGGATCTGGAACCCATTGCAGATGCCGATGACCGGGCCGCCGCGCTCGGCGAATCGCACGACTTCAGCCATCACCGGTGAGAAGCGCGCGACCGCGCCACAGCGGATGTAGTCGCCGTAGCTGAAACCGCCCGGAAGCACGATCGCGTCGTAGCCCGCCAGATCGGTGTCGCCGTGCCAGATGTAGCCGGCGTCGAATCCGAGGTGCTGCACCGCATGGACCACGTCCTGCTCGCAGTTCGAACCGGGGAACCGCACCACTCCAAAGCGCATCGCCTACGCCTCCCCGACGGTCTCGATGCGGTAGTCCTCGATCACGGGGTTCGCGAGCAGCTTGTCGCACATCTCGCGCACCCGCTCCACAGGCGTGCCGTCGGCGACCTCGAGCTGGATGTACTTGCCGATCTTCACCGAGGAGACCTCGTCATAGCCGAGGTTCACGAGCGCGCGTTCGGCGGTGGCGCCTGGCGGGTCGAAGATGCCCTTCTTGTACGTCACGTAGATCTCGAAGCGTGCCATCAGGCGGCTCCTCCCCTTAACTGTCGCGCCCCTCGGGCGCGTCTGTCGATACACCATCATCTCCGGACACGGCGTCCGGGAAGTCGACGTACAGTCCGGCGCGGTCCGCCTCGAGCTTGGCGGCCACGGCGGCGTCGAGCCTACGCCTGCTGAACCACATCGCCACGAGCCCGAGCACCCATGCGGCGATCGACGCGTACGCTACCACAGGCGTGTCGTAGTGCACGTCGACCATGGCCGCCGCCGAGGAGCCCACGCGCCAGAAGCTGAGGAAGAAGCCGACGACGCCGGCCCCCGCGACCGCCATGCCGGCCCAGAAGAGGTACAGGTACAGACGGACGTCTATCGGCACGTGGCGCAGGCTCACTCGCTGGCCTTCCCGCTCTTCGCGTCACCGTCGGCTCCGGCGGCGTGCTTCTGCTCCTTCTTGGATGGCTTCTTGCCCATCGACTCGATCAGCTGCTTTCGCAGACGGCGGATCACCACCAGATCGATGGTGACTGCGGTCATCGAGGCGGCAAGGACCACCATCGCGATGATGCGCTGGGTGTTCTCGCTGTCGCGGAGCTCCGGCACCAGATAGCCGAGGGCCACGAGCGCGATGCCCGTGAGGAGCAGCACCCACCACACGCGGCGCCACTTCTTGATCTCGGGCGAAGTGGGGAGTCCGGTCCAGTCCTTCTCGGGGCCGGACGAGACCTTCTTAGGGGTATCGGCCTTCACCGTCTCGACCGTTCCCTGCTTGCGCACAGGCTTGGCCTTGGCAGCGCTCTTGCGCGTGGAGCCGATCTTGGCGTCCTTGCGATAGCGCTCGTTGCTGTAGCTGCGCTGAGACACGCGCTCAGTCCCCTTCCGGCATGAACGGTTCGCCAGTGATGGCCTCGAAGGCCTCGATGTACTTCTCGGCGGTCATCGTGATGACATCCTCGGGAAGCCCGGGCGCCGGAGGCTGCTTGTCCCAGCCGCTCGTCTCGAGCCAGTCGCGCACGAACTGCTTGTCGAAGCTCGGCTGCGCTCCGCCAGGACGGTACTCGTCGGCAGGCCAGAATCGCGAGCTGTCGGGCGTGAGCACTTCGTCGATGAGCGTGATCTCGCCATCGACCACACCGAACTCGAACTTCGTGTCGGCGATGATGATGCCGCGGCCGGCCGCGTGATCGCGGGCGGCGCCATACAGCGCGAGCGACGCGTCGCGCAACCGGACGGCGTTGTCGGCGCCGACGATCTCGACCATCTGCTCGAACGTGATGTTCTCGTCATGATCGCCCACTGCCGCCTTGGTCGACGGCGTGAAGATCGGCTCCGGCAGCTGGCTCGACTCCATGAGCCCTCCCGGCAGCCTCTGACCGCACACCGTGCCGTGCTCGCGGTACTCTTTCCACCCGCTGCCCGCCAGGTAGCCGCGCACGATGCACTCCACCGGGAAGACCTCGGCCTTCTTCACGATCATGAAGCGGCCGCGCAGTGCTTCCTCATACTGCTCGAGCGATTCGGGCAGGTCGCACGCCTCGGCGGTGAGAAGGTGGTTGGGCACCACATCAGCCAACAGCTCGAACCAGAAGAGCGACAGCTTTGTGAGCACCTCGCCCTTGTACGGGATCGGGTCGGGCAGCACCACGTCGAACGCACTGAGCCGGTCGGTCGCCACGATCAGCAGCGCCTTCCCGAGGTCGTAGATGTCACGGACCTTGCCCTGTGCGGAGGGCTTCAGTTCGATGGGCTCCACGCGGCGTCCTTTCGGGGCTGGCCTACATCACGCCAAACGCCACCAGGGGCGCGGCTCATGCGTGCATTGTAGGCGATACCGGGGCGCCGTGCGGCGCCTCTCGCCCGCGCTCTGCACCCACCTAACGCGGCAGGCCCATCCGACGAAGCGCCTCGGCATCGATGTCGTTGCCGGGTGCGAGGATGCCCAGGAGGTCGAGGTACAGGTCGCCGAGGGGATCCACGGGCTCGTACGTCACGATGCCAGGCTCGCCTTCGATGCCGCCGAGCTCCGCCGCGCGATCGACCGCGTCGTCGTAGTTGCCGATGGAGTCGATGAGGTCGAGCTCGAGCGCCTCACTGCCGAGCCATGCCCAGCCGGTGGCCAGCTCCTCCATCTCCTCCACGGACTTCCCACGACCTTCGGCGACATCGGCCACGAACTGCTCGTGGATGAGCGCCAGCTGCTCCTCGAACATGGCGGTCTCGGTCTCCGTGAGGCTGCGATACATGCTGCCCGCGTCTTTGTACTCGCCCGCGGTGAGGGTGATGAACTGCAGGCCCACCTTGTCCACGAGCTCCTCGGCGTTCACGAGCGACATGATCACGCCGATGCTGCCGATGGTGGAACCAGGGGCCGCGATGATCTCGTCGGTCTGCGCCGCCACCATGTAGGAACCCGATGCGCACAGGTCGCCGACGCTCGTGATGATCGGCTTCTCCTCGGCGACACGCTGCACACCCATCATGATCTCCTGCGAGGCCGCCACGGTACCACCCGGGGAGTCGATGCGCAGGATGACCGCTTTCACGCTGTCGTCCTCGAGTGCCTGGTCGAGCTGGTCGAGGATGTACTCAGGGGTGACACCGCTGGTGCCGGAGATCACGTCGTCGATGTAGATGACCGCGACGTTGTCGCCCATCGAGAGTGCGAGTGAGTCGGTATCCCCGAGGGCGACCATCATGAGCGCGCACGAGCCGAGGACCAGCAGCAGGAACGCGACCCCCAGGCCGATCGCCCACTTGGCGCCGGCCGACATGCGCTTCCTGGGCTCGGGCTGCGGCACGCTCTGCTGCTGCACGTTCTCGTCCATGGAGTCCTCCGTACCGCCTGACCCGGGTGACCCGGAAGCGGGCTAGATGATGTTCAGATACGCGAGCGCGAACAGGCCGTGGAACACCGATCCGGCCAGGATGCCGAACGCCACCCACTTGTGCACGGTGAGGTGGAGCTTGCCCTTGAACTTGATCTTGCGCATGCCCTGGAGGATCTGGAACACCATGAGCACGAAGAGCGCGCTGCCACCGGCAACGAGCATGAACGGCTTGATCGTGATCCCAAGCAGCATGGCGGATCCCCTTTCGCGGGCGGTTCGCTGCCCTGAGGGTACGCGCCGAGGGGCCTCACCGTCCAGAGCGGAGTGTGCGCGCCATCACGGGGCAGGCGTGGCACGCGCCATCACCGGGCCGAGCCGTGTGCGCACCTACACCACGCAGGCGCCGCCCCAGCGACACAGGTTGTCGGCGAGCACGCCGGGCAGCGTGGCCACGAGGTCACGGGCGTGCATCGCAGGCGTAGCGCCCATCACGCGGCCGGCCTCGCGGTTGGCGAGACACGCGCAGCGCGCGGCATCCACCGTGGGGAAGCCCGCCGCCAGGAACGCCGAGGCGAGCCCCGCCACCGTGTCGCCGGTGCCGCCGATCGCTTCGAGCTCCGGCACGCACGGCTCGTCCACGACCTCGGCGATCTCGCCGTCGAGCGCGATGTGGTCGCGAACGCCCTTGATGAGCAGCACGCGCGCGGCGCCGCCGGTCTGGTGCGCCGATGCCGCGAGCCTCACCGGGTCGAAGCCCTCGTTGCCGAAGAGGTAGTGCGACACGTACGCGGGGTGCGTGACCGCGGGGTCCGCGAGGAAGCCCACTTCGCCCACGTCCGGCGTCATCAGCTCGAAGCGCGACGCGAGGCCGGCGGCCTTGGCGGCGTACATGCCGCCGGCGTCGGCCACCAGGAGCGTGTCCGGGGCCGCCTCGGCAAGGCCGTCGACCGCCTTCCGCATCAGCGCCATCACCGGCTGCATGTAGTGGAACGCGATCACCGACGGGCGGATGCGCTCCACCGCGTCGAGCAGCCGCTCGTACACGTGCCGCGTGCCGTCGCCCCGGCCGATGTCGCCCGCTACCAGCGCGTGCGGCGGAGTGGTGCCGAGGTGCGCCGCCACCTGCGCGGCGGCGCCAAGCATCGCCGACGTGCCCTGCGAGCTCGGTACGCGGGTGCCGCCGATGGCGATGCCGCCATCGGGCTCGATCGTGACCGGGCCCTCAAGCACGGGTCCGTCCACCACCGGGTACGTGGCTATCACCAGAAGCGTCATGCGACACCGCCTTCCGCGCCGCCCAGCAGCGAGCGGACCTCCACGTACGCGCGGTCGAGCATCAGCCCGCAGAGCGTGTAGCCGAGGTCCTTGGGTCGCGGCACCTCGTCGAGCCGTTTGCCCACGAGCGCGAGGTTCAGATACGGGATGTCGGGGCATCCGCCGCCGGAGGTGTTCACGATCACGCCCGTCGACTTCTCCACGACGATCTTCATGTTGCCGGCGCGCACCATCAGCCACTCGCCGAAGTCCACGGTCGTGACCAGGTCGCACACCTCGGCGGTGCCCTCGGCATCGGCGATCCAGTCGCGCACGTGCACGCCCGCGTCGGCCAGCACGCGCTCGGCGCCGATGTGCTCCACGCGCGGAAGCGCGATCGAGAGATCGCACCCGGCACGCAGATGCTGCGGAGGCGCCACAAGCGACAACTCATATCCGGCGGCCTTGAGCGCCCGCTCGGCGGCGAGTGCGTCGTTCACGGCATCGAAAAGGAAGAGCCCGAGCGCCTCATCGGCGCCCGGGGCTGTCTTCCTGTCCTTGCGGGAGAACAGAGCCACTAGCGTGTCCCCTTGATCTTGTACTCCTCGCCCGACTCGTCCACGGTGACCGTGTAGCCGGAATCCTGCAGGAACGCTACCACATTGGCCTTGGCGGTCCCGCTGTCCGCATGGACCATGATCTCCGCGGGGTCATCCTCCAGTGCCTTCTTCGTGTGCATCAGCGGCATCGGGCAGGACAGCCCGCGCACGTCGAGTTCTTTCATCGTCATCCCCTCTCTACGCCGACTTACGGCTGCCATAGAGCGCGATCGCTACCAGCATCACGGCCATCACGGCCATCGCCGGCCAGGCGTTGGGCGCGAGGCCCTTGCCCGACGAGGCCAGCGTGGCCCAGTGCATGAAGCCGGCGCCCACCAGCATGCCAGCCACCGCGGTGGTGGAGTCGGCGTCGCCCTCGGCGCCCATGATCACCTGGCGGAACGGGCAGCCGCCGAGCAGCATCGCCGCGAACGTGGCGATGGTCATGGCGGCGAAGCTGCCGAGCGCGTCGTTGTGCGCGATCGGCTGGTTGGTGAAGCCGAGGTTGTACTGACCGAAGAGCATGTTCACGACCGTGGAGCCGATGAGCAGGCCCGCCACGCCGAAGAGCAGGTCGTAGCGGCGCACGAGGATCGCGTCACGGATGCCGCCGATGGAGCAGAAGCGGCTGCGCTGCGCCACCACGCCGATGGCGAGACCGGCGGCGAGCGAGACCCACAGCAGCGCGCGCTTGCCGCCGGGCTGCGGGGATGCCTTGGCGACCGATTCGGCCGAGGCCACCACGGCGCCGTCCTCGGCAACGATCGAGCCGTCCTCGGCGAGCGTGGCGCCCTCGGGCTTGAGCACCTGGTCAGGCTCACCGTCGTGCTTGAGGAACACCGCCGGCGGCTTGTCGCCCGTGGCGAACGCGCCGGCCTTGGTCTGCGTGGCGAAGTCGGGCTTGGTGCCGAGCGTGCTCACCACGACCAGGACCAGGAGCACGACCGCGAAGGTCGGCAGGATCCACCCGAGGGGCTTGGCGACGGCCTTGGCGCGACCGAGGTTGAAGCCCTTCTTGAGGAAGACGATGCCCACGAGCACGCCGGCGACGATGCCGAGGATGCCCCAGATGGCGGTGAGGTCACCGCCGCCCAGACGCAGCCAGGCGCGCACGGTGCAGCCGAGGAAGATGAGCGCGCCGGCCATGAAGATGAAGCCGAGCACGAACCGGACGAGCGGCTGGCTGCCGCCGCGCGGGCGGAACTCACGGGTGAGGAGCGCCGCACCCATCGCGCCCAGGATGATGCCGATGATCTCCGGCCTGATATAGGCCACAGCGCCCTGGTTGGTGACGCCGCCCACGAAGAAGCCCGTGATATCGCGCAGGAAGCACGCGATGCACAGGCCCATGTTGCCCGGGTTGCCCTGGCTTACCAGCCACGCGGCAACCGCACCGATGAACAGACCGGCTCCACCCAGCACCCATGCTGTGGGGCCGATCACCCGACGCTTGGCCATGCCACTCCCTCTCCCTCGGAACATGTATAAGCCCGCTGAATGATTGTCATTACGAAATCGTAATGTCAAGGACATGAGCCCCCACGGGAAAGGGGTCTTGTGGTTGCGCGCTGGGGCGCCTTACGCGGGGAACGTCAGCGACGCGATGAAGCGCTGCTGGAACTCCGTATGCGCGGCGAGGTCGATCGTGCGCACCCGGTCCACCGCGGCGACCGCCTTCTCGCGCAGCTCGCCATCGAGCAGCAGCATGCGCGCGCCGGCGAGCGCTGTGTTGCCCGCGAAGTCCACGCGATCGAGCCACACCGGCGGCAGCAGGCCGAGGCGTACGAGTGAGGCGGCCCGCACGTGATAGCCAAAGCCGCCAGCCACCACCACCGTGACGATCGCCGAGGGCGCCAGCTCCACCTCGGCAAGCAGGAGCTCGATTCCCGTGCGCACGGCGCCCACCGCAAGCTGCACCTGGCGCACGTCCTGCTGCGTGAGCACCACGCCTTCGCTCACCACGAACGCCCTGCTCCCGTTGCGCTCGGTCACGCGCATCCGGAGGGGATGGCCCACCGGGTCGAGCATGCGGCCGGTGGCGTCGATCAGCCCCGCGTCCAGCAGCACGGCGATGAGGTCGAGCAGTCCGCTCCCGCAGATGCCAGCCGGCTCGCGCTCGCCGATCACGCCGAGGGTGAGCGCGCCGTCGGCGAACGCCACCTGCTCGATAGCGCCGGTCTCGGCTCGCATCCCGCACTCGATCGAGGCGCCCTCGAGCGCCGGGCCAGCGGCGGTGGAGGCGGCGAGCAGCTGTCCGCGTGCGGCGAGCACGATCTCGCCGTTGGTGCCGAGGTCGATGTACAGGGTGGGCGCGACGCGCTCGGCCAGCGCGGTGGCGATCATCCCAGCGGTCACGTCCGAGCCGATGAACGCCGAGGGGGCCTGCGGCACGATCACGTCAACGCCCGCCGGCAGCGCCGAGCCGATGCTCGCAGGCCGCACGTGTGACCCCGCAAGCGGCGCGCCCTCGTACGGCGCCTCGCCAAGCGCCGAGACGTCCCTGCCCAGGAAGAGCCCTGTCATCGCCACATTGCCCACGACCATGCTCTCGGCGAGCGAATCAGCGCTCACACCCGCCTCGGCGAGCATGCGGGTGGTCATCGCGTCGACCTGACCCACGATCGCGTCGTGAAGAGCGGCGGCTTCTCCGGCGGTGGCGCGCGACACCCTCGAGAGCACGTCGGCCCCGAAGGTGCGCTGCGCGTTCAGCTCGCCCGCCGTTGCCAGCACGGCGCCGGTGCGCAGATCCACGAGCTCGGCGGCCACGGTGGTGGTGCCGATGTCCACCACGGTCCCGAACACATCGCCCACGCGGTCGATACCGCGCGCGAGCGGCGGCTGCACCTCGGCGGGACGGTGCCGCGCGGCGGACACCACGCGCGCTTCGCGTGGCGCGTCGGCCAGCAGCACTGTCGCGTTGCCCTCGGCACGTGCCCTGCACGCGAGCCGCTTACCGGCTGTCACGCCAGCACCGCCGAGCAGCTCCCGTTCGCTACCGCTCATCGCTGAAAGACCGCCGGTCGCACGCACCCGGCACGAACCGCACGTCCCGGTGCCGCCGCAGGGCGAGTCGATGTCGACGCCGGCTACCCGGGCCGCCTCGAGAAGCGTCGAGCCCACCGGCACGGACACGGTCCGGCCAGAGGGCTCGAAGGTGATGGTCGCGCGCTCGTTCATTCGGCCTCCTCACCGCGAGGATACCGCGAAGCGCGTCTGCGTGGAGACCGCGAGCCGCTCAGCCGAGTGCCCCGGTGGTGATCGCGATGTAGAGCACGTATCCGGCAAGGAACGCGAATCCGGCCCGCCGTCCGAACCGCCACCGCCCGGTGAGCCACGGTGCGCTCACGGCCACCACACCCAGGACGATCGCGCCGTTCGTGAACACGAACTCCGGGTCGAGCGGCACCGGCCGCACGAGCGCCGTCACGCCCAGGATCGCGAGCGTGTTGAAGAGGCTGCTCCCCACCAAGTTGCCGAGGGCCACCTCGTGCTCGCGGCGCAGGGCCGCAGCGGCCGTGGTTGCGATCTCGGGAAGCGACGTGCCGAGCGCCACCACGCTCGCGCCGATCACCGCGTCGCTCACTCCCCACATCTCGGCAAGCGGCACCGCGCCCTCCAGCAGCAGACGGGCGCCGAGCACCAGAAGCGCGCTCGATCCCGCGAGGACGGCGAGTGAGAACCCCACCGACCACGACTCGAGGAACTCGATGGGCTCCTCGGCATGCAGCGCTGCCACCGCGTCGCGCTCGCGCTTGTCACGCACGTACGTACGCCAGAGGTGGTAGCCGAGTGCGAGAAGCATGAGCGCGCCCACCGCGCGCTCGATGCTGCCGAGCAGTCCGAGACCCAGGAACGCCACCGAGGCCGCCATGAGCGCCAGCAGGTCGTGCCAGAGCGACCACCGCCGCACGGTGAACGGCACGAGCACGCCCATCGTGCCGAGGCCGAGCGCGAGGTTTGCGATGTTGCTGCCTACCACGTTGCCCACGGCGATGCCCGGGTTGCCCGCAAGCGCCGCCTGCACGCTCACCACGAGCTCGGGCATCGAGGTGGCCGCGGCCACCACGGTGATGCCGATGAGCAGCACGGAGAGCCCGGAGCGCCGAGCGAGCGAGACCGCGCCGCGCACGAGCGACTCGCCGCCCACTGCGAGCAGCACGAGCCCTACGATTACCAGCACGATCGGCACGTCACTCACCTGCCGAGTAGTAGACGGTGTCCCCGGCACGCCCTGCGGCAGCGCGCTTGGGCCGGATGCGCTCCAGGATGAGCACCGCCGCGATGAGCATCACAACCAGCACGACTTCCGCCACCCACCCGGACGCAACGCCGAGCTGGTAGAGCATCGCACCCGAGTTCAACACGGCGTGCGCACCCATCGCGGCGAGGTAGCCGAGGAGCGGACGCCCGCCCTTGGCGATCCGCAGGAAGACCGCGGTCATCATCCCGTGCATGAACACCACGAGCAGCCGTTCGCTGAGGAAGCCCGTGAACGCGTACCACGGGTACTCCGTGTACAGCCCGGCCGACATCATGCCCCACGCGAGATACGCCGCCTCGCCGAGGCCGAACCCGATACCGAGCGCCATGCCGGTCCAGAGCGCGTCGTCGGCGGTGGCCACGGTTCGCCGCACGGCAGGCGCCAGCAGCGGCGCCACCTTGATGAGTTCCTCGAAGACCGGCGCCAGCATGAAGAGCAGCACGAGGAACCACAGAGGCGTGTCCAGGCTGCGGCCCGGCTCAATCCCCGCAAGCGCGCCCACGCCCTCGCCGATCGGTGCTTTCACAAGCAGGTTCACGGCCGCCGAGAGGGGCAGGCCGAGCCACACCAGCCGTACGAAGCGCATCGTGCGCCCCGAGTACAGCCACAGCATCCCGCACCAGAGCGCCGCCGAGAGCACCAGCGTGATGACCGCCATCGGCACGATGGGATGCACGTCAGCCCTCCACGAGCGCGGTCTCGCTCCCTGGCACCACACTTCCAGCCTGTGCCGGTCGGGGCAGCAGCGGCATGAGCGTGGCCATGAACGCGGCCTCGCCGGCAGGAGTGATCCCGTACCGGCGCTTACCGGCCGTCACCAGTAGGATGTCGCGCGACATGCGGGTGGCGCACATGCGCACGGTGCCGATATCCCCGTACGGCACACCGCCGAGGGCGAGGCCCGGCATCCGCATGCTCGACCACAGCGTGGGCGTGAGCGTGGTGCGGCGCACGTCGGTGATCTCCGCGTACGGGACGCGGTAGCGATAGAGCGGCCCGCACGAGAGCAGCAGTCCGTCGTTGGTGAGGTCGTAGCGCATCGCCGGGATGGACAGCAGCGTGGCCAGCAGGAACGTGATCAGCGGAACCATGATCGCGGCCGTGATCCACAGGGCGGCGCGCTCCTCGGGAGGCACGACCTCCGGCCGGAACAGCGGGAACGCGGATGCCGCAATGAGCAGAACGATGGCGAGCAGCCACGCCCAGCCGAACGAGCGGGCGGGCCTGAACGACGCGAGAACCGGCGCTGTCATCGCCTCACCACCTGGCGGAAGAGACCGAAACCGCAGCAGCCGCCCCTGCGATGAGCGCCGTCAGTGGGTCCAAGCTGGTGAACGCAATGCCGATCGCCGCCCCGATTCCCGCCACTGCGGCCACCGCGCCCTGTCGGTGACCGCCCGAGGCACGACGTGCGGCCTCACCGGTGACCAGCCCGAGCACGATAGCCAGCAGCAGCGAGCCGTAGGGAACCATCGAGGCGATGAGTCCTCCGAGGGCCCCCACTCCCACCGCCGCCAGCGCCGCCAAGGCGAGCTGACGCGGCTTCACCACGCGACGCGCCGAGGGCAGTTGGCGTGCGCAGTCGGGGCACTTGTAGCCCACGGGCGTGGGCACGAAGTCCTTGGGGCAGATGGGCCGTTCGCATTCAACACAGCGCACGTTGGTCTCAACGCCGCGGTGGAACGTGCACTCTGGCATGCGCTACTCCGTTGTATGTCAGTCGTTGGTGGGCTCTGCGGGCGGAGGTGGCGTGACCACCGTGGGTGTGGGCGGCTCGGCGGTGGGTACCGTGGGCGCAGGCGGTTCAACCGTGGGAGGTGCAGCGGCCTCCGGCGCGGCGGCCTGGCGCTCCTCGATCCTATCGGCAGCGCCACGGAGCTTCTCACCCATCGTCTTGAAGGCCCCCGCAAGCTTAGGGCCGACCTCCTCGGAGAACTTCTCCCCTGCCATCTTGAAGGCCTCGCCGGTCTTGTCAGCGGCCTCCTTGAACGACTGCCCCACCTCGGAGTCGGCGGCGCCCTTCACGCTCGAGCCCACGTCGTTCACGAAGCTGTCGAGACGGCTCGACACCTCTTCGAGCCGCCGCTTGTTCTCCGGGTCGTTCACCGCAGCCTTCAGCCACCGACCGAGCGCGTCGCCGAGCGCGTCGAGTTCGGCTACCACCTCGCGCCATGCTTCGCCCGCGTCGGGCGCGCTCTCGGGCGCGGCGCCGGGTGCGTCTGCCGGCTCCGGATCGACCGGTGCGTATCCCGTGTTCTGCTCGTCGCTCATCGTGCCACGCTCCTTCGAGGCGCCGCCCCCGCAGCGCCTATCGCTTGGACCCTCCGAGGATGGTACCCAGGATGCCGCGCGCTATCTGCCGGCCCACCTGGCTGCCGATAGCGCGAGTGGCGCTCTTGGTGAACGCCTCGAGCGGCGTGTCCTTGCGTGACGAGGACGCCGCACGCGGCTTCTTCGCCGCAGGCTTGGGTCTGGGCACGGTCACCTCGAGCTTCGCGGCCTCGGCTGCCGCGGCCGCCTGCTGCTCGGCCGCGATCTCCGCCTCGGCACGCGCCTTGAGCAGCTCGTAGGCGCTCTCGCGATCCACGACAGCCTCGTAGTGGCCGGCGATGAGCGAGCCGGCGATGATCGCCTGACGCTCGGCCGGTGCGATCGCGCCGATGCGGCCGTGCGGCGGCACGATCATCGCGCGCTCCACGGGCATCGGCGAGCCGTCGGCCTGCAGGAACGACACGAGCGCCTCGCCCACCTTGAGCTCGGTGACCGTGGCCTCCACATCGCCGAGCGCGGGGTTGGGCCGGAACGTCTCGGCCATCGCCTTCACGGCCTTGGCCTCGCGTGGCGTGTAGGCGCGCAGCGCGTGCTGCACCTTGTTGCCGCACTGGGCGAGCACGGTGTCAGGGATGTCGATGGGGTTCTGCGTGACGAAGTACACGCCCACGCCCTTGGAGCGGATGAGCCGCACGACCTGCTCGATCTTAGTGAGCAGCGCGTCCGGCGCGTCGTCAAAGAGCATGTGCGCCTCATCGAAGAAGAACACGAGCTTGGGCTTGGGCAGGTCGCCCGCCTCAGGCAGCCGCTCGAAGAGCTCGGAGAGCAGCCAAAGCAGCATCGTGGAGTACAGGCGCGGGGAGCTCATGAGCTTGTCGGCGGCGAGGATGTTCACCATGCCCTTGCCGTTGCCGTCGATCTGGATGAAGTCGAACAGATCGAGCGCCGGCTCGCCAAAGAAGAGGTCGCCGCCCTGCTCCTCGAGCGCGAGCAGCGAGCGCTGGATGGCGCCCACGCTCGCGGGCGAGACGTTGCCGTACGTGCTCCCGATCTCGCGCGCGTTGTCGGACACGTACTTGAGCATCGCGCGGAGGTCCTTGATGTCGAGCAGCAAGAGGCCGTTCTCGTCGGCAACACGGAAGGCGATCGTGAGCACAGCCTCCTGCGTGTCGTTCAGGTTGAGCATGCGACCGAGGAGCAGCGGGCCTACCTCGGACACAGTGGTGCGGATGGGGTGCCCGTTCTCGCCAAAGACGTCCCAGAACGTCACCGGTGAGCCGTAGAAGCTCCACTCGCCGAGGCCCATCTTGGCAACGCGCTCCTCGATCTTGGGGTTCATCGCGCCGGCCTGCGAGATTCCTGAGAGGTCGCCCTTCATGTCGGCGGCGAACACCGGCACGCCGATCGAGCTGAACGCCTCGGCGAGCACCTGCAGGGTCACCGTCTTGCCGGTACCGGTGGCGCCGGCCACGAGTCCGTGGCGGTTGGCCATCGCGGGCAGCAGCGAGACATCGCCGCCCGCCTTGCCGATGAGCAGTCCGGGAAGTGGTTCAGACATGGTGCCCCCTCGCGCCGTGGAGCGATTGGCCGATGCTCTGTCGCAGGTACGAGTATCGCGCAGGACAACGACGCGCGCATCTTTTCGGACCTGCGCCGCTCGAACCCTCACAGGACCGTCGTGGGGGGGCGTTGACGGGGTTGTTCGCTCTGCCCCGATGGGTGGTTGCCGCAGATTAATCCTGGTATGTCGGGGCGCCGGGATGTGCACCACCGAGGTGAGCACTCCGGGCGCCGGAAGCAGAGAACCGAACCTTCTAGAAGTACCAGTACCCCGTGCAGTCAACCGCCGAGGTTCCCACGGCCTGAAGATCGATGCGGATCGACCGTGAGTACCCGACGGAGCCGAGCAGGAGCTTCCGAGCTTCGCCAGGAAGCACCGTCTTGTACGAGTACTGCGTGCCGTTGGAGCGAACCGGCTTCATCAGGACGCCCTTAGAGCCCTCTGAACTACCGTTCGTGGCAACACAGCTGTTGAGAGTGGTGGTGAAGTTGGTGTTGGCCGGCAAGGTCTTGTATGAAGAGCTCAGCCAGCCCGTGCGGGGCACGTTGTTGTGGAAGTGATAGTACTGCGATGTTGCGAAGGCAGCCTGGCTGCTTCCCAATACCATGACGATCGCCAGTGCGATCACGAGCCTATGCCGTTTCGTGATTTCCCCTCACTCGTTCCGGTCATCCTTTCATGGCAAGTCCCCCAGTCCTCACCTCCTATTCACTCGGCATGAACCCAGTGACGCTCTCCGCTGCAGCAGAGAAGTACGTGTCCGCATACCAGACGTGCTTGAGACACATCTTGATTCCTACATGGTCGTGCCGCTCATGAAGTGACTGGAGGTTGTCGACGACGTACTGCAACTCGTCAAGCCCCGGCCCATACTGCAGCGCGAACCAGTCTTCGAGTGTCGGTGGCACTTCGATTGCCCGCGTCTCTCGGATAAGCTCATCGAGGGTATCAAGGCGATCAGACAGCATGCGGTTCACCTCAACTTCGCTGGCATGCAGGTTCTGAGAACCCCAGACAGCGTTGAGGTCCGCGACGGCGTCCCTCAGGCGAACCGTTTGCCGGGCCACAGTCCTCACGTAGTCGATGTCAGCTTGGGTCAGACCCTCAAGCCGCACATCAGGGACCTGGGGGTATGCGGCCCCGATGAACTGCTCGTACGTCACGCCCTCAGGCAACTCGACGCATCCCGCAGCCGGCATCGCGAGGACCGCGATAAGCACGAGTGCCACCGCCCGTGGCAACCGTGCGCCTCTCAAAGAAGCCCTTCGGGTTGGCGTGATCGCATAGCCGATGAGCAGCCCGATGATGAGCAGCGCCAAGAGCAGGAGAAGGCTGTGGGACCACGGGACGGAGTAGTACACCGGACTGTCCATCAGCGGGATCGGCCGATGGCTGCTTTCTGTCAGTGCGCTGATCAGGGTGACGCTGTATATGCTGTCTGGGGCTGCAGTGGCCGCCGCGAGGTTGAGTCCCATGAAGAGGACCCCGGAGGCGAGAGGCGTGTAGGAGCTTCGGGATCTCGCAGCAGTGCCGATCGTGAAGACAGTCACCGACGTGTATGCGAACGAGAAGTACAGCGCGATCAAGAGTCCATGCAGGACCACCGATGTGCCGGAGGGCAACGAGTAGTAGATCGGTGGGGTCCCCGCTGGCGCGATACCCCACGCGTCCGGATGGACACCGGCCTCCGAGAGCGTCGCCGGGAGAACGGGCAGGCCTCGAGTTGCTCCCATGACGAGCGAAATGGCCAGAAGCGCGGCGACAGTCGTACCAACGACTATCGGCACAACGAGCATCTTGATCCACCAGTAGGAGTTCTTGCGCGAAAGTCGCGACTGTACGAGCACGGAGTACCCGGATGCAACGTCCTCCTGCACGCTCGAACCGAGAAGGAAGATGAACAGCAATGTGAACACGACAGTGGAGGTGAGCGCGCTATACGTGTTTCCGAACAGACCGATGAAGACGTCCCAGGCGTTGTACCCGACACCGGTGCTGGCCTCGAATGCCTTCATCTGGTTGACCGTCGACCAGATGAAGGAGGTCATGACGAACAAGACCACGCCGTACTTGTATGAGACGACTCGGCGCCTGACTTCGGAGACGAGCAGTGCCCACTCTTCCCTACGCACGCGCGTAGCCCGTCGTATCTCGATATGCTGACTCCAACGCGTCACACGTGGAGAGACAGTCTCCGCCGAGCTCGATGATCACCCCATCATTCAGGACGAGTACGCGGTCACATAGCCTCTGCACCTCTGAGAGTACGTGGCTTGAGAACAGCACGGTCGCGCCCTGTGCCGCCGACTCGGAGATGATTCGTCGAACATCGAGAATCCCGGACGGGTCGAGCCCGTTCAGGGGCTCGTCGAGCAGCAGCAGGGGCGGCTTCTCCATGAGTGCCTGAGCAAGACCGAGTCTCTGCCGCATCCCTTGAGAGAAGCGCCGCACGTGCGTGCGGTCACCGGGGTCAAGACAGACACGGCGGAGCGTGGCCTCGACTTCCGAGCGTGTGACTGTGCCACTCATGTCCGCCAACGCGAGGAGGTTCTGTAGTCCGGAGAAGTTCTCTATGAAGGGCGGGTGCTCCATCATGTATCCGCAAACAGGACTGCGGCTGCCGCCAAGGGCAACGCCGCATGCGCGCCCATGTCCGGCATCGGGGGCAACCGCGCAGGCAAGAATCTTCAGCAGCGTGCTCTTGCCGCTGCCATTAAGCCCCACCAACCCCACGACCTCACGCTCATGGATCTCGATGTCGACGCCCTTCAAGACCTGCCGCCCCCGGAAGGACTTCCTGAGCCCACGGGCCTCCACTATCGACTCGGCCACAGCCACAACCTCCTGACTCCTGGACTGATCAGCGGCAGCGACAGACCCAACGCCACCAGCACCACGATCCACATGAAGTACGGTGCGACATACTGCCGCATGACTGACATGCTGGTGATGCTCCGTGTGGCAATCGAGAGGTTGTCGTACGCGAACACAACGAAGACCCCTGGGAGTCGTGCCGCTACGAATCCGCCAAGTACATACAAGAAGCCGGCGGGTGCCACTGCGGCGATAACCACACTGCGTGTAAGACGTGCGATGAGCAGGCCGAGTACGCCAAGGAAGCTGAGTATGCCCGTGTAGATGAGCACGAAGAAACCGGCATAGAGCAGCGGCCGGCTGGCGGCGAACTGCGGGAGGAACAGAACCTGCTCGAGCATCATCTGCCCCTGTGCAAGCGAGTTCATGCTCTGCGGATTCACCGCGAGGCATACGAGATAGAGCGCGAGAACGCCGATCACCGAGAAGGAGAAAGAGACTGCGATCACGCTCAGTACGTTTGCGGCAAACAGAGACCCCGCAGATAGGCCCCGGGAGCGGCGCACCAGGTCGTACCCAGCTTGGGTGTCGCGGGCGAAGAACCCTCCAAACACGACAAGCGCCGCCAGCGCAAGGTAGTCCAGGTACCACAAGGACGTGGCAAATCGCACGCTTGGGGAGGCTTCATGGGCGAGCACCTCGCCGCCTGAGAAATGGGGGGGCGTCGGCTCGACAAACGCTTGGAATCCCGAAGTATCCATCAGGCTGGGGCTCACGGCGTAGCCGATCGTGTGTGCGGCGGTCACGGTCTGGTATCCCATGATCGTGAGCGCAATCACCAACAGGACGGCCGTCCCTCGGGACGTGACGATACGCCGGACATCGAGCGCCGCGACGCTCAACAAAGAAGACATATTCGTATTCCCCCAGTACCGACGGCTCCGTGAGGCGAAGCCCGAACCCGACACCCTGTCTCGACGTAAACGCGAAATGACACGGTGCGCGCCGCAAACGGCCATTGGGCCGCAGGCCCTATCTAGCACAGCATCCATTGGTTGTCCATGGGTAATCGCATAGTCCCCTGTTCATGATGAGCAGTTTCGATGACTCACCAGGAGGTAGCTCGATAGAACTCGGATACGGCAGGAGCCTGTCCAGTTGCGCCGAAGGTTGCATGGAGACGCAGTGATGCGCGAGACGGGAGCTGCAAACATGCTGCGATTCATCATTTTCTGGTGCGGGGCCGCGCTGATGGGACTCGAGATGGTAGCGGCGCGCGTGCTCGCGCCGTACCTCGGCAACTCCATCTATGTGTGGGGCGCCGTGATCTCCGTGGTGATGATCGCGCTCTCCATCGGCTACGCGCTCGGCGGTCAGCTGGCCGACCGCTTCGGCGCCGCCCGCTCGCTTCCGCCCGTGATCGCCGCCGCAGGCCTGGTCACCGCCGCCGGGCCGCTGCTCTCGCAGTGGGTGCTGCCGTCCGCGGCGGACCTCGGTCCGCGCCTCGGTTCGCTCGCCGCAGCAACCGCCATCTACTTCGTGCCGGCGCTCCTGCTCGCCATGGTCTCGCCGCTGGGCGTGCGCCTCGCCGCAAGCGGCGGCATGGCGCGCCTGGGTCGCTCCACCGGCAACCTGTACGCCGTCTCCACCGCCGGCAGCATCGTGGGCACGCTCGCCACGTCGTTCTGGCTGATCCCGATGCTCTCGCTCGAACCGCTCGTGGTCTGGACCGGGCTCGTGCTCATCGGCATCGCGCTCCTGGCGCTCACGCTGAGGCCGGAGCAGCCTGCCGAGGGAACAGCCGAGCACCATGCGCGTCTGGCGCGCGCCGTGGCGCCGGCCACCATCGCGCTGTGCGTGGCCGCCACCGCACTCGGCGGATTCGTGCTGTGGCGCGTGGCCCCGGCGCCTGCGGTGAACGAACAGGGGGAGACCGTCCTCTTCCGGCAGGACACCCAGTACCACCGCATCACGGTGACCGAGGGCGACGGTGCGCGTCACCTGCGGTTCGACCGCTCGCACCAGAGCGCGATCTCGCTCGACGACCCCTACGAGAGCCGCATCCGCTACCCCGACTACATGCATCTGGCGCTCACGCTCAAGCCCGACGCCGAGCGTGTGCTGGTGCTCGGCCTCGGCGGCGGCGCGATCACCAAGCGCTTCTGGCGCGACTACCCGGGCGTGTCGGTCGACTCGGTGGAGATCGACCCGGTGGTGGTAGACGTGGCGCGCAAGTATTTCTGGCTGCCCGAAGACGAGCGGAGCCGCGTGTTCGTGGAGGACGCACGCCGTTACGTGCAGACCACGGGCGAGACGTACGACATCGTGATCGTGGACGCCTACTACTCCGACGCGCTGCCGTTCCACCTCACCACCGAGGAGTTCCTGCGCGAGGTGAAGGCGGTGATGTCGCCCGACGGCGTGATCGCGTACAACGTGATCTCTGCGCCTGAAGGAGATGCCAGCAAGCTCTTCCGCAGCATGTACCGCACCGCCGAGGGTGTGTGGAGCCAGATCCGCGTGTTCCCCATCGGTCTGGGCGCCGACGGGAACACCCTCGCGATGCGCAACATCATCGTGCTCGCCACCGACGCACCTGCCGACGACGCGCGCATGCTCGGCGCGATCGCCTCACGAGTGGATGGCCGGGTGACCATCAGCGGTTTCGCGGAGATGGCGCAGGACCTGTACTCCAGCCCCGTCGAGGTGGCCGACGTGCCGCTGCTCACCGACTCGCACGCGCCTACCGACGAGCTCATCCAGGTGCAGTAGCGGGCAGCTACCCCAGCGGCTTGCGCGCCGTGAGCGTGAAGGTGAGCGGCAGCTCCGGCTGCCCCTCGGGCATGCCGAAGAGACCCTCCTCGCGCTCCACCATCCCCGGCGTGAACTGCCACGCGATGAGCGGGAACTCCCGCATGTCCTCGATCACCAGGCCAGCGCGCACCAGCGAGCCGACGATCTCCTCGAAGGTGTGCTGCCAGGAGTGCGAGACGCCTACGAGCTCCTCGCCTGGCGCCGCGTAGCTGCCGCGCTCCTCCCACTCGAGCGCGTCGCGCTGGAAGTACGAGTACTTCACGCGGAGCGTGGGATCCTCGGCCTCGTCGTCGAAGATCCAGAGCGTGGGGTGCATGTCGGCGATCTTGAACACGCCGCCGAGCGCGAGACGGCTCGCGATGGTGCACGCCCACGGGTCGAGATCGGGCAGCCACGAGATCACGCCCCACGACGTGAAGATGAGGTCGAACGCGTTCTCGGGGAGCTCCGCGGGCGGCTCGAGCACGTTGCCTTCGATGAAGGTGGCCGGCACGTCCATGCGACGGACAAGCTCGCGCGCAGCCTCGATGGCCGCCGAGGAGAAGTCGAAGCCGGTGGCCTCGGCGCCGAGGCGTGCGAGGCGGACCGTGTCCATGCCGAAGTGGCACTGCAGATGCAGCGCGCGCTGACCGGAGAGATCGCTGCCGACAAGGTCGGCGACGATCGAGTCGAACGGCCGGGCGTCGGGGTCAGCGATGAAGTCCTCGACATTGTAGAAGTCGGACGGGACGTGCAGGGCGGTCCAGCGCTGCCAGAGCGCGTGATTGGCGGCGATGCGAGAGGTGATGTCCATGCGGGGGCCTTTCAGGAGCGTGGTGAACCAGCTTCAAGAAGGCTACCAGATACCCTGGCGCTGAAGCTCCGCGATCAACGCGACATCGGCAGGGGCAAGCTCCAGAGCGGACAAGTCATCTCGGTGCTCCCGCATTGCGGAGTCATGAACCGAAAGCTCATGACCCGCAGGCCGTCGTTTGGAATCCGGCCCTCCAGCCGACGGACTCACAGTTCGGGCATGCTTGGTCGGTCTGGACCGTCTGCCTTGTCAGGGCTGACTTCGAGCATTCCTCTAACGAGGAGTCTGCGATATGGTGTCCATGCGGGCCCTGTCGGTGCCAGATTATGCGCATGGTCTGAAGACGAGTGAACGCGTGGACACGGTATCGAGTGAAGTCCGAAGCTCGATCATGGCGAGAGTGCCCCAGAAGGGTAGTCGGCCAGAAATGGTCGTGAGGCGTGCCGTCCATTCGCTTGGATATCGGTACCGACTGCACGTAGCCGGACTTCCGGGCAAGCCTGACCTGGTCTTTGGCCCAAGACGCAAGGTAATCTTCGTGCATGGTTGTTTTTGGCATCGGCATCCTGGTTGCGCCTTGTCTCGCATGCCGAAGAGCCGGCTGGATTTCTGGGAGCCGAAGCTCAACGCAAATCATGAGCGAGACATGCGCAATGAGTGCATGCTCCGTGAAATGGGATGGGATGTGCTGACGGTTTGGGAGTGCGAGACCAAGGACTTAGATGCTCTGAAGATGCGGTTGATTTCGTTCTTGGGGAGACGTTGAAAGAATCGCCGAAGGGCGCTGTGATCCCTCTTCATCGTGTCTCAATCGCCGAGTCGAGCAGCCGGTTCACCATCACCTCATTCTTCGCCGGATGCGGCGGCATGGACCTTGGGTTCAGAGGGGGCTTCGAGTTCCGGGGTGAATCACTGCCAGGACTTCCATTTGAGATCGCCCAGTCGTTCGACTACGACGCGAAGGCCGTCGCCACGTACCGCGAGAACCTCGACCAGTCAATCGAGATCAGAGACCTCAGCAATCCATACGTCGATGGCATGCAGGGCACGGACGTTCTGATCGGCGGCTTTCCCTGCCAGGACTTCTCTTCATGTGGCCCCAAGCGTGGGCTGACCTCCGAGCGCGGACAACTCTACTTGGCGCTTGTAGCGTACATGAGGAGGCACCGACCGAAGGTCGTGGTCGCTGAGAATGTTCCTCACCTGGAGCGCATTCATGATGGGGATGCGCTCAGGCAGATAATCTTCGATTTCGAGGCTGAGGACTATCGATTTCAGACATGGCGTTTGTTCGCTCCGGACTACGGTGTCCCACAGAATCGAACAAGAATCTTCCTGGTCGGCGTCCGGAGTGACCTGGATGGCGCGCCCTTGGCGCCACGGGCGACGCATGCGGGGGCGCACAGATCGATTCGGTGGGCTATCGAGGACTTGGAGCCCGTAACTGATGAGTCCGTGCCTAACCAAAGCCAGTTCTTCCTGGCCAGCAAGGCGAAACGTGGCAACGGTCAAGGGGATGAGACCAGCCAGGCGGACAAGCCAGCATACACCGTCAGGGCGAATGCCAAGTCTCGCGTTCAGTTCCACTACTCGCTGCCAAGGCGTCTTACGGTTAGGGAGTGTGCGAGGCTTCAGACCTTCCCGGACAGCTTCGTGTTTCCCCATTCCGCAACAACGAACATAATGCAGATAGGCAATGCGGTACCGCCGGTGCTAGCTCACCATGTTGCGCAGTCAGTCGCGACCTACTTGGAGAACACCAGACGATAGCGGGATAGTAGGGGGGCCAGTTGAGCGCAGACGAAGTACAGAAGGTCGGCATCCATCCGACTCCGCGGGTACTGAGAGTGCTCGGTGACATTCCGTACGCTACATGGCAGTGCATTGCGGAACTCGTCGACAATGCTATCGATGCATTCGCTACCGCCGAAGCATCGGGCCCAGACACCGCGCCGCAGGGCGCGCGCGTCGCAGTCTCTTGGTCTGCTGCCGCAGTGCCGGCGCGAGATCGCACGCTTGAGGTCAGTGACAATGGCCCTGGCATGACGCTGGAGCAAATCAGTAACGTCGCAAGGGCGGGCTACACAGGACGAAACCCGCTCGATAACCTCGGTCTCTTTGGGATGGGGTTCAACATAGCGACCGCCCGTCTTGGCAACCGCACGCGCGTCTTATCGGCCACGCAAGAGTCATCGGAGTGGGTCGGCATCGAGATCGACTTCGACGAGCTGCAGAAGTCGGGCGACTTCATGGCACCCGTGATCCATGAACCGAAGACCGTGACAAGCGAGCACGGCACCAGAGTGGTGGTCAGTGACCTTAAGCCTGGTGCATATAGGACGCTACGAGATCAGGAGCAGCAGATTCGACGACAACTCGAGCGAGTCTACTCGCCCCTTCTCGCCACCTCAGACGTGGCAGTTGAAGTTCAAGGTAAGCGACTCGTAACTCGACCAGCATGTGTCTGGGGTGACGACCGCTTTGTGGTCCGCAACGGAGTGCAGGTGCCAGCAGTCATCCAGGTGGAGGAGACGCTCGGTGAGGCCTTCTTTGACGTAGTGCGGAACGCCTACGTCGCTCCGCTCGAGGCGGATTCACTGCTTGAACTTCTATCACGCGGCGAGCAACTACCCGACAGCATCATCATGCGCCGCAAGGTCCTGCATGGCTGGATTGGCATCCAGAGGTACGCTGATCCGGACGACTTCGGCATCGACTTCGTGCGCAATGGTAGGAAGATTCTTCTGTCAGACAAGACCCTCTTCTTCTATGAGAACCCAATCACAGGCACTCGGTCGCAAGAGTATCCAAAAGAGCTCGGCTCCACCGTCGGCGGGCGAATCATCGGCGAACTCCATGTGGACTATCTGATTCCGACATATCAGAAGAACGACTTCGATCGGCAGGACGATTCCTGGCGGGAGACCATCGATGCACTTCGGGGAGTGGGTCCTATTCTTCCCCAGGCCCGTCGCGGAATGGGCTTCACGGATGAGAACTCCTCGTATATCGGTAGACTCGTAAACGCCTACCGTCGTGCAGACTCAGGGACGAAGAACTTGGCGGTCGAACCAGCGTTGGCACGCCAGTGGGCCGAGCGCTTCCGGGAGGGCGATCCAGAATACGTTCCGGATCAGAAGTGGTTCGAGGCCGCGAAGGAGTCTGACCGCCGAAAGGCTAACAAGAAGTCCGGAGATGAGGGACCTGTCGATTCCGGCGGTATCGCTAGCGACGACCCAGACGAGTATGCACCATCCACGCATGACGACGAACCCCCTACCCCCACGCCAAGCACGCCTGAGGCTACACCGAAGAAGACAAGTAGTCTTGATGAGTTGAAGACTCTGGCGAGGGCCAACAGCTCTATGTCGCGCCGCTACTTCGTGGGCGGCAATGCTTCTCCGTTCGAAGTGAAGACCTGGGAACTGGAGTCAGGAAGCATACTTGTGGACGGCGAGAGGCGAGCTTGCGCCTTCTTCTCGCAAGGTTACAACTGCGACTTCGTGTTCGATCCCCGACACCCGGGAATTGCCGCCTACCCCGCAGGACCAAGAGAGCTACTAGCGCTGTACCTGGCCGAGAGGTTCAAGATTCGCGACAACCTTACAGACCTGGGCGCGGCCTTCCTCGATGTCTACGAGCGAAACTTCTCCGACGGCCGAATAGACAGAATCGGTCTCCAGGAGCGAGCGTCGCACTTCTTCAACGGACTGCGCGAGAGGATGGTCTTGGAGCTTGCACCTGTCGAGGCCGAAGTGATCGCATCGATCAAGCAACATGCGGGCGACGAGGAGGTTACGGCGATGGCCCTCTTGGAGCAGCCGTCACTCCTCAAGAAGTTTCAGGACGCATCACCCGGGTGCATTGAGGCCATCTACTCAGTATCGCCTCGTGCGCTGGTTCGGCTTGTGGACGCCTTCCCCGGAAGGGTGCTCGATGGAGCGTGCCTGAGCACTCCGTACACATCAATCTCACTTGGCGATCCTGCCGCCACGAAGAGAGCACGATCAGAGTCGCTCGATAGGATCATCGGACTCATGAAGGACGCTACCTGGGTGCTCGGAGAGGCCGCTGCATCCGCTGGCGCCTATCGACAGAAGGAGGAGCTGTCGCGCTGCAGTCACAGCATCTCGTTCCTCGAATCCGAGCTGACCGAATGAGTTTCCTCACTGACGAGTTGATGTCGGGGGCGGATTGGCGCGGACTTGAGAGAGCAGTGGCTCGCGTCATGTCACATTGTGGTTGGAGCTCGGTACGGGTTATCGGTCGGGCTGGCGACATGGGCGGTGACATTATCGCGGTTCGCGCCAATGGTCCCCGTAGAATCCCATATGTGGTGCAATCAAAAGCCGTTACCGGCGACCGTTATGTTGGCAAGTCGCCAATTGATGAAGCGGTTGCGGCCCAGGCCGCATACGGAGCCCAAGTGGGCGTGGTCGTGACGAACGGCGACTTCACCAAGTCGGCACATCTTCGTCGCGACGAACTTCGCAACGCTGGCTTTGATCTGAAGCTTTGGAATGGGAAGTTCCTGCGCGACTTGCTGGACATGTGGCCGTCAGAGCATCACGAGAAGCGCCAGCTTCGGGACTATCAGGACCGCGTTGTGAGGACTTGCCTGGATGCATACGATGCCGGCGAGAAGCGCGCGCAGTTCGTACTCGCGACGGGACTGGGGAAGAGTGTGGTCGCTGCACAACTCCTGGTAGAGCTGCGACAGCGAGGGCTGAAGCGGGCGCTGGTTCTCTGCGATCGACAACCGCTGGCCCTTCAGCTTGAACAGAGCTTCTGGACTCAGCTACCCAAGGACGTCCCCACACGCACGTTCTACGGGGGAGCTCCACCGCACGCATACGATGGGGTGAACTTCGGTCTGTACCAGAGCTTCCTGGGCTACCTGGGCGGCATAGATGAAGACGAGTTCGATGTTGTCATTGTCGATGAGGCCCACCATGCCCTAGCTCACGGATTCAGAACTTGCCTGAGCCACCTGAGACCGAAGTTCCTTGTGGGGATGACGGCCACTCCGTGGCTAGGCGATGGATCGTCGATCGACGGGATCTTCGGAGAGCCTGTCGAGCGGGTCTCGCTCGTGGACGGGATGAGCGCTGGATACCTGGCGACAGTCGACTACCGCATCTTCTGCGACAACGTCGATTGGGACGCTGTCCCAAAGCTAAGCAGGAACAGACTGACAATCAGGGACCTGAACAAGAAGCTATTCATGCCGCAGCGTGACGAAGCATGCATCGAGGAAATCAAACAGGTGGCAACCGAAATGGAGAACCCGAGAATCGCCATCTTCAGCCCGTCAGTAGAGCACGCCAAGCGCTTCGCCCAGATGCTGACGACGATCGCCGGCATTCGCTGCAAGTGCCTATCAGGAGTCAGTCGCATCGAACAGAATCGGGCCCTGATGGAGTTCTCGGCAGGCTCAGTGGCGGCTGTTGCTGCGGCGGACGTCCTGAACGAAGGTATCGATGTCCCAGACGTGAACATCCTCGTCTTCCTTCGCGCAACGCACTCTAGACGCATCTTCGTACAGCAACTCGGAAGAGGCCTTAGGGTCACTCCAGAGAAGACCTCGGTCGTCGTCCTGGACTTCGTGTCCGACATTCGCAGGATAGCTGTGGTGTCCGATCTCGACGGCGAATTGCGACGACAACCCAGACCTGAGAATGTGTACCTTGGGACCGGAATGGTCGAGTTCAGCGATCCGCAGGTTGGCCCCTTCATCGACCAATGGCTGCGGGATGTGGCTGACCTTAGCGAGCAAGATGATGCCCACGTCCTCGAGTTTCCGGAGATTGCATGAGCGTTCAGTTGCCGCGAGACGTACAGAAGCGCGTGAAGGCCGAAATCTACCGCCAGGCCGACGAAACGCATTACCTGCGCATGGGCCGCATCGACAACGGCATCTTCATGGATTCGCTGCTTGCGTGTGAGGACGTCGGCGGCGTTCTTCGCCAGTACATGCCCTCGGAAAAGGTGCGCACCTACATCAAGGATGGGGTTCTCAACAGGTACTCCAAGGACCGGCGGCCACTTGAGAGAGATATCGACACCGTCATCGATTCAACATACGGCTTGGGCGCAGTCGAGATCGAGTATCGCAAGCCTGTTTCGCTTCATCGGCTCGACTCTGGCGAGCTTCTTGTGGCCTCGCGCGGGGCGTATGCGAAGTGGGAAACAGCTGTCCGTCGAATGCTCGAGTTCATGGCCGCTGCACCCGGACTCACAGATGGCTCACGAGCGCCAAGGAAGCTGTTAGTGCTCTTTTCGGGGGGCGCGATCATCAACCTAGCCGACAGAGAACTGCTGTGTCGGGGGCTTCAACTCCTCGGAATCGAGATGGCCGTGTACGAGGAAAGCGCATGACGACTCTGTGCACGGTGGACTAGCACCGGCCACCCCATCACTGAGCCATGCTATTCCGACACACTGGCTTTCGTTTCGACCTCGGCTTGACGGGAGCCACAGTGACAGTTGTCTCAGACGGCTTCGGAATCCTTGAGAATGCACCCTGTAGTCAGCAGGACAGCTGCACCCAATCGATCGCCCAACCCTCGGTATAGAAGTCGCCGTAAGTCTACCCCAACCGGCAGACACCTCCCCCGCCTCCTTTCGGGTACCTACCTGACATAGCCCCCGCCGAAAGGAGTCCTCATGCCCGGCAAATTCGTGCTCGCCCTGGCCAAGAACGGTGAGTTCACCTTCAACCTCAAGGCCGGCAACAGCCAGACCATCCTCACGAGCGAGACCTACAAGGCGAAGAAGAGCGCCCTGGCCGGCATAGAGTCCGTGCGGAAGAACGGCGTGCTCGACGAGCGCTTCGAGCGCCGCACCGCCAAAGACGGCCGTCCGTACTTCGTGCTGAAGGCCAGCAACGGCCAGGAGGTCGGGCGCAGCCAGATGTACGCCTCGGCGGCCACAATGGAAAACGGCATCGCCTCGGTGAAGAAGAACGCTGCCGATGCGGCGCTGGTGGACACCACGCTCGAGTCGTGACCGTGAGCGCATCCCGGACAGCACGGTCACGCCCTGGATCGGAGCGGCCGTGAGTCTGCGCCTGCTGGAATTCGACACCTCGGCGGACGAAGCCGACGATGTGATCGCGCTCCTCGAGGAGCAGCGTATCCACCACCTGTGGGTGGACCGCGACTCCAGTCAGCGGACGGCCATGCGGGTGCTACTCGACGCCGAGGCGGTCGAAGAGGTCACCGATGCGCTTTCGGCGCGCCTGCCGGGAGAAACGCATCGCATGGTGCTGCTGGCCGTGGAGGCCACTCTGCCTCGCATCGAGGAGCCCGAGCCCGAGCAGACGGCGGAGGAGCCGGAGCAGCCCAACGGTACCGCGCTCCGCATCAGCCGCGAGGAGCTCTATGAGGACCTCGCCTCGGGCACCAAGCTCACGCCCACCTACGCCGCGATGGTCGCGCTCTCAACGATCGTCGCTGCCCTCGGCCTGATCCGTGGCGACGTTGCCACCATCATCGGCGCCATGGTGATAGCCCCGCTCCTCGGCCCCAACATCGCGCTCTCGTTCGCCAGCACGCTCGGCGACACCTCGCTCGCCCGGCGCGCGGCCACCACGCTCGTGGCGGGCCTGGGCATCGCCGCAGTGCTCTCGATCGCCCTCGGCGTGCTGCTCGACATCGATCCGGCGGCGCCGGAGATCGTGTCGCGCACGGGTGTCGGCTTCGGCAGCATCGCGCTGGCGCTCGCCGCAGGCGCGGCGGGCTCGCTCGCCTTCACCACCGGCGTGCCGGCGGTGCTCGTGGGCGTGATGGTCGCCGTTGCCCTGCTGCCCCCTCTCGCCACGGCGGGCATGCTCGCCGGAGACGGTCACTGGGCCCAGGCATCAGGAGCGCTGCTGCTCCTCATCGCCAACATCGCGTCGGTGAACCTCGCCGCTATGGCCACGTTCGTGATCCAGCGCATCCGGCCACGCAAGTGGTGGGAGGCCGAGAAGGCCAAGAAGGCGCGGCGCATCGCCATCGCCGCCTGGGCGATCACCTTGCTGATCCTTCTCACGATCATCGTGGCCGAGCGGGTCGCGCAGGTGTAGCGCCCCCCTGCCGGTGCTACCATCCGCTCATGGACGCCACACTCCTTGCACTCGCTTCTGCCGCCGCCACCGCCGCACCTGAGGCCACGGGCGCGGTAGAGTCCGTCCTCACGAGCATCGCCGCCGAGGTACTTCCCTCGGCGATCACCACCACGGCTCCCGCCACGATCGGACAGGTGGCGGTGCCGCTTCCGCTCGAGCTCGCGGCGGTCTTCGTGGGCGCGGTGGTGGGTGGCGTGTTCGCCGCCGACCACAAGCTCGACATCATGGGCATGGCCACGCTCGGCATCGTGGCGGGACTCGGCGGCGGCATCATCCGCGACGTGATCCTGCTCGATCATGGCGTGGCGGCTTTCTCATCGCGCGACTTCCTCATCGTGGCACTGCTGGCGGCCGCTCTCGGCTACTACTTCACTGGCCTCGTGCACCGACTCAACCCGGTGCTGTTCACGATCGACGCGCTCTCGCTCGGCCTGTTCGCGATCGTCGGCGCGGACAAGGCGATGCGCGCGGGGCTCATGCCGATGCCCGCGATCCTGCTCGGCACCATCACGGCCGTGGGCGGCAGCGTGCTGCGCGACATGCTCGTGGGAGACGTGCCACGCCTGCTCCGCCCGGGCACCCTGTACGGCCTCACGGCGGTGGTTGGGGCCGGCTTCTTCGTGCTGCTGGTGGACATCGCGCACGTCACCAAGGGGTGGGCCGGCATCGTGTCCGTGGCGCTTGCCGTGGTGGTGCGCGGCCTGTCGGTGTGGCTCAAGTGGGAGACGAAGCCCGCGTCGGACCTCTCGCCGCTGCTCTTCGGCGCGGCCCGCCGGATCCGCGACGGAGCGCGCGACCCCTGGAGACGCT
The DNA here is from genome assembly GCA_036679125.1 of Actinomycetota bacterium. Classification (GTDB taxonomy): domain Bacteria; phylum Actinomycetota; class Coriobacteriia; order Anaerosomatales; family Anaerosomataceae; genus Anaerosoma. Next base: position 25,636 of record JAZIGI010000004.1, on the reverse strand, counting down.
GATGTCCCGGCCTGCGGACCCTCGCGTGTGGTTCGCGCGGCTCGCTGTGGGCGCCGTCTTCTTGCTGAACGTACAGTGCGCGTTGCAGTTCATCCTGTGGCCCGGGCGCTACACCGCGGGCTTCGAGCTTGCGGGCGTACCCGGCGAGGCAGCGGTCCGCGGCCTCGGCATCGCGTTCCTGATGTGGAACGCCACCTATCCCCTCGTGCTGTGGGACCCGCGGCGGCACCGGGCGCTCTTCGCCGTGGTGCTCGCTCAACAGCTGATCGGGCTTGCGGGCGAGACGTGGCTGCTGCTCACGCTCCCCGCGGGCCACGACGCGCTCGCGGCCAGCATCGCGCGGTTCACGGTCTTCGACGGCGCGGGGCTCCTGGTGATGGGGGCCGCCTTCGTGTTGCTCGGCGGACGCACCCCCGCGCGATCGGCCTGACCACCGCGCTCCGCTCGTCGTACCATGTGCTCATGCGTACGACACCGCCCCACATCCACACACTGCTGCCACCGCGCTCCGTGGTCCTCGGCCCCATGGCCGGCGTGACCGAGGCGCCGTTCCGCGGCATCTGCAAGCGCATGGGCGCGACGCTCACCTACACCGAGATGATCAGCGCCAAGGGGCTGCACTACAACCCCGACGCCCGCGTCACGCAGGAGCTGCTCTCGTTCGACCCCGCCGAGGTGCCCTGCGGCGTGCAGCTCTTCGGTTCCGACCCCGCCCTCATGGCCGACCGCGCCGCGTGGGTGCTCGAGCGCTACGGCAGCGGTGTGGCGCTCATCGACATCAACATGGGCTGCCCCGTCACCAAGGTCGTGAGCAACGGCGAGGGCAGCGCGCTCATGCGCACGCCGGATCTCGCTGCCGAGGTGGTGTCGCGCATGGCCGAGGCGGTGAGCATGCCGGTGACCGTGAAGTTCCGCACGGGGTGGGACGCGAGCTCGATCAACGCGGTGGAGTTCGCTCGCCGCATGGAGGCCGCCGGTGCGGCGGCGCTGTGCGTGCACGGGCGCACCAGACAGCAGTTCTACCAGGGTGTGGCCGACTGGGACACGATCGCCGAGGTCGCAAGGGCCGTCACGGTGCCGGTGATCGGCAGCGGCGACATCTTCTCAGCGGACGATGCGGGTGCGATGCTCGAGCGCACGGGCGTCCACGCCGTGATGGTGGCACGCGGGGCGCAGGGCAACCCGTGGATCTTCCGCGAGGCGCGCGCACTCCTCGAAAACGGCGAGACGCTGGCGCCCCCCACGCCGCTCGAGCGCGTGGACATGGCGCGCGAGCACGCGCGGGCGCTGGTGGCCTTCGCCGGCGAGCACGCCGTTGCGCGCATGCGCAAGCACATCGGGTGGTACATCGTGGGGATGCCCGGCGCCCGCCATGTGCGCGACCGGGTGAACCACGTCACCAGCTCGGCCGAACTCGATGCGCTGCTCGAGGAGTATCGGGGGTATCTTCTGCACACCAACGACCCCACGGATGCGGACGGGACATATGGCGAAGCGTAAGGACCTCAGCAGCGGCATCCCGGCGCTCGACAGCGTGCTCGAGGGCGTGTGGGCGGGCGACAACATCGTGTTGCAGGTGGACGACATCGCCGACTTCCTGCCCTTCGCGCAGCGGTACTGCGAGTACACGCACGTTGCCGACCGCAAGCTGGTGTACTTCCGCTTCGCGGACCATGAGCCGCTCCTCCCCGAGGGACTGCCCGCCGAGGTCCACGAGCTCGATCCTTCGGCAGGATTCGAGGGGTTCATCGCCGAGGTGCTCACGGTCATCGACCGCAAGGGGCATGACGCCGTCTACTATCTCTTCGACTCCCTTTCGGGCCTTGCGGTCGACTGGTACTCGGACCGCATGCTCGGCAACTTCTTCCGGCTCACGTGCCCGTACCTGTTCGACTACGACACGGTCGCGCTGTTCCCACTGTTGCGCAACGTGCACACGCCGCTTGCCACGCGCGCCATCCACACCACCGCGCAGGTGGTGCTCGACATCTTCCGGCACGACAGCGAGCTCTACATCCTGCCGCTCAAGGTGTGGGAGCGCCGCTCACCCACCATGTACATGCTGCATTCGTGGCGCGGCGACGAGGTGCGCCCGGTCACGCAGAGCGTGGAGCTCGCCGAGATCCGCACCTCGATCCCCCAGCCGTGGATCGACACCAGCATCGAGTGGCGCGACCCGTGGACGAACGCTTTCGCCGAGGCGCGCGCGGTGCAGCAGCGCATCGACGCCGGCGAGGCCGATCCCGCCGAGGCGGAACCGCACCGGCTGCGGCTGATTCGCATGCTGCTCAGCCGTGATGAGACCGACGACGTGTTCGGCCTGTGCCGGGACCACTTCGAGCTCCCCGACCTCCTCGCGATCGGCAAGCGGATGGTGGGCACCGGGCAGATCGGCGGCAAGTCGGTGGGCATGCTGCTCGCGCGGAAGATCCTCGCCGGCACCCGGCCCGATCTGGCTCAACGACTTGAGGTGCACGACTCGTTCTACGTAGGCGCGGACGTCTTCTACAGCTATCTCGTGCTCAACGACTGCTGGTGGGAGCGGTACCGGATGCGCACCGCCGAGGACCTCTTCGAGCGTGCCGAGGCACTCGAGGCGCGGTTGTGTGCCGGCACCATGCCGCCGGTGGTGCTCGACCAGTTCCGCGAGATCCTCGAGTACTTTGGCCAATCACCGGTGATCGTGCGGTCGTCGAGCCTGCTCGAGGACGCGTACGGCAACTCGTTCTCCGGCAAGTACGAGAGCGTGTTCTGCGGCAACCAGGGCGATCCTGATGAGCGCCTCGCCGACTTCGTGGCCGCCGTGCGCACCATCTACGCCTCCACGATGAGCCAGGAGGCGCTCTCCTACCGGCTCCACCGCGGCCTCATCCACCGCGACGAGCAGATGGCGCTGCTGGTGCAGCGGGTTTCGGGCGACTTCCACGGCAGCCAGTACTACCCGCACGTGGGTGGCGTCGGCTACTCGTTCAATCCGTACGCGTGGGATCCGCGGATCGACCCGAAGCAGGGCATGCTGCGCCTGGTCTTCGGCCTGGGGACGCGCGCTGTGGATCGGCACGATGACGACTACACGCGGGTGGTCGCGCTCGATCAGCCAACGCTGCGTCCCGAAGGCTCCTCCGATGAGGTGCGCAAGTACAGCCAGCACATCGTGAACGTGATCGACCTGAAGGAGAACGCGCACGTCTCGCGCGACTTCGAGGCGGTCGTGAAGGCTTCCGACGGTCTGCCGCTTGCGATGGTCGCCTCACGTGACACCGCGCTCGAGCAACGCGCCCGCGAGGCCGGCATGTGCGACGTGTTCTCACAGGTGCTCACCTTCGACGGCATACTCACGCACACAGCGTTCCCGCACGAGATGCGGGAGATGATGGCCACCATCGCCGGAGCGTATCGTCACCCGGTGGACATCGAGTTCACGGTGAACTTCACCAACGGCGACTACCGCGTGAACCTGCTGCAGTGCCGGCCGTTCCACTTCACCGGCGAGCTCACGCACCTCCCGGCGCCCGCGGACATCCCGCCGGCCACGATCCTGCTCACGAGCGGTGGCCCCGTGATCGGACAGAGCGTGGCCACCGAGATCGACCGTGTGGTGTACGTGGTGCCCGAGGAGTACGGCATCCTCCCCACGCAGGAGCGGTTCGCGCTCGCCGCCCTCGTGGGTCGCGTGATGAACCATCCCGAGCGGGCCGAGCGGATCGCGCTCATCGGCCCCGGACGCTGGGGCACGCGCATGCCCGAGCTCGGCGTGCCTGCCACGCTCTCGCAGATCAAGAACGCCTCGGTACTCTGTGAGGTGGCCGAGATGCACGGAGGCCTGAGCCCCGACCTGTCCCTCGGCACGCACTTCTTCAACGACCTCGTGGACCTCGGCATCCTGTACGTGGGCATCAAGCCGGGGGCGCGTGACAGCCTGCTCAACGCCGACCTGCTGCAGGGGCTCCCCAACGCGCTTGGCCGCCTGTTGCCCGCCGAGGCGGACCGGGGCGACCTGTTGCGCGTGATCGACGTGGCCGACCTCGACGGACGCTCGATGTGGCTGTGGTCCGACGCGCTCGAGCAGCGTGCGGCGTTGTTCGTCTCGGACCGCTGCGAGATCGTGCGCTGCGACTGACGGAGCGCCACGCCCCGGACTCTACTGCACGGGCTCGAGCGTCTCCGCCACTCTCACGAGCTCATCGGCGACAAGCGCATCGACCGGCGTGTAGATGTCGTCCTTCGGCTGGTACTCCATCCTGCCTTGGCTGTAGACGGTCACTAGCACGCCATCGCGCACGAAGGCCAAGACGCGTACGTCCTCGATGCCGAACGAACTCTTCTCCGCTGTGGAGCGGTCCTTGTAGGTGGCGATGAGTCCGAGTTCCCCGTTCACGGATACCGCATCGTAGTCCGCGTCCGGCTCGACTCTGACGCTCCCCGGACCGAGGGGCTCCGCCCCCGGCGCAAGTACCTCACGGAGTCCCCCTTCACCCGGATCGACGTCCGCAACGCGCTCGGTGAGCGTGAACCGCTCGTACTGGATCTGTACGCCCTCGCCGGAGCCCACCTCGGTCACGGGAAGATACTCGGTGAACATCGTCTCCTCCGGCGCGAGCAACACGTCGAAGCCCTGATCCTCAGCCATCTGCCGGGCCCTGGCCTCGAGCAGCGGCACGAAGAGGTCTCCTGTGGGCATCGCGATCGCGCCGAACAGGAACGCGCCCATCACCACAAGCACCACCCCCACGAGCGCGGCAACGCGCACGGCCTTCCAGTCCACGTCCTTGCCGATGCTGATGAACAGCACCACCATCGCGATGAGTCCCGCGCCGAGCGCGGCCATGACGACCGCCGACGGGCGGTAGAGGATCTGGGCGACCTGCAGTAGGAACAGCGTGGCAACGGTGACGACACCCAACAGGAGGCATCGGAGTCCGGTACGAGGCCGACCCCCCTTGGACACGAACCAACCGAGCGCGACCGCACCGACCAGCATCACAAGCGCGACCACACCGAGCAAGGCGGACATCGCGACTCCTCCCCTGGGAAACGATGTGCACTATGTACCCACGAACAGCCATAAGGCGGTGGTCGTGCACGGCCGATGTGCGACCAGCGGGTCGCCACGTGTACATGTGTGCGTGTCAGGGGAGGAACCGGACAAGGAGGTACCCATGACACACGACCACGATCACGCACCAGCGTCGGACCACGGCGGGCACAACGGACACGGTGCCGGCGCACCGGCGCCAGGGCACGGCGGGCACAACGGACACGGGCAGCTGGGTTCGGAGGCCGCCGCGCACGACCGCCACGAAGGCCACAGCGTCAGCATGTTCCGGGACAAGTTCTGGTTGTCACTGGCGCTCACCATCCCGGCGGTCATCTTCTCGCCGATGGTCCAGCACCTCCTCGGCTATACGGCTCCGGAGTTCCCGGGCTCGACGCTTGTCCCCGCGGTGTTCGGCACCATCGTGTTCTTCTACGGCGGACTGCCGTTCCTGAAGGGCGCCAGGAACGAACTCGCCGACCGGTTGCCCGGCATGATGACGCTCATCTCGCTCGCGATAAGCGTGGCCTTCGGCTACAGCGTGGCCGTCACCTTGGGCGCGCCGGGCATGGACCTGTGGTGGGAGCTCGCAACGCTGGTGACCATCATGCTCCTGGGCCACTGGGTGGAGATGCGCTCGATCGCGCAGGCCTCGGGAGCTCTGGCCGAGCTCGCGTCGCTGTTGCCGGATGAAGCCGAGCGGGTGGACGCCGAAGGAGCGCCGCAACGCGTCCGGGTGTCAGCGCTCATCGCGGGCGATCTCGTGCTCGTGCGTCCAGGCGCACGCGTACCTGCGGACGGCGAAGTGGCCGAAGGCGAAAGCGCGGTGGACGAGTCGATGATCACAGGCGAGTCCCGGCTCGTAAGCAAGGCTCCTGGTGACCCGGTGATCGCGGGCACGGTCAACGGCGCCGGGGCGCTGCGGGTGCGCGTGACGCGCGTTGGCGATGACACGGCGCTCGCCGGCATCATGCGACTCGTGGCCGGAGCGCAGGCGTCGCGCTCCCGGGCGCAGGACCTCGCGGACCGCGCGGCGCGGCTGCTCACGTTTGTGGCGATCGGCTCAGCCGCGCTCACCGCGTTCGGCTGGTGGATCGCCGGCGCCGAGTGGTCGTACATCGTGGAGCGCGTGGTGACGGTGCTCGTGATCGCGTGCCCGCACGCGCTCGGTCTCGCGATCCCGCTCGTGGTCGCGATCTCCACGGCGCTCGGCGCGCGGAGCGGTCTGCTCGTGCGCCACCGGCGCGGCCTTGAGGAGGCACGCCTGATCGACACGGTCGTCTTCGACAAGACCGGCACGCTCACCATGGCCGAGCACCGCGTGGTGGCCGAGGCGTACGCGGAGGGCGTGGCCGCCGATGAGGCGCTTGCCCGCGCCGCCGCTGCCGAGGCGGACTCCGAGCACCCGATCGCCCGTGCGCTGATGGCCCACGCCGCCGAGAAGGCGCTCGCGCTCCCTCACGCACACGACTTCGAGGCGCTGCCCGGCCAGGGAGTCCGTGCCCGGGTGGACGATCGCACAACGGCGGTGGGTGGACCGGCGCTGCTCGGCCACCTCGGACTCGAAGTGCCGCCCGCGCTCGCCGGGGCGCTCTCCAGCGCGGCGGCGGCGGGGCGCTCGGCGGTCTTCCTTGTGGACGACCCGGGCGGGCCCGACGCGCGGGTGGCGGCGCTCTTCACGATCGCCGACGCGGTGCGTCCCGAGTCGCGCGAGGCCGTGGCGCGGCTCCATTCGGCCGGCGGGTCCACGGGGATGCTCACCGGCGACGCGGAGCCCGTGGCGCGAGCCGTGGCGGCCGAGCTCGGCATCGACCATGTGCGCGCGGGCGTGCTCCCCGCTGACAAGGCCGCCGAGGTCGAGCGCCTGCGAGCCGAGGGTCGCCGCGTGGCCATGGTGGGCGACGGCGTGAACGACGCCCCGGCGCTCGCCACCGCCGACCTCGGGATCGCGATCGGAGCGGGCACCGAGGTGGCCGTGGAGGCCGGAGATATCGTGCTCGTACGCTCCGACCCCCGTGCTGTGGCCTCGGCTATCGACCTCTCGCGCGTGACGTACCGCAAGATGGTGCAGAACCTGTGGTGGGCGGCCGGCTACAACATCCTCGCCATCCCGCTTGCGGCCGGCGTGCTCGCACCGTGGGGCATCACGCTCTCCCCCGCCGTGGGCGCGGTGCTCATGAGCGCAAGCACGCTGATCGTGGCTGCCAACGCCCAGCTGCTGAGACGGTGGCGACCGGCCGTGTGATCCTTGCGCGTGTCAGACCACCGGCGTAGGGTAGTGCTACCACCAGTGCTACCGTAAGGACTACCGATGGGCAAAGCGAACATCTCCTTCCCTGACGGCATGCTGGAAGAGATCGATCGGCGCGCGGCCGAGGTCGGCACGACACGCAGCGGGTTCATCCAGGAGGCCACCGCCACCTACATCGCGCGTCTCGATCAGGATGCCGAGCGCGAAGAGCGCCGCAGGCGCATCGAGCGGGCGATGGTCGGCATGCGCGAGATCGGCAAGCGCATGCCACCCGGACCAGACGGCGTGACGATCCTCCGCCAGATGCGCGACGCGCTCCCCGAGTGGCTCGCTGAGGATGAGCGGGACGAGGATGAGTAGGCCACTCCGCATCTCCGCGGGTCGGCCAGTCGTGATCGACTCATCTGTGGCATTCAAGTGGTTCGATGGCTCCGAGCGTGGAGCAGCTGTCGCACTCGACCTGCTAGAACGACACAGGCTGGACGAGATCGCGTTGCTCGCTCCGATGCACCTGCCGCTCGAGGTGCTGAACATCTTCGTCTCACGGCGCATGACGACGACCGACATGGAGCGCGCTGTGGCCTTCCTCGCCGACGCCGACCTCTTGATAGCGCCGGTCGATGATTCGCTCCTCATCAGCGCCATCCGCATCGCCGACGCCGAGCGTCTCGCGCTCCACGACGCGGTCTTCATCGCGCTCGCGGCCGCGCTCGACGCCGAACTCGTGACCGCCGACCGGAAGCAGGCCACGACCCGCTCATGCAGGGTGCGATTCATCGGGTAACGGGCCCGATGGGGGTCCGGCCGCTCCCCTCAAGCGTAGCCGGACAGTCAGCGGCCCCGGCCGCCTCAACAGGCGGACCGGGGCCGGCTGATCGTGTGCCCGAACGCTACTGCAGCGCCTGCACCACCGCGTTGCGGACCTCTTGCGGCACGGTGCCCGTACCGCCAAGGAACCGCACCTCGGCGATGCTGGCCTTGTTCTCGCCAAGCACGCCGGCGATGCCGTCGTGCAGTGCGGCGGGGTGAACCAAGATCATGACCGACCCGCTCCTGCCCTGCAGCGCTCCACCCGCGAGCGCATCCGGGAAGTCCTCGCCCGTCGCGATGGCGAGTCTATCCCATGCAAGTCCCGCTTCCTCCACGCCGTACGTGGCTACAGCAACGGCCGTGGCGTAGCGGTTCGTTCCGGCGAGACGTTCTACCGCGCTCTCGCCGAAAGCATCGCCGAGCGACTGCGCGAGCGCCTCAGGAAGCACGCCCTCACCTCCGAGCATGACGACCCGTGAGACCCCGTCGGCCTGCATCGCCGTGACGAGCGCTCCCGCTTCGGCGTGGTCCGGCCTCGCAAGATAGATGGGCCAGCTCTTGGCGGCCGCCAGCGGGGATGCCGCGAGCGCGTCCGGGAAGTCCTGCCCTGTCGCGATGAACGCGGTGCCGTCCCAACCCTCGCCGAGCTCCTCGATGACGCGGGTGGCGATCAGCTCAGAAGTGTCGTAACGGGTGGCGCCCGCGATGCGCTCGATCGAGCCAGCGTCCGCCAGCCCGGCGAGCTGAGCGTACGCATCCGCGCTTACAGCGCCCTCACCGCCGAGCACGACGATGCGGGTCGCGCCGAGCCGCGCGATCTCGCTCGCAGTCGCCGCGGAGAGTGCGTCGGGCTCAGTGAGGAGGATCGGCGCGTCAAGCAGACCGGCCAGCGCGGATCCTCCGAGAGCATCCGGGAAGTCGCGTGCGGTGGCGATGAGCACGTACTCCGAGCCCCCGGGGAACGCGAGTGCGGAGGCGGCTATCGCGGTCTCCACGCGATCGTCGCCCGCAACCTCGATCACCGTCGGCCGGGGCGCCGGCTCCACGATCCTGAACGTGACACTGCGGGTTGCCGAGTTGCCAGCGGCATCCTCGGCGATCGCCACGAGCGCGTAGGCGCCAGGAGCGGAGACTGTGCCGCCGCTGCCGAACGGCTGCCCGTTCAGGGTGAGCAAAGGCGTGATCGTGCCGTCCACCGAGTCGAGCGCGGAGGCCGTGATCGTCACGGGAGCGTCGTACATGGCACCGGTGGTCACGCCTTCGATCGTGATGACCGGTGCGGTGGTGTCGGGCAGACCCGGTGTGGTGGCGCTGACACCGGCACTCGGCGTAGATGCGTTCGCGGCGGGTGAGCCATCCACTGCCGCCACCGAGAACTCATAGGTCGTCGCCGGCGCCAGACCCGTGATGACAGCCGAGGTGTCGGCCACGGTGGTCACCGCGACACCGTCCAGATACACGGTGTAGTACCTGATACCGCTCGGATCCGCCGAGGCGCTCCAGCTCACCCGCACGGATGTGGCGGATAGCGGCGTGGCGTTCACGTCCGCAGGTGGGAGCGGCGCGATCGTGTCGGCTGGCTCGGTCACGGTGATGACCACGACCTGGAAGTCGGTCTCGATGCCGTCGGTCACTCTGAGGATCATGCCGAAGACGCCGGTCGTCGGAGGCGTCCATGTGAACTCACCGGAGACGGGGTCGATCGTGGCTCCAGGCGGTGCCGCCTGCAGGCTGTAGGCCAGGTCGTTGGCTGGCAGGTCGGCATCGACCGCGCTGGCCGTGAACGCAACGGCCTCCCCGAGCGTGACTGACTGGTTCCCGATCCAATCAAGAGCCGGCGCCGTGTTCACCTCGGCCACGTTGACCGTGACCGTGGCGGAGTCCTCCAGCGCACCGTCTGAGGCGACGATCGTGATCTCGTGAGCGGCTGGGCCGTGCGCCTCACTGGGCGTCCAGGTGAAGACCCCGGTCGTGGCGTCGATCGAAGCGCCTGCGGGCGCATCGTCGGCGAGCGCGAAGGTCAGCGTGTTCGCCGGAATGTCCGCGTCCGTCGCCGTGGCTGTGAACGTGATCGGCGCGAGTTCGTCCCCGCTCTGGTCGCCTATCTCGCCGAGCATTGGGGCGACGTTCACCTCGGCCACGTTCACCGTGACCGCTGCCGTGTCCTCGAGCGCCCCGTCGCTCACCACCACGGGGATCTCGTAGGCGGCAGGGCCCTGCTCCTCGGTTGGCGTCCAGGTGAGAACGCCGGTGGTGGCGTCGATCGAGACGCCGTCCGGCGCGCCGTCGGCGAGCGAGAACGTGAGCGTGTTCGCGGGGATGTCGGTGTCAGCCGCGGTCACGGTGAACGTGGACACGACGCACTCATCGATATGTACGTCACCGATCGCATCGAACACGGGGGCGACATTCACCTCGGCTACCGTCACCGTGAACGCCTCGGCGTCCACCGAGGCGCTGCCGCGCACGGTGACGTGGATGTCGTACTCGCCCGGACCCTGCTCCTCGGTCGGCGTCCAGGTGAAGATGCCGGTCGTGGCGTCGATCGACGCCCCCGGCGGCACGTCGCCGACGAGACCGAACACGAGAGGCTGGATCGGCGCCACGCCGTCAGTCGCCGTCACGCTCACGACGAGCTCCACGAGCTCGTCGGCGACCACGTCCTCGATAGCATCGATGACGGGCGCGCTCGATGTGGGCGTCACGGTGATCGTGACGGTTGCGACGCTGGTGCCGCCGAGGCCATCGGTCACCGTGTATTCGAACGAATCGAGACCGTCGAAGTCGGCGTCGGGCATGTAGGTGAAGGAGCCGCGAGGATCGAGCGAGACGCTTCCGTGCGAGGGAGCCGTCGTGACGCTGGCGATCAGCGGTGCGCCGTCGGTGAGGACCGAGTCATTCGCGAGCACTCCCTGACCGTGGACCGCGAGCAGGTGGTCCTCACGCACCACGTACGCATCGTCGCTAGCCGCCGGCGGGGCCGGCGTGGCGGACACGTACTCGTACGCACCCGTGTCCGGACCGACGCCCTGCGGACGCACGACTCCGCGGATATCGAGCGCAGGCGCAACGGACGCATCGGCCATATCGATGCACGGTGAGTCCCCGGTAAGGCTGTAGTCATCGCCGGCGGCATCCGCGAACCCGGGATCGCTGCTGGTGTTCCCCTCCCCCGAGGCGCCGCCCTCGACGCACGAGTAGGTGGCGCCCACACCCGTGAGCTCTGCTCCTGTGTTGCCCCATAGGATGCAGTTCTTGATGTCCGGCCGGCCGAGTCCCCAGAAGTCGTCCGCGAACACGCCGCCTGCGCCCGCATAGGCACCCTGGACCGTGTTGTCGGCGATGGTGTTGTTCCGCACGAACGCGGCCGAGGAGTCGAACACCAGTCCGGCACCCGTACCGCTCGACGAGACAGCCACGGTGTTCCCCGTGATTACGTTGTTGGCGATCGTGGGCGTCGTGCGCTCCCAGAACGCGCTCACACGCACCCCGCCGGCCTCGCCCCACTCGCCGCTCACGGTGTTGTCGCTGATCACGTTGCCGATCAGCCGCGGCGCTCCATCGGAAAGCTCGACGCCGCCGCCGGACGCCGATCCGCCACCCATCGCCGAAGGCACCCCTTCGGCGGAATTGCCGGTGATGATGTTGCCGACGATGTCGGGTGTGTGCACATCCAACTGCGAGTTGAAGTAGAGGCCACCAGCCGTGGCGCCCTGCCCGCGAGCCACGTTGTCCGCTATCACGTTGCGCGCGATGAGCGCCGAGGCGCGGAGCACGCCGACACCGCCAGCCGTCGCCGAACCATAGTCGTACGCGTCGGCTGGCGCACCTTCGGCCAGGTTGCCGGTGATGGTGTTGCCGACGATCTGCGGCGACCCGTCGATCGCGAAGACGCCGCCACCAACGGCGTACCCGGCGGTGACCATGTTGTCCGCAATGGTGTTCGCGGTGATGTAGCACGTGCCGACGCTGTGGATGCCGCCGCCGTAGCCGCTGCCACCCATGCCGTCGGATTCGTCGCCTTCGACCGAGTTCGCCACGATGGTGTTGCCGTGGATCGTTGCGGCGGAGCTCACCAGGGTGATACCGGCTCCCGCGGGGTACGCCCCCGAAGCGGTGTTGCCGGTGATGAGGTTGTTGCGGATGAGAGGCGCGCCGCCACGGCTGTGGAGGCCACCGCCGGATGCTTCTCCGTCGGCACGGAATGCGGAGTTGCCCTTGATGGTGTTGTTCTCGATGACCGGCGATGAGTTCACGCAGTACACGCCTGCCCCGTACACCGCCGACCCGCCGGTGATGGTGAACCCGGAGACGGTCTCGCCACCGCCGATGTTGCTGATGGTTATCACGCTCCCACTCACGACGGTGAGCGTGGTGTTCGTGGCGCCCGCCCCGTAGAGCGAAACGCCGTTCTTGAGCGTGATGTTCCCGGTGAACGTACCGGGTCCGACGTACACGTTGCCGCCGCCGACGGCCGCGACGTCGATCGCCTTCTGGACGCTGGCGAACGGGTCGTCGGGTGCGCCTGTGCCAGCCGCGTCGTCACCGCCTACCGCCACGTGGTAGTCGACCGCGAAAGCCGCGGCCGGAGTCACCACCAGGATCGAGAGCGCAAGAAGAAGTGGCGCGAGCAGTCGGCGCATGCGTGTACCCCCAGAGGTCGCTCGATCCGGTGCGCCGGCCCCTGCGGACACCGATGACGAGCTCAGAGTACCATCGGCGGTTCCGGATGCGCGAGAGAGTACCGCGCCCTGGCCCGGCTACTCCGCCGCTCGCCGTATGGTCCCCACCCCGAGCCACATGAGCGTCGGCCGGGGTCGTGCGGCTCCGGCGCCCGCGCGCACTCCAAGCGAGCGGAAACCGAAGCGCTCGTAGAAGCCCACGGCCCCGGGCAGCGCGTCCACGATCACGCCGGCGCAGCCCACGCGTTCAGACTCGGCCAGCGCGATTACGAGTGCGGCCCGGAGGAGCTCTGTGCCGAGCCCCGCTCCCTGCACGCGCGTGTCGACCGCCAGCCGACCGATGCGGATGCACGGGACCTCGGCATACCCCGTCGGCAGCCGCACTGGTGACCCATCGCTGCTCACGGACGCGGACGCAAGGGTGAAGTAGCCGAGTACGCGGCGAGAGGGATCATCGACCGCCACGTACGTCACGCCGAGACGGTAGCGCGACTGATTCTGCCAGGCGTAGCGCTCAAGGAAGCGGTCGAGTGAGGGCTCGCCACACCTGAAGCCCTCCCGCACGTCGGAGCGCTCGAGCGACCTAATCAGCATCGGTGCGCATCAGGTTGCGGAGCGCTGCTGTGGGTTCGGCGGGGCTGTCCATCTCGGCCGCGATCCGCTCCCACGACTCCGCATCCACCACCACGCGGTGCGGAATGAGGTACTCGGCCGGCACCTCATCGAGAGCGTCGAGGTGCGCCTCGATGGCGTCCTCGATCAGCCGCCCCTTCTTGAGCCCCGTCTCGCGCGCGTACTGATCCAGCCGAGCGCGCGTGGCCTCACTGATCTGGGCGGATATCTGAATGTAGTCGGCCATGTCATACCTCCGTAGGATACTCTACAAAAATGTAGAGCGTGTCGCAATCCGGGTGAGCCGAACCGCATGGCGCTATCCGCGCCGAGTCCATAGACTGATACGCATACATCACCTTCTGGAGGCGCTCGTGGAGATCGCAGTGGACAGCGGCATGCACGACGGTGTACTGACCGGCGATGTGCGCCGTCTGCTGGTGGCCAACGTCCTTGCCGAGGCGGTGGTCGAGCGGCTGCGTGTCGTGGCCCCCGACCTCGAGACCCGCATGGTCCCTGAGGGCCCGCTCTCAGGGGACGACCTGGCCTGGGCGGACGCGTTCGCCGGATTCCAGCTGCCAGCGAACATCGACCGATCACGGATCACGTGGGTGCACGCGATGATGGCGGGCGTGGACGCGCTGGTGCCAGTGCTGCGCGCACTCCCCCGCCCCGTCCTGCTCACCCGAACCGTGGGGGACATGCCGCGCAAGATCGCGTTGTACGTCCTGGCTCACGTGCTCGGGCACGCACACCACCTTGCCGAGTACCGCGATCAGCAGGCCGGCCGCGAGTGGCGGCGCCTCGACCCGCCCCGGATGCGCGGTGCGGTCGCGAGCATCCTCGGCACAGGTGAGATCGGCGCCGGCGTGTCAGCCGTGCTCCGCGGTGTGGGGTTCGATACGTGCGGCCTCAATCGGAGCGGTCATGCCCACGCGGCGTTCTCGCGCACGGCTGCTGCCAGCAACCCGGATGCGATGCCGCACGACACGGTAGTGCTGGTGAACGCGCTGCCACTCACAGCCGACACCGAGCACAGCATCGGCATGTCGGTGTTCTCGCGGCTGGACGATGCCTTGTTCATCAACGTGGGACGCGGGGCCACGGTGGTGATGGAGGATCTGCGGGAGGCGCTCGACCTCGGACACGTCCGCCACGCAGTACTCGACGTGTTGCCAGTGGAGCCACCGCCGGGCGATGCGTGGTACTGGGGCCACCCGCGGGTGACGCTCACACCGCACATCGCAGCGGTCACGGATGCCGATGATGTCGTCGGGGCCCTCTCGGCCGTCCTCGAGGACCTGCGAGCGGAGCGCATGCCACGGAGTGCGGTGGACCTGGCCCGGGGGTACTGAGCGGCCAGGAAGGTGGCGGAACCGCAGCCGCACCTACGCCGCCGCGTCTCCCGATACTACGTCGTCTTCGTGGCAGCCTTCTTCGTGCGACGCCGCGGCTTGTGCTTCACCGGCGCCACTGTCGCACGAGCGGCCTCCACCACGGCGGGCTCCCTGAACCTGTCGAACCCATCGACAATCTCGCTGAAGACCGCCGTCGCGTACTCCTGCTGCCAGTCTTCCAGCGACATGTAGAACATCGGGTAGAACGGCAGACCCATCGCAACGGTGAGGTCGACCACGCTGGCAAGGATCGCCGGCCGCTCGACCACCAGGTCGATCACCTCGGGATTCACGAAGTCCTGCGAGCGATCCGGTGGCATCAGCATCAGCGATCGTCCGTCGATGCGCAGCACGATGTCATAGAGGAGGTTGCCATCGCCGAGCAGCGCGATGCTGTAGTCACCGGCGGTGTCCTCGAACCGTCGCACCCATGCGTGTTCGTCCCGCTCGAGCTCCCACACCCGGGCGAGGCTCTCGAAGTCGAGACTCATGGGCATCGGACAGCGCGGCAGCTCTTTCACGATCTCCCGTACGTTCGCACAGGTGACGAGCGCCCGCACGGGCAGGACATCGGAGAGCACCCCGAGGGCGAGGCTCGCCTCGAACCATGAGGCGGCATTGATCAGGATGCGGGTCAGGTCGGGATCCGCCTCGTAGTGCGGGCGGACTGACGAGAGGATGGGTTCGACGGGGCGCATGCGGAACCTCGAACGATCGGGTGGATGTCGACCCTGGTGCTATCGGCCTCTGCGCGCGCGTGTTGAGAGCCATCCGCCAGATGACTGTGCGCCGGTTGGCATTCGCGCGGACGGACGGTCCGTCCCTAGAACTCCAGCGCCGCCGCGCGCTCGAGAACGGCACCCGCCCTCGCGAGGAACGCGTGCGGGTCGAAGATCGCGTCGAGCTGCCCGGCGGTGAGCACGCACTCGGAGTCGGACTCAAGGCGCTCGCGGTAGGTGGCGCCCGCGCGCGCGTGCTGGATGTCGTCCCACACGGCCATGGCGTTGCGCTGCACCACGAGGTACGCGTCCTCGCGCTTCATGCCAGTGTCGACGAGCTCGAGGAGCACCCGGCTCGAGTAGATGAGCCCGCGGGTCTTCTCGAGATTGGCGCGCATGACCTCGGGATACACGACGAGGCCATCGAGGATCCACTCGAGCTTGCCGAGGAGGTAGTCGGTGGCGATGTAAGAGTCGGCGAGCACCACGCGCTCGGCCGAGGAGTGCGAGATGTCGCGCTCGTGCCACAGCGCCACGTTGTCGAAGCCCACCTGGGCGTTGGCCTTCACCACGCGTGCCAGGCCGCACACGCGCTCAGCGGTGATCGGGTTGCGCTTGTGCGGCATCGCGCTCGAGCCCTTCTGGCCCTTCGTGAACGGCTCCTCGGCCTCGATCGTGTCGCTCTTCTGCAGCGCACGAATCTCGGTGGCTATCCACTCGGCAGTGGCCGCAACGGTAGCGAGCACGCCAAGCGCGTGCGCGTGGCGGTCGCGTGCTATCACCTGCGTGGAGGCGGGGTCGGGCGCGAGGCCCAGCTTCTCGCAGATGTACGCCTCGACATACGGGTCGATGTTGGAGTAACTCCCCACCGCGCCAGAGATCGCGCCCCACGCGCACGAGGACTCGCGCGCCGAGAGCAGACGCCCCTCGGCACGCTTGAGCGCCTGCGCCCACGCCGCCCACTTCATGCCGAAGTACATCGGCTCGGCGTGGATGCCGTGCGTGCGGCCAACGCACAGCGTGTCGGAGAACTCCGCGGCGCGGCGGACGCAGATGCGACCGAGTCGCCTGACGTCCTCGAGGATGATGTCCTGCGCCTGCGTCATCTGATAGCACAGCGCGGTGTCGCCGAGGTCGCTCGAGGTCATCCCGTAGTGCACCCAACGGCTCGGTTTCGGGTCGTCGTCGCCGAGACCCTCATCGATGTGCTCGGCCATGTTGGTGAGGAACGCGATCACATCGTGGTTGAGGGTGGCCTCCAGCTCCTCGATGCGCTCCACCTCGAAGGCGGCGCGGTCGCGGATGATCGCCACATCCTCGGCCGGGACGACGCCAAGCTCGGCCTGCGCCTCGCAGGCGAGGACCTCGATCTGCTTCCAGATCTCGAACTTGTTCTGAAGATCCCAGATGGCGCCCATCTCCGGGCGGGTGTAACGCTCGATCATCATCGGCCCCTTCATGTGAAGTCCGCGGGTGAACGCGAGATGCGGTGCACGCATGGAGCCATCTCCACGCCTCCCGCAGGATCTCATTATCGCCCACGCGAGGAACGCGCGCGAGTGGTGCGCTGGTCACGCCGCGCATATGCCAGGTGATTGTAACCCGTTGTTGCAAACTTTCGGTGAGTTTCTGCATATTCCATGCATAGAACCAGGCCGATTGGGTATATCCAACAACGAGGGGCTTGCTTCGTATCAAACCTGCAATTCGCTCCGGGGGAGGTGAGTCGCCGTGTCTGAGACGATGAGGCTTGTGGTCGCCGGTATCGCGTGGATCGTGTTCTGGTTCGGTATTCCGACGATGGTTGCATTCTGGCAGCTGAACCACAAAGAGGATGCAAGTATCATCACTGGTGAACCGCTTGTACATCCACAGGCGCACCATCATGCGTGACGAAGGGCGCGGCATCTGCGCCAAACCAGGTGGCCGTACTCGTTCAGAGCGCGGCCACCTCGCTTCGCGTCACCGGCGGGTCGCCCGGATGTGACGCTGCCGCGCCGCTGGTCGGCACGCTCAGAACACCGCACTGCACACACCCGTGCTACAATCCCCCACCTAGGATCCGGATCGAGACGCGACCGCTCACGCGGCGTGTACCCGAGGGAGCAGACAGTGAAGCGCACCATGCTCGGCGGCAAGATCCACCGCGCCGTCGTGACCGAAGCCAATGTGGAATATGAAGGCAGCGTCACGGTCGATGAGGACCTGCTCGACGCGGCGGGCATCCTGCCCGGCGAGGTCGTCCACATCTGGGACGTCACCAACGCCGCCCGCCTCACCACCTACACGATCGCCGGCCCGCGCGGCTCAGGTGCGATCTGCGTGAACGGCGCAGCCGCACACCTCGTGAGCGAGGGCGATCTCGTGATCATCGCTTCGTTCGTTGAGCTTGACGACGCCGAGGCCCGCACATGGAAACCCCGTGCGGTCTTCGTGGACAACGACAACCATGTTGTGGAAGTGCGCGGCGAGGAAGCGTTTCGCGCGCACTAGCCGCCGGATTCGGCTATCATTGCCGTCCGAAGGGGAGTAGCTGCCCGGTCCCGCACCGGGAGGCAGGCCGTCATCACGGGTGAATCCGCCCCGGCCCTGCCGACGAGACACCTCGCGTGCGAGACCTTCAGGAACAGATGTGTCCTGACCAGCCGCACACAGGAGGAAGCATGTCCAAACGCACCCCGCTCGACCCCGCATCATTCGACCCCGCCTTCGTGGTCGATGCGGCGCACACCGTCCCCGCCGATGAGGTCCTCGCCCGCCTCGGCAGCACGCCCGACGGCCTCAGCGCCGAAGAGGTAGCGCGTCGACAGGAAGCGGTGGGCCCCAACGAGCTCCCTGAAGGCGAGAAGCGCACCATCCCCGCCATGATCCTCGACCAGTTCAAGGACTTCTTGATCCTGTTGCTGCTTGGCGCAGCCGTGATCTCCGGCGTGCTCGGCGAGCTCGCCGACACCATCGCCATCCTCGTGATCGTCATCCTGAACGCCGTCATCGGCGTGGTGCAGGAGTTCCGTGCCGAGCGCGCGATGGAGGCGCTCCGTGAGATGGCCGCGGAGACCGCCACCGTACGGCGCAACGGAGTCGCCGCCGATGTGCCCGCCTCGGAACTCACCGTGGGCGACATCGTGCAGCTCGATGCCGGTCGCGTGGTCCCGGCGGACATGCGACTCATCGAGTCGGCCGGCCTGCGTGTGGCCGAGGCGGCGCTCACCGGCGAGTCGCTGCCGGTGGAGAAGTACATCGAGGCCGTCGAGGGCGCCGACAGCCCTATCGGTGACCGCTCGAGCATGGCGTACCGTGGCACGCAGGTGGTCTACGGGCGGGGTGTGGGTGTGGTGACAGGCATCGGCCTGGCGACCGAACTCGGCAAGATCGCGCACCTTCTTGGCTCGGCCGGCGACACGAAGACGCCGCTCCAGAAGCGTCTCGCGCAGTTCAGCAAGCAGCTCGGTCTGGCCGCGCTCGCCCTGTGCGCGCTCGTGTTCGTCATCGGCATCATGCAGGGCGGCGACCCACTCGAACTGTTCATCACCGCGGTAGCGCTCGCCGTGGCCGCCGTTCCGGAAGCGCTGCCCGCCGTCGCCACGATCTCTCTCGCGGTGGGTGCAAGCAGGCTCGTGAAGACCAACACGCTTGTCCGCAAGCTACCGGCCGTGGAGGCGCTCGGCTCTGTCACGTACATCTGCACCGACAAGACAGGGACCCTCACGCTGAACGAGATGACCGTTGAGCACGTCGCCACCGGCGATGCACGCGCAGTGGATCCCGCGATACTGGCAGGCGACGGCGAGGGGCTCACCTGGTTCGGCCGGGCGCTCGCACTCTCCAACGACGTGACCGGCAACGACGACGCGCTCGTGGGCGACCCCACGGAGATCGCGTTCTACCGAATCGCCGCCGACAACGGATTCGTGCCGAGGGACCTCACCTCGGAGTTGCCGCGTTCCGCCGAAGTGCCGTTCGACTCGGACCGCAAGCTCATGACCACCGTGCATACGCTGCCCGGCGGCGGGTACGTGTCGTTCACCAAGGGCGCCGCCGAGGCGATCCTCGAGCGTTCACGCGAGGCGATGGTTGCCGACGGGTCGACCGTGCCGCTGGATCCCGCGGCATCGGCCGCGCTCGTGGACGGGTGGTCAGCCGAGGGACTCCGCGTGCTGGCGTTCGGCATGCGCCGCCTCGACACGCTCCCTGAAGACGGCGACTGCTCCTCGCTCGAACAGGACCTCACGCTGATCGGCTACACCGGGCTCGTGGACCCGCCCCGCGAAGAGGCGCGCGAAGCGGTCCACACGTGCAAGACCGCCGGCATCATCCCGGTGATGATCACCGGCGACCATCCCGCAACGGCACTCGCCATCGCCAAGCGCCTGGGCATCGCTGACCACAAAGAGCAGATGATCACCGGCGCTGAACTCGACGCGCTCTCGCTCGAGGACTTCGAAGGCCGCGTGGAGGGCATCCGCGTCTACGCGCGCGTGGCGCCTGAACAGAAGCTGAAGATCGTGCAGGCACTGCAGGACCGCGGCGAGTACGTGGCGATGACCGGCGACGGCGTGAACGACGCGCCTGCGCTCGCTACCGCCGACATCGGCGTTGCGATGGGCATCACCGGCACCGACGTTGCCAAGGAAGCAGCCTCCATGGTGCTCCTGGACGACAACTTCTCCTCGATCGTGTCATCGGTGCGTGAAGGTCGCCGCATCTTCGACAACATCCGGAAGTTCATCAAGTACACGATGACGTCGAACTCGGGCGAGATCTGGACCATCCTCCTCGCCCCGCTCCTCGGCATGCCGATCCCGCTGCTGCCGATCCACATCCTGTGGATCAACCTCGTGACCGATGGCCTGCCGGGCCTCGCGTTCGCGAGTGAGCCGCACGAGCGCAACATCATGGAGCGCGCACCCCGGGCGCCGAAGGAGTCGATCTTCGCCGATGGCCTCGGCAAGCACGTGATCTGGGTAGGGCTCCTGATGGGTGGCGCCTCGCTCTTCATGCAGGCATGGGCGATGCCGCACTCGCCCGAGGGCCACGACCTCTACTGGCGCACGATGGTCTTCACCGTGCTCTGCCTCTCGCAGATGGGGCACGCCATGGCGATCCGCTCCGACCGCCAGTCGCTCTTCCAGATCGGCTTCTTCTCCAACAAGCCGATGATCGGCGCGGTCGCTCTGACCTTCGCGCTGCAGATGGCCACGATCTACGTGCCGTTCATGCAGAAGGTCTTCAAGACCGAAGCGCTCTCGCTCCGCGACCTGCTGATCGCACTCGCCCTTTCGAGCGTGGTGTTCTGGGCGGTCGAGATCGAGAAGGTCTTCAAGCGCCGGAATGACGCACGCGCCGAGGTGACGATCTAGCTCTTCAGCCATTCCAGGAGTTCGGTGACGCGCCGCTCGTCAGCACCTTGGACGAGCGGCGCGACCGCTTCCAGGAGCGATTGCGCGCGGCTGCGATCGGCGCTCGCCTCCGCCGGGCGGTCTTGCATCGAGAAAGCGTCAGCACGGGCGACCAACAGTTCAGCAAGCATGTGCGCCCGGAACGTATCGAGCGCGCCACCGGCCGAGAGCAGCGTCACCAGTCCCTCGGCTGACACGGCGTCCATCAGACCCGGGTCGGTGTCGAGCAGTTCACCGATCGCGTCGCCGGCAAGCGAGACGGCCTCCTCCGGGTGGTTCTCCCGCAGGGCTGCGACCAGTCTGCGCAACACGTCGCCCATCTGTTCGATCTGACGCAGCAGCCAGTCGGTTTGATACATGTCAGTCTGTCCGTTCGACGAATCCAACATCCCAGTGTTTGCCGTCGCACAGCGGCTTGTTTCGCGACTCGCCGCACCGGCACAACGTGCAGTGCTCCGTGGAGTGCCCCTCCGAGAAGGGCTCGCCAAGCACCACGACCCCACCCTCCAGGAAATACGGACCCTCCGCCGAGGCGATGACCGTTGGCTGGCGCTCGTCGTAGTTGCGGTAGAGCACGCCGTCGACGGTACAGCTGAGCGCGCCCGAAGGACACTTCCGGCACAGAGCCACGATCTCCTCGACGCTCGCACCATCAGGGTCGACCCAGGGCCGCTTGCTGCGATCGAACACGGACGGGAGCTCGAGCACGCAGTACTCAACATGTGCGCACAGTGCCCGGTTGTCGTGGATGGTCACGTGGGTGCCGACGTGATCGATGAGCTTCCCGGCTCCGGGCTTCCACTTCTTCTCCCCCGTGAACCCGGAGGCGACATGCGAACCGTCGCAGAACGGCTTGCGCTCAGAGCGGCCACACCGGCACAACAGCGCGCTGTCACGGATGGGAACCTCGGCGCGATCGGGACCCTGAAGAGTCCCCTGACGCTCCGGGTCTGACCCACGATGGTAGCGGAGTGGGCCATTCTCAAGCGGCTCGATGTGCGGGCCCTGACCGGTCTCGCTGCTCATCTCTGCCCATCCCTTTCGCCTCGGCGCCGACATGCCGAGCATAGCAGGGGAGCGCCGTACCGCGGACACGCGCACCTCGCTCATGTCATGTGGGCGGACGCGATCACTCACCGCTCGTGTATCCTCGCGAGTGACCGTCCGCCACCGCTTGGAGGCTCAGTGCCACTCGGAAACGATCCGAAGCTTGTCCGCTATGACGATCTGCTGGACATGTGTGGCGACACCGCTCACCCGACACCGCTCGTGCGGTTGAACAGACTGCAGTGCAATCCATCAGCCGACCTGTACGTGAAGTGCGAGTGGACGAACCCCTTCGGGTCGATCAAGGACCGCACGGCCAAGTGGCTGCTCAACGGCCTCGCCGAGCGTGGACAGCTTCAGGGCAAGACCGTCGTGGAGGCAACGAGTGGCAACACCGGCATCGCGCTCGCGGCGATCTGTGCACAGCTCGGTGTGCCGATGATCGCCGTGGCTCCACACAACCTATCTCCCGAGAAGAGCGCCCTGCTCCGGGCGTTCGGGGCGGACGTACAGCTGACCTCGGCCCACGACGACTCGGGTCTGCACCCGATGGATGTGGCGTTTCGGATGGCGGCCGCGATCCGGGACAGCGACCCCGACCGGTACGTCATGCCCAACCAGTACGACAACGCGGACAACGCGCGTGCCCACTACGAATCGACCGGTCCCGAGATCTGGGCTCAGACCGAGGGGCGTATCAAGTATTTCTTCGCTGGCTTCGGCACATGCGGCACGCTCGTGGGCAACAGCCGCTACCTCAAGGAGCGCAATCCGGACATCCGCACGATCGGTGTACAGCCCGTGCGCGGCCATCACATCTCCGGCCTGAAGAACATGGAGGAGACAGCGGTGCCCGCGAACCTCGACATGTCGCTGGTCGACGACATCGTGTGGGTGGACGACGACATGGCCGACGAGACCACACGGCGGCTCTATCGCGATGAGTCGTTGATGGTGGGCCCGTCTGCCGGTGCAATCATCGCCGGTGCGCTCGCATACCTCGGCGACGAGGCCCTCAGCGGCATCGCGGTGGCCATCGCACCGGACAGCGGGCAGAAGGCCGCTAGCTACCTCATGCAGATCATGGAGTAGCGGCGAAGGTTCGCGGTTGACCGTCGCCGGGGATCACACATCCACATCGCGCAGCATACGTGCACCACCGACCGCCGATCCCGCCAACAGCACTGTCCAGCACAGCAGACTCGACCACAGCGGAAGCGGATCGTCGACGACCACCGCAGAGTGAGCCGCCTCCATCAGCCGGTACGGCAGGCTCACCCACGAGTACCACGATGCATGGACGAACCAGCTGAGAATGCGATCAACGAGCGTCACCCCAACGGCAGCCAGCCCGGGAAGCCAGCTGAGCGGATAGCGCACTGTCAGCGCGAGTATCCCCATACCGATCGCCGCAAAGCCAAGAGCCAGATACAGCGATGTGCCGACCTCTCTGACCAGCATGTCCGCATCCGGCGTGGGTGGCGTGAAGAACAATTGCGTACTGACACTGGCGCCCTCTTTGACTGTGCCTAAGGCTAGCTCCGATGGCTCACGCGACAGCATGCCGCCATCGTACACTCCGACTGCGATGCACGCGCCAAACGCGCCCGCCTGGAAGACGACCGACGCCAGAAGCATCGGGACGATCTTCGCCGTCCACCACTGTAGCCGGCCCCCCGAACGCACCATCATCACGTGTGCAAGACGGGTTTCTCGATCACGTGCAGGACTGTCACATGCGATCAGCACGAATGTCGTCAGCATCAGGAAGCACACGAGAAACGCGTTGTTCATGAGCGCGGCGTGAACGTCGTAAACTGTCCATCTCCCCAGGCGCGCGGCTACCACATGCCCGGCGATCTCATCGGCTGCCAACTTGGCAGCAACCCCCCAGATGAGAAGGCCTGCCATCCACCGCCGCGAGAAGAAAAGCCGTGCGAGCTCGATACGCATGAGCGCGAACGTCTGCCTCATCATTCGCCCACCGCCTCCATGTAGGCGCGCTCGAGACCGTTCCCATCTCGGTAGATCGCCTCTATACCAACGCCTGCACCCACAAGCGCACGGATGACATCGGGCACGCACTCATGCACTTTGACGCGCATCCGAAGGGGTCCTTCGCGCCCGATGACTTCAAGTGCGGCGATGCACGCGGCCCGCTCGATGTCCGAGGGCTCTGCCACCTCGAGCACCATCGTCGAACGCGAGTCAGCATCTCCCGGCGCGTAGACGCGCCGTGCCCGGCCTCCATGCATGAGGATCACCCGGTCGCACACGGCCTCGACCTCAGCAAGCAGGTGGCTGGTGAGCAGAACGCCCATGCCGTCACCATCTGCCAGCTCGCGTACGAGCCCACGCATCTCGACTATCCCAAGCGGATCGAGACCGTTGGTCGGCTCATCAAGTACGACTAGCGCCGGACGCTCCCCGATCGCCTGGGCGAGCGATAGCCGCTGCCGCATGCCGAGGGAGTAGGTGCGTACGGCCTTGCGCTCGGATGGATCGAGCCCGACCCGCTCCAGCACGTCACAAGCAGTCGAGCCATCCACGACACCTCGGATGCTGAAGAGCAGCTCGAGGTTGCGTCTGGCGTTGAGAGTCTCGATGAACATAGGCCGCTCGACCATGAGTCCCATGAACGGGACCCGACCCGCGGTGGTAGTGATGTCTCGACCGAGGACCGTACCCTCACCGCATGACGGTCGTGACATGCCGGATAGGATGCGGATCAGCGTGGTCTTGCCTGCGCCGTTAGGACCGACAAGCCCTACGACCTCCCCCGGCCTGACGGTCATCGCGACGTCCTCCAGGACGGTCGTGGATCCGTAGACCTTGCCAACCCCGCGGACATCGATGAGTGGGCAGGCCCCCACCGATCTTGCGGCAGCGGATGTCGTCGTATCGAAGCTCGTCTCGTTCATCGATTCTCCCGCACTCGTAGAAGCATGTAGGTTGCAGTGGCCGTAAACCCGAAGACCCCTGCCCAATAGGCCAGGGTGGTGAGTGGTGTTGCCCACTCCGCGAAGACGTTCAGCACGGCCGCTCGCTCACCGGGGTTGACCGGTCCCGGCAGTGCGAACATGAAGGTCAGATACGCGACCGTCGCGCCTACCTGCGAAACGGTCCGCCCCGCGCCTGAGGCCGCCAAGAGCATCGTGCTGGAGCTGGTGGCTGCAGCGGCCAGGCCAAGGATCAGAATCACCCCGAATCCAAGGAGCACCGGGGCCGACGAGGCCAACTCTCTACCCCACGGGACCACGCTCCCTGCATGCGCGGGGTCCCAAGGCGCGATCAGTGCGGCCACCAGCAACCACACGGCAGCCATCACGATCAACAGTGCGGTCGAGCTCAGGTAGGCTGCGCCGAGCTTCGCCGCGAACCATCGCCAGCGGGAGCCCGCGCGGGTGATGAGCAAGGAGGCCAGGCCTGACTCGAGATCCTCGGCGAGCGTGCCCCCGATGATGAGCGGCCATGCCAGGAAGTAGACCCCAGCGTTGTCGATCTCGGTGAGCCAGAGCATCGACCCACTGAATGAAACGGGTCCAGCGGTGCCCACTCCGATCACCAGATCCGATGCTCGCACAAGCATCGAACCAACTCCGAAACCAAGCATGACAAGCCCTGCGACCCAGTATCGCGACCGCGTCATCAGCCTGACGGCCTCGTGCCGCAACGCACCAAGTC
>JAZIGI010000003.1:0-80418 GCA_036679125.1 Actinomycetota bacterium | reverse complement strand
CGCTCGCCGAGCCTGAGAGCGAGCTCGCGGGCGTGTTCCAGTACCGCTTCCCCTCAGGTGAGGGGCTCGCCGGGCATGCGCTGGGCAATCTGATCATCGCGGCCCTGGCCGACCTCGAAGGAGGGTTCGCGCAGGCGGTGGAGGCCGCGGGCCGGCTGCTCAGGGTACGCGGCCGTGTCCTGCCCGCAACGCTCGCCGACGTGGTCCTCTCCGGCCGCGACCGCGAAGGGCGCCTCGTGATCGGTCAGGCCAAGGTGGCCGAGACGGACGGCCCCATCGCACGCGTCTGCCTGGAGCCTGCCGGTGTGCCCGGATACCCTCCGGCGCTCGATGCTGTCCGGAACGCTGAGGTCGTCGTGATCGGCCCGGGCAGTCTGTTCACGAGCATCATCCCGAACTTCCTGGTCGACGGCGTGACCGAGGCGCTCTCCGAGAGCGATGCGCGCGTGATCTACGTGTGCAACGTGGCGAACATGCGTGGCGAGACCGCGGGGATGGACGCGGCTGACCACGTCGCCGCGCTCGTGGCGCACGGTCTTGGCGGAGTGATCGATGTGGTGCTCGTCGACGAACCGGTTTCCGGTCAGCGCGCCGACGCGGTGGAGGCGGGCCCCGTGCAGCGCGCGCGTATCGAAGCCGAGGGAATCAGCGTGGTGGGAGCGGAACTCGTCGATCCCTCCAGCCCGGCGCGGCACGATCCCGAGAGACTGCTTGCCGCGCTGTCGGAGGTGTGGTGATGTCGTTCACTGCGGAGGTCAAGGAGGAGCTCGCGCGGATCGAGGCGTCGAAGCCCTGCTGCGCCCGCGCGGAGCTATCGGGGCTGATCAGGGTTGAGGGCACGCTCCACTTCACCGGCGGCGGTCACATGCGACTCGAGATCGCCACGGAGACGGCGCCTGTCGCGCGCAAGATCATCAAGCTGCTGCACAGCACGTACCAGCTTGAGACCGAGCTGACCGTTCGGCGGTCGGTGCTGCACCGGTCCAACAACTACCTCATCACCGTGGTGAACCAACCCGGACTGCACCCGGCGCTCACCGACATGGGTATCGTCGACGCGTCGTTCGCGCCGCTGTACGAACTGCCGCGCAGCCTCATCAAGAAGGACTGCTGCGCGATCGCGTATCTGCGGGGAGTGTTCCTCGGCGGTGGCTTCGTGGCGGACCCGCATGGCGACTTCCATTTCGAGCTCACGGCCGAGAGCGAACCGGTCGCGAACGATCTCGTCACGCTGATGGCCCGCTTTGGCATCAATGCCCGGGTCACCAGCAGGCGCGGCTCGTACACGGTCTATCTGAAGGGCGCAGAGCCGATCGTCGACTTCCTCGCTCTGGTGGGTGCGCATCGTGCGCTCCTTCGCACGGAGGACGTGCGGATCATCAAGGAGATGCGCAACGATGTGAACCGGCTCGTGAACGCCGAGACGGCCAACCTCCAGAAGACCGCGGCCGCCGCGGCCGGGCAGGTCGAGGCGGTGCGCTCCATCGAACGGGCGAGAGGCCTCGACGCGCTCCCGCCGGCGCTGCGGGAGATCGCGTCGCTCAGGCTCGAGCATCCGGAAGTGAGTCTGCGTGAACTCGGGGAGCTGGCTGACCCGCCACTCTCCAAGTCCGCGGTCTACCATCGGATCCGGCGGTTGGAGGAGCTCGCCGAGGAGTTGTACGGGTAGGTACTCACCGGAGGCTCCGACGCCGTGAAGTCGTTCGCACGGGCAGTCTCCGGTTCGTATCAATCGGTTACTATGTGAGACGGGCCATCTGGTCCGGGAATCGACGGCGCACGGCTTCAAGGAGGGGTACCACGTGACGATCCGGGTAGGTATCAACGGCTTCGGTCGCATCGGCCGACTGGTGTTCCGCGCGTGTGAGAGCGATCCGGCGATCGAGGTCGTGGCTGTCAACGACCTCACCGATGCCGCAACGCTGGCGCACCTGCTCAAGTACGACTCGGTCCACAAGGTCTTCCCGTACGAGGTGGTCGCGGGCGAGGGTTCCTTCACCGTCGATGGTCGCGAGGTCAAGGTCATGGCCCAGCGCGACCCCGCGCAGCTGCCGTGGGGCGAGCTCGGTGTCGATATCGTTGTCGAATCCACCGGCTTCTTCACAGACGCCACCAAGGCCGCCGCGCACCGAGACGCCGGAGCGAAGAAGGTCATCATCTCGGCGCCGGCCAAGAACGAGGACATCACGATCGTCATCGGCGTGAACGATGACGAGTACGATGCCGAGAAGCACCACATCATCTCCAACGCGTCGTGCACCACCAACTGCCTTGCGCCGTTCGCCAAGGTTCTTCGTGACAGCTTCGGCCTCAAGGCCGGTTTCATGAACACCATCCACAGCTACACCAACGACCAGAACATCCTGGACCTGCCACACAAGGACCTGCGGCGCGCCCGTGCCGCCGCGATGTCGATAATCCCCACGTCCACAGGCGCCGCCAAGGCGATCGGCCTGGTGCTCCCGGACATGAAAGGCAAGCTTGATGGCATGTCCATGCGTGTCCCAACGCCGGACGGCTCCGTGGTCGATCTTGTGGCCGAGCTCGAGACGCCGGTCACCAAGGAGCAGGTCAACGCGGCGATGAAGTCCGCGGCGGACGGTCCGATGAAGGGCATCCTTGAGTACTGCACGGACCCGATCGTCTCGATCGACGTCGTGGGCAACGCACACTCCTCGATCTTCGACTCGTTGCAGACGATGGTCATGGGCGGCGAGGGGACGTTCGTGAAGTGCGTCTCGTGGTACGACAACGAATGGGGTTACTCCAACCGCGTCAAGGACCTCATCAAGATCGTCGGCTAGACCCGCACAACGGCGGGGCGCCCACCGCAACGGGGCGCCCCGTTTCACGCTCCGCAGTCGTTCAGGCGTATCCCGGGAGGCTCCATGTTCGCCAAGAAGACCATCAAGGACGTCGACGTCCGTGGCAAGCGGGTGCTCGTGCGCGTCGACTTCAACGTGCCGATCGCCGATGGCGAGGTCACCGATGACACACGGGTCCGTGCGGCGCTGCCGACGATCAGGTATCTGGTCGATCACGGCGCACGTGTCGTGCTGATGAGTCATCTCGGGCGTCCCAAAGGTGAGCCTGATCCGCAGTTCACCCTCAAGCCGGCCCGTCGCACACTGCAGCGTCTCATCGGGCGCAACGTGGCGTTCTCCCCTGAGACGGTGGGGCCGGAGGCCGAGGAGGCCGTGGGTCGCATGATCGATGGCGAGATACTCATGCTGGAGAACGTGCGCTTCCATCCCGGCGAGAAGACCAACGACCCGGAGTTCGCGCGTCGACTCGCGTCGCTCGGCGACATCTACGTGAACGACGCCTTCGGGGCGGCGCATCGGGCCCACGCCTCGACGGCCGGCGTCGCCGCATACCTGCCGGCGTACGCGGGCATGCTGCTGATGCGAGAGGTCGAGACGCTCACGCATATCCTCACCGAGCCGGATCGGCCGTTCGTTGCGATCCTCGGCGGCAGCAAAGTGAGCGACAAGTTCGGCGTGATCGACAAGCTGATCGACTGCTGCGATTCGCTGCTCATCGGCGGCGGTATGGCGTTCACCTTCCTCGTTGCGAAGGGCCATGAAGTGGGGGACTCCATCGTCGAGGCCGACTGGATAGAGCCTGCCAAGGCGATGCTCGAGAAGGCCAAGGCCGCGGGAGTCGATCTGGTCCTGCCAACCGACTTCGTCATCGCTTCGGAGATCGCCGATGATGCGGAGACCCGCATCGTGGGCCGGGAGGAGATCCCCAAGGGCATGATGGGCCTGGATATCGGCCCGAGCACCACGGAGCTCTACAAGGGCGACATCGCGATGGCAAAGACCATCTTCTGGAACGGCCCCATGGGCGTGTTCGAGAAGAAGCCGTTCGAGACCGGCACGCGGGAGGTGGCCGTTGCCGTGGGCCGCAACAGTCGCGCGCAGTCGATCATCGGCGGTGGCGACTCGGCGGCTGCTCTCAAGAAGTTCGGCCTCGAGGACCGGGTGACGTTCGTCTCCACCGGCGGCGGGGCATCGATGAAGCTGCTCGAGGGCGCGACGCTGCCTGGCGTCGACGCGCTCCTGGACAAGTAGGAGGGACGCATGGACCGTCGCATGCTCGTCGCGGGCAACTGGAAGATGTACACCACCTCCGGGGAGGGCGCGGTCCTCATCCAGGATCTCGCGCAACTCGTGGAGGAGCAGTGGGAGACGGTTGAGGTCGCGGTGTGCCCCCCGTTCACGGGGCTCAAGGCCGCGTCCACCGTCATCGAACTCGATCGCCTGGACATCTCTCTGGGCGCGCAGGACGTGCACTGGGAGGCCGAGGGCGCGTTCACCGGCGCCATCGCCCCACGCATGCTCACGGAGCTGCGGTGTGACTACGTCATCGTCGGCCACTCGGAGCGCCGGGAGTTCTTCGGCGACACGAACGAGACGGTGAACAAGAAGGTCCGGGCGACGTTCGACGCAGGCATGGTGCCGATCATGTGCTGCGGAGAGTCGCTCGATGTCCGCGAGGGGCTCGGCACCGAGTCGTTCGTGCGCACGCAGGTGACCGAGGGTGCGGCGGGGCTGTCCCCCGAGGAGGCCGCACGGCTCGTGATCGCCTACGAGCCGATCTGGGCCATCGGGACAGGCCGCACGCCCACGCCCGAGGCCGCGAACGATGTCTGCCGTGCGATCCGCGCGACGATCGGGGCGATGTACGGACCGCCGGCCGCTATGGCGGTTCGCGTGCTGTACGGCGGGTCGGTGAAGCCTGAGAACGCCTCGATGTTCTTCAGCGAACCCGACATCGACGGTGCGCTTGTGGGCGGCGCCGCGCTGAAGGCCGACTCGTTCGCGGACATCGTTAAGGCCGCCTGCTAGTGCCAGCGCAGCGGCCGGTCGCACTCATCATCATGGACGGCTTCGGCGTTGCGGCGCCGGGCCCTGGCAACGCCATCACGGCAGCGCGCACGCCGCGCCTCGACGGGATCCTCGAGCAGTGGCCGATGACGACGCTGGCGGCGAGCGGCCGTGCGGTAGGTCTGCCGGACGGTCAGATGGGCAACTCCGAGGTCGGCCATCTGAACATGGGCGCCGGCAGGGTGGTCTACCAGGAGCTCACCCGTATCGACCGTGCGATCGAGGACGGGTCGCTCGAACAGAACGAGGTGCTGCGCACCGCGATCGACACAGCTGTCGCCGCGGGACGGGCCGTGCACTTCATGGGACTCGTCTCCGATGGCGGGGTGCACAGCCATCAGGAGCACCTGTACGCACTCGTGCGCATGGCTGCCGCGCGAGGTGCGGATCGCGTCTTCGTGCACGCGTTCCTCGACGGCCGTGACGTGCCGCCGTCGAGCGGTCTGGGATTCGTGGAGCGGCTCGAGGGGGTGCTCGGCGAGATCGGCGTTGGCCGGATCGCGACCGTGGCGGGGCGCTACTACGCCATGGATCGCGACAACCGTTGGGAGCGCGTCGAGCGCGCGTGGCGGGCGATGGCGCTCGGCGAGGGGGTGGGCGCCGCTTCTGCCACAGCGGCGATCGCCGCTTCTTATGAAGCGGGTGTCACTGACGAGTTCGTCGTGCCAGCGGTCGTATTGCGCGAGGGCGTGCCCATCGGGACCGTGGCCGAAGGCGATGCGCTCGTCTTCTTCAACTTCCGCCCGGATCGCGCGCGTGAGATCACCCGGGCCTTCGTCGACCCGGCGTTCGCCGGTTTCGATAGGCCGACGGCCCCGACGCCCGTGTTCGTGTGTCTCACCGAATACGATCCCACGATCCCGGCACCGGTCGCGTTTCCCAAGGACCTGCCGTGTTGCGTGCTCGCGGATGTGGTGGCCGAGGCCGGACTGCGCCAGCTGCACATCGCCGAGACCGAGAAGTACGCACACGTCACCTTCTTCTTCAACGGCGGGGCCGAGACTCCGAAGGCGGGGGAGGAACGCGTGCTCATCCCGAGCCCGAAGGTCGCCACGTACGACCTGCAGCCGGAGATGAGCGCGCCCGGGGTCACGGCCGCACTCGTGGCGGCGATCGAGGCTGAGCGGGCCGACCTGTACATCGTGAACTACGCCAACTGTGACATGGTCGGGCATACCGGCGTCTTCGACGCGGCCGTGAGCGCGGTCGAGGCGGTGGATGCGGGTGTGGGCGCGGTGGTCGACGCGATCCGCGAGCGAGGCGGCTCCGCGATCATCACGGCCGACCACGGCAACGCCGAGCAGATGCGTGACCCGTCTGACGGTGGAGCGTTCACCGCGCACACGCTGAGTCCGGTGCCGTTCGTCTGCGTCGCCGATGCCGCAACGGGTGTCCGGGAGGGCGGTATCCTCTCCGACGTGGCGCCGTCGGTCCTTGAGCTGCTCGGGGTCCCGGCACCGCTCGAGTGGACGGCGCAGTCGTTGATCCTGCGGGGCGGGACAGGTGAGCCCGGGGCATGAGGCGTGGCTGACTGAACGTACCCGGACGGGGTGTGTCCGATGCGGCGGACCGGTACACGCACTTGAGGCGGCACCAGCGCGCGGCTATACTGACACGGTTCGTCCGGATGTTTCGCCGCCACGACGGGCGGCTTGAGTGAGGAGATCACTGTGGATATTGTCGCATACATCGCTCTTGCTATTCACGTTATATGCGGAATTGGGATGATTGTATTCGTTCTGCTCCACTCCGGTAAGGGCACCGGGGTCTCGTCGCTGTTCGGCGCCGGCATGCCGGCGTCCGCAACGGGCACGGGGATGATCGAGAAGAACCTCGACCGCATCACGATCGCCTTTGCCGCTGGTTACGGGCTTACGGCGCTGCTCCTGATGATCGTGTACCGCCCGGGCGTGTAGCGCTCAGTCGACCCACAGTGAGTGTGTGAAAGGCCGCCGCAAGGCGGCCTTTTCGCTATCATTGCAGTCCGGTGGCGACGTCTACCGCTTGCACTTCCATGCAGGCATCGCCAAACTAATACGTTAGGCAAACGCAGTAGGCGTGGTCGGCCTGGTGACGTCCACCACGCCCGCAAGCCGCCGGAGCCACCGTAAGGAGGGATGTGCGAGGCGAGAGCAGCCATGACCGCAACGGATAGGACACAACAAACAGTCCTAGTACTGGAGGGAGGCTCTACCTTGTCCGAGCGAATTCGCAAGGGTTTTTCCATTCTTCTCGCGCTCGCGCTGGTCGCGTCGATGTTCTCGATCGCCGGTTGTGCAGCCGAGGAGGAGCCCGCTGACGACGGCGGCACCGAGGAGCCGGCGTCGGGCGTGACAAAGGGCGGGACGTTCAGCTTCCGCATCAATAACCCCGCTTTCATCGACCCGGTGAACCTGCAGGAGTCGGAAGGCACGCAGGTCGGGCAGGTCGTCTTTGACAGCCTCGTGTCGTTCGATCCGATCACATCCGAGGTTCGTCCGGCCGCAGCCACCAGCTGGGAGTCCAACGAGGACGCGACCGTGTGGACGTTCAAGCTGGTCGAGGGCGCCAAGTTCCACGATGGCAGCGATGTCACCGCTGACGACTTCAAGTACGCCTGGGAGCGCATCTGCAAGCCCGAGAACAAGTCAGAGATCTCGTACCACCTTGGAGCCATCGAGGGGTTCGAGGCGTTGACCAAGGGTGAGGCAACGGAGCTCACGGGCGTCAAGGTCGTGGACGACTACACCCTGGAAGTCACGCTCAGCTACGGCTTTGCCGACTTCGAGTATGTCGTTGGGCACCCCGCCCTGGCTCCTGTACCGCGGGAGGCAGTCGAGGGTGGGGTCAAGTACACCGACGCGGAGGGCAAGGAGCAGACCGCTGACTTCTCTCTGATGCCGGTGGGCAATGGCCCCTTCAAGATGACCGTGCCGTGGGAGGCCGACCAGTACGTCAAGGTCGAGAAGTTCGCGGACTACTACGGCGATGAGCCGAACATCGACGCGATCGATTTCCGGATCATCGGCGACAACGACTCCGCCTGGCTGGAGTTCGACGCTGGCAACCTGGACTTCACCGACATCCCGACTGGTCGGATCCAGGATGCTCTCACCACGTATGGCGAGAGCCCCGATGGGTACACCGCCAACCCCGGTGAGCAGGTTCTTCTCGGCCCTGAGCAGGCCATCTACTATCTCGTCATCAACAACAACGATGACGTGATGAAGAACGCGAAGGTCCGCGAGGCGATCTCCCTGGCCATCGACAGGCAGGAGATCTGCGACAAGGTCTACGAGGGCACGCGTGTTCCGGCATCGAGCATCGTTCCGCCGGGAATCGTCGGTCACGAGGAGGATGCTTTCAAGTTCTC
This sequence comes from Actinomycetota bacterium, assembly GCA_036679125.1. Lineage (GTDB taxonomy): Bacteria > Actinomycetota > Coriobacteriia > Anaerosomatales > Anaerosomataceae > Anaerosoma. The sequence continues at coordinate 72,174 of JAZIGI010000003.1, read as the reverse complement.
CAAGTACGATGTTGAGGCAGCCAAGGCCGCACTGGCAGAAGCCGGTTACCCGAATGGCGAGGGCATGCCGAAGCTCGTGCTCGACTACAACACCGGCTCCAATCACGAGGATGTCTTCGCGCTCGTCCAGGCTGATCTGGCCGAGATCGGCATCCAGAGCGAGCTGCGCGGTTCTGAGTGGGCGCAGTACCTGGATCAGCTGGATGCGGGCGAGTACCAGGTCGGTCGTCTCGGCTGGGTTGCCGACTATCCGATCATGGACAACTTCCTCTACCCGCTCTTCAAGAGTGGCGCTGACGACAACAAGTCGGACTATACGAACCCCGATGTCGACAGCAAGCTTGACGAGGCCCGGAAGACCGTGGATGACGATGCGCGTATCGCGCTGTATCAGGAGGTGGAGCGGATCGTTGGCGACAACGCCACAGTGGTTCCGCTCAACTACTACCGTCACACACGAGTCCTCTCCAGCCGCGTGAACGACGGCATCTTCTCGCCGAATGGGCTGTTCACCTTCGAGACCACCTGGCTCTCTGAGGCTGGCGCCAATTAGTGTGACGCTCATCTGAGTTCGAGACGTCCGCACCGGGGCGCTCCGGTGCCCCGATGCGGACGTCGTATGTCGTCCAGGCTCCCGGCGAATCGCCGGAGTCCACTAGAAGGTCGGTTCAATGGTCAAGTATCTTGTCAGGCGAGTCCTGCAGATGGTTCCGGTGTTCCTCGGGGTCACGCTGATCCTGTTCGTGCTGCGCATTCCCGGATTTCTGCCCGGGGATCCGATCAAGCTCATAGTCGGGGAGCGTCCACTCTCGGCCGAGTTGCGGGCGCAAGTGGAGAAGGAGAACCGGCTCAACGAACCGATCCATGAGCAGTATGTGTGGTATGTGACTCAGGCCCTGCAGGGCGACTTTGGAAACTCGTATCAGAAGAACCGTCCCGTGGCTGAGATCCTTGGCGACAAGTTCCCAAACACGTTCCGTCTCGCCTTTGCCGCTATCCTCGTCGAGATCGTTGTGGGGATACTTGCCGGAATCATCTCGGCCGTGAAGCAGTACTCCTTCTGGGATGTTCTCGTCACACTCTCGACATCGGTGCTTGTGTCAGTCCCGGTCTTCTGGTTAGGCCTGCTGCTGCAGATGTTCTTCGGCATCAAGCTCAAGCAGTGGACCGGTGGTGCGATGTTCTTGCCGATCACAGGGATGGGTGACCCTCCGGATCTCGTGCATCTGATCCTGCCCGCGATCACGCTGGCGTCGGTATCCACCGCGTATGTGGCCCGGATCATGCGTAGTCAGATGCTCGAGGCGATGGGTCAGGACTACATCAGGACCGCGGTCGCCAAGGGGCTTACGGAGCGCGCCGTCGTCTTCCGGCATGCGATGAAGAACGCACTGATACCCGTTGTCACGTACATTGGCATCGATCTTGGCGCCCTGATGGGCGGCGCTATTCTTACTGAGAGTGTGTTCTCGTGGCCAGGGGTGGGGAGAGAGCTCTATCTCGCGGTGCTGCAGCGCGACTGGCCGGTGGTTATGGGCGGCGTTCTGGTGGTCGTTCTGATCGTCATGGTCGTGAACCTCTTGGTCGACATCAGCTACGCCGTTCTGGACCCGCGCATCCGATACGGAGGTGCTGCGGAATGAGCGCCCGAAACAGGAAAGCGGGGGCCCCGTTCACCCCCGCAGGCGAACCGGTGGACGCTGGCGGCCATCTGCTCAAGGATGATCGGCCTGGTGCCGTGTCCATCCCCGGCGCTGGCGATATCCCACCTGGCCGCAAGACGCGTACGCTCTGGGGTGATGCCTGGACCCGTCTTCGCAAGAACAAGCTCGCGATCGCGGGGCTTGTGTGGGTCATCCTCATCATCACGGTCACGCTGTCAGCCGATCTGTGGGTGCCCCAGACCTTCGGCGACCCTACGTCAACGGAGTTCGATGGTCTGCTGTCCCCCTCCGCGACACATCCCTTCGGCACTGATCGGATCGGTCGTGACGTCTTCGCCAGGGTCATCTATGGCGCGCGGGTCTCACTTGCCGTGGGTGTGTTGGCGGTGGGGATATCGGTCATCCTCGGCCTGACGCTCGGGGCGCTCTCGGGCTACTATGGAGGGGTGCTTGACTCGCTCGTCATGCGCACCGCGGACATTTTCTTCGCATTCCCCTACATGCTCTTCGCTATCGCGCTCTTGGCGATTCTGGGTCCGGGCTACCAGAACGTCTTCATCGCGATCGGGATCCTTGGCTGGCCCTCCATCGCCCGAGTGTTCCGGAGCTCGATTCTCTCGGTCAAAGAGACCGAGTATGTCGACGCAGCCAGGGCGATGGGTGCATCCGACCTGCGCATCATGTTGCGACACGTCCTTCCGAATGCGATCGCCCCACTGATCGTGTACAGCACGATGAGCATCGGCGGAGCGATCATCACTGAGGCGGCACTCTCGTATCTTGGAATGGGTGTGCAGGCGCCGACACCGTCCTGGGGAGGCATGCTCTCTGAGGCCAAAGCGCTGATGGGTGTCGCTCCGTGGCTCACGATCTGGCCCGGATTCGCCATTCTGACGACCGTCCTATCGTTCGTGCTCATGGGCGACGGCATGCGCGATGCGCTCGACGTGAAGATGAAGGACTAGGACATGGCCTTACTCGAAGTCACAAACCTCAAGACGCACTTCACCACCCGTGACGGTGTCGTCAGGGCCGTTGATGGCGTGTCGTTCAGCGTGGAAGAGGGACACACGCTCGCGATCGTGGGCGAATCCGGCTCTGGCAAGTCGGTGACCGCGTTGTCGCTCATGCGGCTGATACCCGACCCGCCCGGCAAGATCATCGAGGGCTCGATCATCCTTCGGGGCGACGATGTACGCAAGATGGACGACAGCACCGTGCGCGCGATGCGTGGTGACCGGATCGCGATGATCTTCCAGGACCCGATGACCTCTCTCAACCCGGTGTTCAGGGTCGGTTTCCAGATAGGTGAGGCCCTGCGGATCCACAAGGGTATGACCCGCAAGGAGGCGGCCGCACGCGCCGTCGAGATGCTGGAACTCGTCGGTATCCCGAACCCCGCTGACCGTGCACGCGACTATCCGCACCAGTTCTCAGGCGGTATGCGGCAGCGGGCCATGATCGCGATGGCGCTGGCGTGCGACCCGGACATCCTTATCGCCGACGAACCCACGACCGCTCTCGACGTGACCATCCAGGCGCAGATCCTCGAGCTTATGATCGAGCTTCAACAGCGCAAGGGCACGGCGATCATCATGATCACCCACGACCTTGGCGTGGTGGCCGACATGGCCGACGACGTGATGGTGATGTATGCCGGCAAGCAGGTGGAGTACGGTTCCGCGCACGACGTGTTCTACCAGCCGCGCCATCCGTACACCTGGGGTCTGCTCGACAGTCTCCCGAGGCACGACATAGACGAGAAGGGGACGCTGCTTCCCATCGAGGGTCAGCCGCCAAGCCTGATCGATGTGCCATCGGGGTGCGCATTCCACCCGCGCTGCCCGTACGCGCAGGATCGCTGCGTCAAGGAGAGTCCTGAGTTGCGCGATATCACGTCGGGCCATATGGCGGCATGTCACTTCGCCGGTGAGGATGGTTTCGTTCGCGGCGAGGCCGTGCCGGTGACCGGGGGGGTGGAGTGATGGGAGACTTGCTGCGTGTGGAGGGTCTCGTCAAGCACTTCCCGGTCGAGCAGGGGCTCATCGCCTCGAGGCTCAGTAAGAAGGTCCACGCCGTCGACGGTGTGTCATTCACGGTCCGCAGCGGTGAGACGCTCGGTCTCGTCGGCGAGTCGGGCTGTGGCAAGTCCACCACGGGCCGCTGCCTGATTCGACTGATCGAGCCGACCGCGGGCACGATCGAGTTCGACGGCCAGGATGTACGTGCGCTGCGGGGCAAGGGCCTGCAGGCGTTCCGGCGCGACGTGCAGTTCATCTTCCAGGACCCGTACGCGTCGCTTAACCCGCGTATGACCATCGGCGAGATAGTCACTGAGCCACTGTCTGTTCACCGGATCGGAACGATGCAGGAGCGGCGCACGCGCGCGAAGGAGCTGCTGGAAGTCGTCGGCCTGAACCCCGAGCACATCAACCGATACCCGCACGAGTTCTCCGGCGGTCAGCGCCAGCGCATCGGTATCGCCCGGTCGCTCGCGCTGCAGCCCCGGCTGATCATCTGCGACGAGCCGGTCTCGGCGCTCGACGTGTCGATCCAGGCGCAGGTGATCAACCTGCTGGACGAACTGCAGGACCAGTTCGGGCTCACGTACGTCTTCATCGCCCACGACCTGTCGGTGGTACGTCACATCTCCGACCGTGTCGCCGTGATGTACCTCGGCAAGATCGTTGAGACCGGTGGGTGGCAGGGGTTGTACGATCAGCCCCATCACCCGTACACGCAGTCGCTGCTCTCGGCGGTGCCGGTGCCCGATCCCGACAAGCAGCGTTCGCGCAGGAGGATCATCCTCGAAGGTGACGTGCCCAGTCCGATCGATCCGCCGAGCGGATGCAGGTTCCACACACGCTGCCCGATCGCGCAGGAGCGCTGCCGTATCGAAGAGCCTGAACTGCGTGAGATGGGTCCGGATCACAGTGCCGCGTGCCACTTCGCCAGTCCGTTCCCGATACCGGAGGGGCTCGGGGTGCAGAGCCTGAGCGCCCCGGCAGAATCGGTCTAGGCAGGCTCGGAACGTCTTGCTATACTCTCGTTCGCTGCCCGAGGGCAGCAGCTCTGTCCGAGTGGCGGAATGGCAGACGCGCTAGGTTGAGGGCCTAGTGCCCGCAAGGGCGTGCGAGTTCAACTCTCGCCTCGGACACCAGATATGACCAGGGCCTCTTCCCGGAAACGGGGAGGGGCCCTGTTGTATGCCGCCCGGGGGTATCAGGCAGACACGCCCTGCCTATTCGGGGAACGGTATTCCGGTGCACATCCCACGAGCATAGAATCCGCTTGGAGGCGCACATCCGATTGGGGGGTCCAAGATGCGTGCACGAGCCGCGTGTGTGGTGCTGATCCTGCTTCTCGTTCCGGCTCTGATGGGGTGCGGGTTCCTCACCATGATCGGGATCCCCACCGGTGATGACCAAGAGGAGACCCCCGCCCAACAGGCTCCCGCAAGCACACCGCCTCAGGACGGCTCAGGGGTGCCGGTAGCGGCGGCTGAGCCCGAGCAAGAAGAGCAGTCCCTGTACGGGAAGTGGACCGGCACCGTCGAGTTCACAAAGTACACGATGCTCCTGGGCGACAAGGAGGCTCGGGCCGCGTTCGAGCCGGGGATCGCCAGCACGATCGGGCAGGTCTACTCGGTGGTCATCGAGATCTACAGCGACAGCGAGGCCACGCTGACCTTCGATGAGAAGACGAGGATCACCGGGTCGTTCACGCGCGACGGCGATACGGTGGAGTTCGTGTTCAGGAAGGCGGGGAGTGACGACTTCGAGGTCGGCGCATCGCCACCTGTCACGTTCACCTTCACCGGCGCCATCGAGCAGGCCCCGACGCTCGCGATGGCCGGTCCCATACTCTACGAGGTGTTCGCGAAGGATGGCAGCCGGGCGTGGACGGAAGACGGCGAGTGGATCGTCACTCCCGAATAGCCGTGTGCTGACCCCGGCGTAGCGGCGCGGATCCAGCGCGCCCGGCCATCCCCATAAACGGTGTCCCTCGGCCCGCCCTGTGTGCGCTAGGATTGTCATCTAGGCATGCGAGGGGATTGGTCGAGGCCGGATGCGCACGCAGAAGCGACTCACCGAGGCATACGAGAACGCGAGGATCGTCCCGTTCACTGACGAATCCAGCTTCGTGTTCATCAGCGACTGCCACAGGGGCATCGGCAGTCTGGCCGACGAGTTCACCCGTAATGAGAACTCGTATGTGCACGCCCTCAACCACTACTACAGCAACGGATTCACATACGTGGAGGTGGGGGACGGCGACGAGCTGTGGGAGCATCCTCACTTCAAGCACATCAAAGACGCGCACTACGATTCGTTCGACGCGCTCAAGCGGTTCAACCTCGATGACAGGTTCATCCTCATCTGGGGGAACCACAACAACTTCCTGCGGGATCCCGGGTATGTGAGGGACAACCTGCACGTCTACCGCGACGAATACGCGGGCACCACGCACGACTTCCTGCCGGGCATCGAGCCCTGCGAGGCGGTCGTCCTGCGACACGAGATCACCGGCCAGGAGATCGTGGTGCTCCACGGGCACCAGGGCGACTTCGCCAACGACCAGGCCTGGTGGCCGACGATGCTGGGACTGCGGTACTTCTGGCGACACGTCCACGCGGTGGGTGGCAGGAACCCGGCCAGTCCCGCTAAGAACGCGTACAAGCGCCACAAGATCGAACGTCATTACACGAAGTGGATCGAGCGAAATCAGAGGGCGCTCATCTGTGGCCACACACACCGGTTCAAGTTCCCGCGAGATGGAGAGCGGCCGTACTTCAACGCCGGTTCATGTGTGTACCCCACGAAGCTCACGGCCATCGAGCTCACGCAGGGCACGATCGCGCTCGTGAGGTGGCGGGTCGTCGCTGACGCACGCGGGTCGCTGCGGGTGGCCCGCGAGGTCCTCCGCGGACCGGACCCCATCGGGGGCTTCGACATGAGGGAGCAGCGTGGATGACCGCCCATCCCGATGCGAACCCCCAACGCACGCGCGATATCGGCTATCCGGCCCTCCGGGGAGATGAGTCATGATCGATTTCCATCCCATATCGATCGGGGACGGCGCCCCCTGCGGATGCGTGCGGTGCGGTCTGGTGCCTGAAGCGTCGTACGCGCCTATCGCCGAGGTGGAGGCGCGGTTGACGGCGGTGCGCACCGCTCCGGGCGCCCCGGCCGATCCGGGGTCGACGGTGACCGCTGGAGGCGTTGCGCTCGTCGGTCCTGAGCCGTTCGCCCACCCCGAGCTGCCTGCTCTTGTGGCCGCGTGCAGGCGTGCGGGCTTCTCGCGCATCGCGCTTGAGACCGACGGTTCCGCGCTCGCCGCTCACGGCAATGCCGCCGGCGTGCTGCACGCCGGTGTTCGGCACCTGTGGGTGCGCGTGCTGGGCGCCGAGAACGCCACGCACGACGCCCTTGTGGGGCGCCCGGGGCGTGGGGCCGCGTCGCGCCTTGGAGTGACTGCATACCTGGAGGCCGCGTCGGCGACAGGCGTCACGGTCGCCGTCACCGCGGTGGTGCCGGTGTGCGTGCACACCCTCGGCGACCTGCCCGCGATCGTGGCCGCCTGCGCGCAGCGCGGCTTCCACGCGGTGCGTCTCGAGGCGGCCGGCCTGCTGCCATCTCAGGCGGCCACGGTGATCGCGGCGGCGTGCGACACCGGGATGGTGAACCGCGTCTGGGTGTCCACGGATGGCGCGTTGCCCCTGCCGGAGACCCATCGCCTGCACGGCGAGCCCGACGGCGGTCCGATCCAGTCCACGTCCGGGGCGGGTGGTGCCTGATGACCGCTCCGCTCAAAGTCGCACTCCTCGCGCTCAACTCGCCCGGGTACCAGTCGCTCGCGCTCGGCTACCTCCGGGCGTACGCGCAGGCCGATGACCGGCTCAAGGGGCGGGTCGGCTTCCAGACGCTCGACCTCACCACCGATGACGACCCGTGGTGGGTGGCGTACCGCATCATCGCGCTTGAGCCCGACGTGCTCGCGGCATCCGTGTTCTGCTGGAGCGCGCGTGCCGTATACGACATCTGCCGCATCGTGAAGCAGGCCCTGCCGGACGTGCGCATCGTCCTCGGCGGGCCGGAAGTGGGTCCGATCGCCGCCGAGGTGTTGCGTGCGCATCCCGAGGTGGACGCGGTGGTGCGCGGCGAGGGGGAGGCGGCCTTCGCCGACGTGGTCGACCTGGCGCGGCGCGGCAAGCCCTTCTCCCGCGCCGACGGGGTGACCGCGCGTGATGCCACAGGCGCGCCCGTTGCGGCGCCCGATCGCGCACTCATCGCCGACCTGGACGCGATCCCGTCGCCCTACCTCGCCGGCGTGCTTGAACCCCGCGAGGGGAGCGCCTACGTCGAGACGTTCCGCGGATGTCCGCACGACTGCGCCTACTGCTTCGAGGGCAAAGGCTACGGGCGGATCCGCTCGTTCAGCCGTGAGCGCGTCGAGGCGGAGATCGCCTTCCTGGCGGGCGAGCGGGGCGTGCGGCAGTTCTCGTTCATCGACTCGGTGTTCAACCTCACACCCGATCGCCTGCGGTGGCTTTCCGACACGCTGGCACCCTACGCCGCCCGCGGGCTGGTGCTCCACACCGTTGAGGTCGACATCGAGCGTGTGGACGACGAGGCGGCCTCGCTGCTGCGGCGCGCTGGCGTGGTCTCCGTGGAGACCGGGCCGCAGAGCATCGGGGCGGACGCCCTCGCCACGTGCCGGCGCGCGTTCGACGCCGATCGCTTCGCGGCCGGCGTGGCCGCGCTCAAGCGTCAGGGCATCCTGGTGGAGACCGACCTCATCGCGGGCCTCCCGGGAGACACCGCCGAGGACTTCCTGAAGGGCGTCTCTTTCTGTCTCTCGCTCGATCCCGGCAAGCTCCAGACGTCCACGCTCCACGTGCTCCCCGGCACCGACCTGTACGTTCGTGCCGCCGAGCTCGGCCTGCGGTTCGACCCGGAGCCGCCGCACGAGATCGTTGCCACTCGCGACATCGGTTTCGCCGACCTGCGCAGGCTCGAGGCCCGCTCGGTCCACATCGCCCGTTTGTACGCCGCCCGGATCGAAGGAGACTGACATGTCCGATGTCTCGAAGCGCGCGGAGTCGATCCACCCGTTCATCGTGATGGACGTGGTCGCCCGCGCACGCGAGCTCGAAGCGACAGGTCGTGACATCGTGCACCTGGAGATCGGCGATCCCGACTTCACGACGCCCGAGGCGATCGTCAAGGCCGCCGAGGCCGCCATGGATGCGGGTGAGACCGGCTACACGCCCTCCCTCGGCCTGCCGGATCTTCGCGACGCCGTCGCCTACCGTGCACGTGAGGACTACGGCGTGGGTGTCGACCCGGGCTCGGTGATCGTCACCCAGGGGACCTCGCCGGCGATGCTGCTGCTCTTCGGCTCGCTGCTGGACCCGGGCGACGAGGTCATCATGCCCGATCCGTGCTACCCGGCGTATCCCAACTACGTGAACTTCCTCGGCGGGGTGCCGGTGCCGGTGCGCGTGCGCGCCGAAGACGGCTTCAGGTACCGCATCGATGACGTCGAGCGTGCGATCACGCCGCGCACCAAGGCGATCATGTGCAACTCGCCGTCCAATCCTACCGGCGGCGTGCTCGGTCCGGACGATCTCAAACATCTCGCGCGTCTCGCCGAGGAGCATGGCATCTGGTTGGCCAGCGATGAGATCTACCACGGACTGCAGTTCGAGGGGCGCGCCCACAGCGCTCTGGAGTTCACCGATCGCGCGTTCGTGCTGAACGGCTTCTCCAAGGCGTACGCGATGACCGGGTGGCGCCTCGGCTACATGATCGCGCCTCCGCAGTTCGTGCGCCCGGCCGAGAAGATCCAGCAGAACTTCTTCCTGTGCGCCAGCAACTTCGTGCAGGTGGCCGGTACGGCTGCGCTCCTGCGCGCGCAAGACGACGTGGCACGGATGCGCACGGTCTACGACGAGCGCCGCCGGTACCTCGTCCCGGCCCTCCGTTCTATCGGCCTCTCCGTCGCCACCGAGCCTCTCGGCGCCTTCTACGTGTTCGCCGAGGCGGTACACTGGGACGGCGACTCGGTCCATCTTGCGTCCCGCCTGCTCGAGGAAGCGGGTGTCGCGGTGGCCCCCGGCAGGGACTTCGGCCCCGGCGGCGAAGGGTTCCTCAGGTTCAGTTACGCGACATCGATGGAGCGGCTGCACGAGGGTGTCGCACGGCTGGGCGAGTGGGCGGGCGCGCGGTGAGTCGTGCCGTCCACCGATTGCGGGTGTAGCAGCCATCACGTGCTGCCGATGAATGAGCTGTGCGGTACGGTGCTTGCTGTACCTCGCGGGCGGGCCACCAACAGATTCGGGGACAGTGTGAGCGCAGACGTCTGGAGCAAGGCCGATCTTCACATCCATTCCACGCATAGCGACGGACTCGCCACCATCCCCGAGATCATGGAGTACGTGGCCACCAAGACCGACCTCAAGGTCATCGCGATCACCGATCACAACACCATCGAAGGCGCGCTCTTCGCGAAGGAGCTCGAGGACGTCTACGGTATCGAGGTCGTCGTGGGTGAGGAGATGTCCACCACCGAGGGCCACGTGCTCGGCCTCTTCCTCACCGAGGAGATCCCCGCAGGTCTCACCCCGCTGGAGACCGTGCGGCGCATCACCGATCAGGGCGGTATCGCGATCATCCCGCATCCCTTCTCGGCACGCGGCGTGTTCGGGCCCTTCGGCCGCAGCCGGCTTGCCGACGCCGCGCGTGACCTCGCGTTCCACGCGCTTGAGGTCTACAACTCCGTGCCGTACCTCATCTGGGCCAACCGGGTGGCCGCCAAGATGTTCTCCGGCGGTCTCGGGGTGGCGGCTGTCGGCGGCTCCGATGCGCATGTGCTGCGTGGTGTGGGCAAGGGCTACACCGTGTTCCGCGGCAGCACGGCCGAGGACCTTCGTCGCAGCATCGACGCACTCGAGACGCATGCCGAAGCGGATCGGGGCGGTCTGGCGCTGGCGTTCCGGTACATGCGCAGCATCCCGCAGATCAGGCGTCGGCAGGCGTTCAACCAGGAGCGCTGCAAGATCTCGCGGCGCAGCATGGCCACCGAGCGCGCCTGACGCGTCCATGTGCCGCAGGCGGGCGTCCTGACGGCGCCCCGGTGTGACCCTTAGCGACCCTGCGCATCGTCGAGTGCGGTCGACGCGACGGCCCCCACAGCAGCCGCGAGCGCATCGTCGTCCTCCCACGGTCCAAGCGTGACCGTCGTGACCGATGCCGGCACCCGCGCGTACGACACCGCGCGTTCGAGGTCGAGCAGTGTCTCGAGCGTGGGCAGGACCGTCGTCGCAGGCACCGTGATGATCCGTCGGCACCCCAGCGCCGCGAGATGCCGGACCGTCTCGGTGACGTCCGGTGTCTGCCACTCCAGCCGCGCGACCTTCACATGCTCGTCAGACAGGCCCGCCTCGACGAGCAGCATGCGGACCCGCTGTATGAAGTAGTTCTCGGTCTGCCCGGAGGCCGCGTAGCGATGTTCCCACACCTCGGGCGATCCCGGGCACACCATCGCGACGCCGATGGCCCCTCGCGGCGTGTCTCCCGTGTGCGCGAGAATGCGCTCGGCCAGCCGGCATGCCAGCTGACGGTCGTTCCAGATCGACGGAGCGATGCGGACCTGCGCCGCCAGCTCGTGCCTGGCCGTCTCAGAGGCGAGCGTCAGGGCATGTTCGGTCGCGGCTGACTCGGGTGGTCCAAGCACCACGACGGCGATGCGGGTCGCGCCGGCGCCCGCCTGCTCGACGATGGCGCGCCGCAGGTCGTCGGGGTACTGGCACGTGGCGAGCGTGATCCTCGGACGCGGGAGGGGTCCCCAGAGCGCGGCCAGCTTCTGTGCGAGCGCAGCGGCCGCCGAGGCGCCCGGCGCCGTTCCACCAACGGCGCGGTAGCGGGTCTTCTCGGTCAGGAACACGAACGGCACGGCGCTGAGCGGCAGCTCGATATCGGCCGTATCGGCAAGCAGGTTCTGACGGTGTGCCACCGCCCGCGGATCGTACCGGCCTGGCTCGGCGCATCCCAGCAGCACGACGCCGGCCTCGACTGGCGCCTGAGGTGGTGGGGCCGGCCGGCTTCGTCTCATGGCTGCGATGTGGGGTACTCCCGCGGCGGCGATCGTGTACCCGCCCACGATCCCTACGACCACGAACAGTATGGACGCGGCGATCGCGAGCGGGGTGGAGTAGACCTGGGCTATGGTGCCCAGAGTGTAAAGCGCGCCGAGGAAACCGCCGATACCCACAAGTACGACGAGCGTTGAGTATGGCCGGGCGAGCACCATCGCGCCAACGATGCAGGCGCCGAAGATGAGACTGCCTGCGAGAAGGGCGAGCCAGTAGACCACCGATCCTCCTTGTGTCACCACAGACGATAGTGGAAGTGGAAGACGACCGCCACAGACCATTGACATAGATACCCCATGGGGTATACTTGCACCCGTAAGATGTCACCCAAGAGGAGGAGATCCCCTTGAGCAACGCAGTCCGTGAGATCAGTGAGGCGCAGTTCCAGGCCGAGGTCCTCGAGGCCGGAAAGCCTGTCATCGTCGACTTCTGGGCGCCGTGGTGCGGTCCGTGCCGCATGGTCGCCCCGGAGCTCGAGAAGCTTGCAGGCCGTGTCGGCGATTCCGTCGAGTTCGTGAAGGTCAACGTCGACGAGGCGCGCGACGTGGCCATGCGCTACGGCATCATGAGCATCCCCACCATCGCCAAGTTCGAAGGTGGTAGTCTTGTGACGCAGGTGGTCGGGGCACGTGGCGCCGATGCCCTCGGCCGGGAGTTCGGGCTGGTCTAGGAGATGCCGACGTACGAACTGCACTGCAAAGAGTGCGGCCATCAGTTCGATCGGTTCCTGATGCGCCTGCTCAGGGAGTCGGACCGGGTGTGTCCCGAGTGTGGCTCCAAGAAGGTGGAAGCCGGTGTCGGCGGCGGGTTCGCCGCCCGACCCGTCAGTACGAGCGCCGGTTGTGTGCCTCGCGGGGGTTTCGGCTGAGGCTAGGCACAGGGCCCGTGTGGCCTGTCCGGCATGGTGGTGGTCATGGATCTGACATACCGAAGGGAAGGTCGTAGGACATTCCCCCAGATGGTCGAGGCCGTCGAGCGCGCTGTGCGCTCGCACGGCTTCGACGTCGTCAGACGCCACGACCTGCAGGCCGCACTCGAGGCGAAGGGGTTCCGCATCCAGCCGCTCGTCATCCTGGATGTGGCGATGCCCGGCGGCTTCTACGACGTCTGCAAGATGCACATCTACGCGGACGGCGATGTGGTGTGGGTGAGCGCTGTGAGGCCCGTCTCGATCTGGAGCGAGGAGGACGGGGTGAGCGAGGGGGAGATCGGCGATCTCGACCGCTCGGTGGCTCACCTCATAGACGCCGCCTGCGCGCTTTGATCAGCGCCGCGCCGTCGACCGTTCCGGCATCACGCACGCGATAGCTACTGCACGCAGCTCGAGTACTTGAGGAAGACCTTGATGGCCTCGTCGATCAGTTCGTCACGGTCGGTCACGGCCTCGTCGACGAGGCAGGTCTTCATCGAGTGGCCGATGATGTGCAGCCCCACCTGGTTCAGCGCGGACTTCGCAGCCATGATCTGGGTGAGCACGGCATCACAGTCCTTGCCGGACTCGATCATGGTCTGCAGTCCGCGGATCTGACCCTCGAGCCGCTTGAGCCGATTGACGATCTTGCGGCGCTCTTCCTCGGTGGGGATACTCGCGATACGTGTCGGGGTGTTCATCATCACGCTCCTTGCGCGAACGCGGGGCAGGCGTAGAATCGAGTGAATGTCCAGGGTCAATATACCCCCTAGGGGTATATGCGGCAAGGGGGCGGGATGGGTTACTCCAAACCACATACGCAGAGTGCCGACCGCAGTCGCGCGGTCCGGCGCGTGCTGTGGTGGGTGCTTGCGCTCAACGTCGGCGTCGCTGCGGCCAAGCTCGGCTACGGACTGCTGATCGACTCGGTCTCGGTCACGGCGGACGGCTTCCACTCGTTGTTCGACGGGACGTCGAACGTCATCGGTCTCATCGGCCTGGGTCTCGCGGCGCGACCCGCCGACAAGAGTCATCCGTACGGGCATGGCAAGTACGAGACGTTCGCCTCCGCCGCCATCGGCGCACTGCTGTTGTTCGCTGCGTGGAGGGTGGGCTCGTCAGCCATCCTGCGGCTCCAGGATCCCGGCGCAGGTCCTGACGTCGATGTGGTGAGCTTCGTGGTCATGCTGCTCACGCTCGCCGTGAACCTGGTGGTCACCACCGCCGAACGACGTGCCGGCGATCGGCTCGGGAGTGAGATCCTGCGCGCCGACGCGAGCCATACCGCAAGCGACGTGCTCGTGACGCTCGGCGTCATCGGCGGCCTTGCCGCCGTTCGCCTCGGCTATCCGATCGCCGACCCGATACTCGCGCTCCTGGTGGCCGGCTTCATCGTGGTCACCGCGTTCAGGGTGCTGGCGTCGGCCGGTGGGTCGCTCGCCGATACCGCGCGCCTGGATCCGGCCGAGGTGAGCGCGCTCGCCTGCTCGCTTGAGGGCGTTCTCGGTTGCCACGATGTCCGGACGCGGGGCAGCGAGAGCGAGGTCTACGTGGATATGCACGTCCAGGTGGATCCCACGATCCCGGTCGCGGCGGGCCATGCGATCGCCGAGCGGGTCGAGAAGGCGGTCGTGGACGGGTTCCCGGCGGTCGTGGATGCCATCGCGCATCTCGAGCCGTTCGACGAGTACCAGCAGCACAAGACCGCCGAGCAGGAGAGGAACGGACTCCTGTGACCGTGCCCCCACGCGACAACGCGGCACGCCGCGCGGAAGGCTACGGGCTCGTACTGCTCGCCGCGTTCTGCTGGGCCGGTGGAGGGCTGCTCGCGAAGTGGCTGTTCTCCGCACCGGGCCCGGAGACGGCCGGTTGGCCGTTCCCGCCACTTGCCATCGATGTCGATCCGGTCGTGTTGTCGGCGGCCCGCGCCGTGGTGTCCACGCTCATCGCGACCGTGTACCTTGCGCTTCGTCGGCGCGAGCTGCTGAAGGTCCGGAGGCGTGATCTGCCGTTCCTCGCCGTCTTCGGCATACTCGGCCTGGCCATGGTCCACTTCGCGTACTTCAAGACGATCTCGCTCACCGGCGTCGCCACGGCGATCCTTCTCGAGTATCTGGCGCCGGTCATCGTGCTCGTGTTCTCCGTGACGCTGCTTGGCGAACGGTTCACCCTCGCGTTGCCGAGCGCGGTCACGCTCAGCGTCGCCGGGTGTGCGCTGATGGTGGGCGCACTCGGGCCTGACGGTCTGGTGGTGCCGCGCGAGGGCCTGATCTGGGGTCTCGCCTCGGCCGTGTTCTTCGCGGGATACTCGTTGATGGGGAAGTACGCGTCGGGCAAGTTCGCGCCCTGGACGCTGCTCACCTACGGACTCGGGTTCGCCTCGGTGTTCTGGCTGGTCGTGCTTGGGGGCCCCGGACCGATCATCACGCTGCTTTCTGACTGGCGGGCCGCGGTAGCGGTGCTCGCCCTGGCCGTGGTCAGCACGATTATCCCGTTCGGTGCGTTCCTTAAGGCGCTGAACATGATCGAGGCCACCCAGGCGTCGGTTACCTCCACTGTGGAGCCGGTCATCGCGGGAGTGGTGGCCTGGTTCATCTTCGGTGAGCACCTGAGCGCCCTGCAGCTTCTCGGAGGCCTGCTGGTCGTTGCTGCCGTACTGCTGTCCCAGGCGAGCACCCGCGTTCCCGCGGAGATGCCGCTGGTCGATCCCGATGTGTTAGGCGGAGACGCTACCAGCGCATAATGTGAATGGTACGTTGTTTGCTAGTGCGGCGACTCTCGGAGGCCCCGATGGACCTCGTACAACGACCCGAACTGAAACAGAAGGTCACCCTTTCGCCCCAGGTCTACCAGGGGTTGAACATGCTCGCGATGCCCGTGGCGGAACTCCAGGCGCTCATCGAGGCCGAGATACTGGAGAATCCCGTCCTCGAGGTCGAGGAGGACGACTACGAGCAGGCCGACGCCGAGGAACGTGAGTCCGCGCCCGAAGACGAGCGCGCGTGGGACGAGTGGCTCGATCAGTACGAGGAGCTCGAGCACATGGACAGCGCGGCGCCCCGCGACCCGGGGGTCGAGGAGATCAACGCCGAGGAGTTCGTGGGCGGCGTGACCTCGTTCACCGAGCACCTGCTCGAACAGCTCGCCATGCTCGATCTCGCTCCGCAGGTGGCGCTCGCCGCGCGGGCCATCATCGGCTCGCTCGATGAGGACGGCTTCTTCGTCGGCGACGAAGCGGAGATCGCGGCCATCGCCGACGTGCCGGTGGATCTGGTGCCGCAGGCGCTCGCCGCTGTGCAGCAGCTCGACCCGCCCGGTGTGGGGGCGCGCACGGTGACCGAGGCGCTGAGGATCCAGGCCGAGGTCGTGGGCGTCGATACGCCGCTCGTCCTCGGCATGATCGACGCTCACCTCGACGATGTCGCCGCCAGTCGCTTCAAGAGGATCGCCAGCGCTCTGGGCACCGACGAGCAGTCCGTGCGGGAGGCTGTCGAGTCGTTGCGGATGCTCAACCCCCGGCCGGCCGGGGCGTTCTCGCCCGGCTCCGCGCCGGCGTACGTGGTCCCCGATGTCACTCTGCGGCGGTTCGATGATGAGTGGCTGGTCATGCCCAACAGCGAGGCGGTGCCGGGCCTGCGGGTGAACGCCCGCTACCGTTCGATGCTGCGCTCCGGATCGTCCGCCGACGACGAGACGCGCCGCTACCTGAAGGACAAGATCCGTCAGGCCGAGAGCTTCATGCGCAACGTCGACCGTCGCCGGGACACCGTGAGCCGGATCGCGGAGATCATCCTCGAGGTCCAGCGTGACTTCTTCGAGGACGGCAAGGGCGACCTGCGTCCGCTGCGGCTTGAGGACGTCGCCGTCGAACTCGGGGTGCACCTGTCCACCGTCAGCCGTGGTGTCACCGGGAAGTACATGGCGACACCGTACGGCCTGTTCGAACTCAAACACTTCTTCTCTGGTGGTTACCGCACCTCCACGGGCATGGATGTGGCGTCGACGACGGTACGCAAGAGGCTGCGCGAGCTCGTGGAGGCCGAGGATCCGGCCCGGCCGCTCTCCGATCAGCGACTGGCCGAGGCGCTCGGCGAACAGGGCGTGAGCGTGGCGAGACGGACGGTGGCCAAGTACCGCGAGGAGCTCGGCATCGAGCCCTCATGGGCAAGGAAACGCACATGACCGCGCATGATGGTCCGCGGCCGACGGGCGCCACCGGGCGCTCGGAGGCGTCTCGCAACGATGTCGTGCTGATCGTCTTCCTGCTGGCGGCGATCACGGCGCTCCATCTGTTCACCACCACATCGCCCGAGACGATGGCGATGCACCTGCTGTACCGCAAGCTCTACTACATACCGATCATCTACGCGGGATTCGTGTTCGGCTGGCGCGGTGGGGTCATCACAGCTCTCGCCACTGCGCTGATGTTCGGTCCTCACGCGCAGTCGGTGATGGGTGGCCTTGTCGGCCCCAACGTCGACAACCTGTACGAGATCGTGATGTTCATCGCCGTCGGCTTCCTGTTCGGCTGGTTGCGCGACCTGGAGGAGCGCAAGGCCCGTGACCTGAGGACTGTCAGCGTCGAGCTCGAGCATGCGTACCACACGCTCGAGGAGCGTGCGATCCAGATGGTCACCATCCAGCACTACACGCAGGCGATCCTCCAATCGATCACCTCAGGCGTGATCACGGTCGGCCCGGACGGGTCGGTCGCCACCGTGAACACAGCCGCGGAGCGCGCCCTCGGCATGAGTGAGGCCGAGATGGTGCCGAAGCGGCTCGGCGTGCTGTTCCGCACGGATGGGGGGCTCGAGACGGCTTTGCAGCAGGTGCTTCGTGGAGTGGCGCAGCGCCATGTGAACGACATGACGCTGGAGACGCGTGGAGGCAAGACGATCCATGCCCGGGTATCCATCGCGCGGATGCGCGACGACGGAGGGCGGGTTCTCGGAGCCGTAGTGAGCATCGAAGACCTCTCGGAGGTCAAGGCGCTCACCGACCAGCTGATCCGCGCCGATCGCCTGGCGGCGATGGGCGCGCTCACGGCCGGGGTCGCACATGAGGTCCGCAACCCGCTCGGCATCATCAAGGCTTCAGTGCAGTTGGTGGAGGAATCCGGTAACGATCCGGCGCGCATGAGTGAGGTCATGCGGGTGATCCGGCAGGAGATCGACCGTCTCGACCGCGTGATCAAGGCGCTCCTGGACTTCGGCCGCCCCTCCTCGCCCACGCTCCGTCCCACCGACGTGCAGTCGGTGCTCGATGATGTGGTGCTGTTCACCAGCCGTTTCGCGGGGCAGGCCCAGGTGGAGATCGTCACCGAGTACGCGCAAAGCGGGCTGTCCGTGTTCGCCGATGCCGACCAGCTCAAGCAGGTGCTGGTGAACCTCGTCTCCAACGCGGTGCAGGCGATGGGCGAGACCGGCGGCACGATACACGTGCGCGTGTGGGGCGACCGCGAGTACGTGTCGATAGCGGTCGAGGACACGGGTCCGGGCATGCCGCCGGACGTCGTCGAGAGGGTGTTCGACCCGTTCTTCTCGACACGCGATGATGGGACCGGACTCGGACTCACGATCGTCCACCGCATCATCGACCAGCACGGAGGCAGGATCGAAGTCCACAGCGTACCGGGGCGCGGCACGACCTTCACGGTCGTGCTCCCCGCACAAGGAAGAGGGGTCGGCAGATGAAGGGTCGCGTGCTCATCGCGGACGACGAGAAGAACATGCGCTGGGTCTTGAGCCAGGCGCTCGAGGCCGAGGGATATGAGGTGTTCGAGGCCGCCGACGGCAAGGACGCCCTCACGGCGGTAGCCGAACACGAGCCGGAGGTGGTCATCCTCGACCACAAGATGCCGGCTCCCGACGGCATGGAGGTCTTGCGCCGGCTGCGCTCCAAAGGTCACCGCTTCCCGGTGATCATGTTGACCGCGCATGGCAACGTGCAGACGGCTGTCGAGGCCATGAAGGCCGGTGCCAACGAGTACCTCACGAAGCCGTTCGACCTCGACGAACTGAAGCTCAGTATCGAGAAGGCGCTCAGGGTCGAGGCGCTCGCCGCCGAGGTCGACCGTCTGCGCGAGGAGTTGGAGCGGGACTGGGACGTGGAGGGGATCGTCGCGGTAGACCCGGCGATGCTCGAGTTGCTGTCCACGGTCGAGAAGGTGGCTCCCACCGGTGCCACCGTCATGGTCTACGGGGAGTCCGGCACCGGCAAGGAGCTCGTGGCCCGCGCACTGCATCGGCTATCTTCGCGTGCATCGAAGCCGTTCATCTCGATCAGCGCCGGCGCGCTGCCGGAGACGCTGCTCGAGAGCGAGCTGTTCGGATACGAGAAGGGCGCCTTCACCGGAGCCATGACGCCCAAGCCGGGTCGCTTCGAGATGGCCAACGGTGGGACGCTCTTCCTCGATGAGATCGGCGACATCTCCGCGGCGGTGCAGGTCAAGCTGTTGCGCGTGCTGCAGGAGCGCACGTTCGAGCGGCTGGGCGGTACGCGGAGCATCGAGGTCGACGTGCGTGTGGTGGCGGCCACGAACCGCGACCTCCAGCAACTCATCGCCGATGGCACCTTCCGCGAAGACCTCTTCTACAGGCTGAACGTCGTGCCGCTCACCATCCCTCCGTTGCGCAAGCGCCCGGCGGACATCCCAGCGCTCGTCGCGCACTTCCTCGACAAGTTCGGGGCGGGCAGCCGGACGATCTCGTCGCAGGCGATGGAGGCGCTCGTGGCCTACCAGTGGCCCGGGAACGTGCGTGAGCTCGAGAACACCATCGAGCGGATCACGATCCTCTCCCACGGCGAGGTCATCGAGGCCGACGACCTCCCGGCGGAGGTGCGTGCAGGCGTGGGTATCGTAGACGCCGGGTCGCGGTGCTTCGTGCTTCCTGAGGCGGGTATCGATCTCGAGGAGACCGAACTCGACCTGATCAAGCAGGCGCTGGAGCGCGCGGGCGGCAGCACTCCCAAGGCCGCGAAGCTGCTCGGACTCACGACCAAGACACTGGAAGCGCGCATGGAGCGGTACGGACTGTAGGCTCGCCCGGGGCGCGTGACGCATTGGCACGAGGATTGCACCTTGCAGCGTGTCATGTCGCCGACCCGCGGAGCCGAGAGTGAAGCGCGTCCGGGCCCGGATTACGATGGGTGTCACCGTGGTCGTCCTCGCCGTCCTCACGACGGCGACCGTTGCCGTGGTGAATCACAGCGCACAGCACTCGGCGTGCACGATCCTGTCGCCTGCCGGTGGAGCCGTGATCGGCCTTTCGCTGCTGGTGCTGCTGATTGCCGGTCGCGCACTGATGAGCCAGGTCCGCCGGGAGGCCGACCAGGGGCGCTCGTCGCTCGAGCGGCGTGAGTGCCGGGAGTGCGGCCGAGAGGTCCACGGCGCATGGAGGATGTGTCCGTACTGTGGCGCGATGGTGCAGTCTGATCGCGTGCCCGAGGGAGACGGGGTTTCCGCATGACGACGAAGACGCAGCGGTTCGCGACCACGGGCATGCACTGCCCGTCGTGTTCGATGCTCATCCAGATGGTCGTGAGCGAGCTAGATGGCGTGACCTCGGCCGAATCCGATCATCGCACCGGCATCACCGAAGTCGTGTTCGACGACGCGGTGCTGAAAGCCGATGAGATCGTGGCGGCCATCGTCCGCGCGGGGTACGGCGCAGAGCCCACTGACGCGTAGCGAGCGGTGCCGGCGGACTGGACGCAGAATACCCCCTCGGGGTATAAGTAGGGGTGTCAACCAACAGTCTCCTCGGAGGGGGTCGGCATCGTGAGTGATACCGCGTCGCTGTTCGCTGCCCTCGGGGCCGGGTTCATAACGTTCCTGTCTCCGTGCGTCCTGCCGCTGATCCCCGGATACATCGCCTTCATGACCGGCATGTCTTCGGCGGAGCTCACCGCGGAGGATCGCAAGATCTCGACCATCCTGGTGCCGTCGCTGCTGTTCGTTCTCGGCTTCAGCATCGTGTTCGTCGCACTGGGCGCGTCGGCGTCGGCCGTGGGCTCGTTCCTCAAGCAGTACAGCGATGTGCTCGAGAAGGTGGCCGGCGTCATCATCATGCTGCTCGGCTTCTTCATGCTCGGCATCATCAAAGCACCCTGGCTGTACGGCGAGGCGCGCTTTGAGATGCAGAAGGCCAAGCGGTTCGGTGGTTTCGCGGCCCTGCTCATGGGCATGGCGTTCGCATTCGGTTGGTCGCCGTGCGTCGGGCCGGTGCTCGGATCGATCCTCATGGTCGCCGCCAACAGCGCCGAGGTGGGGCGTGGCGCCCTGCTGCTGGCCGTGTACTCGCTTGGACTCGGGGTGCCGTTCGTGCTCGTGGCGCTGCTGCTCGGCCGCGTGAAGCCGGTGCTCAACTGGCTGAATCGTCATGCGCTCATCATCAATCGCGTGGCCGGTGGCGTGCTGATGGTGCTTGGCTTGCTCATCCTGACCGGGTGGATCGGTCCGGTCGTTGGGTGGTTGTCGATGTTCATCCCGAAGCTGGGTGGCTGATACGCGCGTTGCCGAGCGGGTGGCCGTGCTCTAGGATTGGTCTTCGGAGCGCCGGTACCCTGGAGGCCGCATGAAGGCGCGCGAGCGCTTCACTCTCACCAATCGACTGCTGGTCCTCGCGGCGCTCATCGTCGTGAGCACCACGGTGCTCCTGGTCGGCACTTCCGCCGCTGGCGTGTACAACATGGCGGTGCGGCAGGAGTCCACGCGGCATGCAGCGTATGGCGATGTGCTGGTCTCACGTATCGGCGGGCGGCTTGCGGCCATCCACGCCGAGATGCGCACCGCCTCGCTCGACCCCGACCTGGCCGACGACAGCGAGGGTGCGCTTCGTGCCGCGCTTGCGCGCGTCGCGCTCGACGATACCGGCTTCATCGAGGGTGCTGTCCTGTTGCGCGAACCCACCAGCACGCCGGTCGCGTGGCCCACGGAGACCCTTGATGACGCATCGCGTGGTGCACTTGAGGCGCTCGAGCGCACGGAGGACCTTGGCACGGTTGTGTGGGTGACCCCCACGTCCGACTCGCGAGGAGGGCTCTGGGCGGTCCACGGTGTTGCCATGCCCGGCTCGTCGCCCCGCGTGCTCGCGGTCAGGGTGCGTGCATCGCTGATCGAGGGTGAGCTGTCGATGACCGGTGAGCTGCCCGGCCGTCCCCTGGCCATCGTCTTCGACCCTGCGGGGCGCGTGGTCTTCGCGAGCGCTCCGCTTTCATCGATCGAGTCGATCCGCGCCGAGTTCGTCCCCGATGACGAAGGGGGTTCCGTCGGGCACGTCTCGCTGGAGAGCACCGAGACCATGGTGGGCCGGTACGCGGGCATCCCCGATGCGCACGACCTGGGATGGCGCGTCGCGATCCTCGAGCCTGAGACCGGCGTGTGGGGCGAGACGTGGCGGGCGCTTCGGCCGGGTCTCCTCGGTTGGATCGCTGCCCTTGGAGTAGCGCTCGTGGGCGCGCTCTCGGTGGTCGATCGCTCGACCCGCCCGCTGCGGCAGCTCGAGCGAAGGGCGCGGGCCATCGGCGCGGGCGACCGCGTCGAGCCCGAGCGGATCACCGGCAGTGATGAGGTCGCGCGTCTGCTCGACGCGTTCAACTCGGTGGTCACCCGGTTCAACAGGTTGACCGACTCGGTCGAGCTGCTCGCGCGCACCGACGATCGTGAGGAACTCTTCGAGCGCATCGTCACCTCCGTTGCGCACATGTTCGACGGGGCCGACGTCGACGTGCTCGTGCTGTCCGAGGAGGGCGATCTCGACCTGATGGTCGCCCACGGGGCGCTCGAAGGTCATGAAGACGTGCGGATCCCGGCGCCGCGGACCGGTTGGCTCGCGGAATGTCTCGGAGCCGGTGCATCGGTCTCCGCTGTGTACGACCCCGATGATGCGCTGTTCGCGCTGCACGGTGATGCCGTGGTCTCGGGGATGGCGGCTCCACTCTGGGCGGGGAGTGACTGCGTGGGAATCGTCGCGGTGATGCGCACTGCGGGAGCCTCGTTCAACGATGGGGAGCGCGAGACCCTGCGCTCGTACGTCGCGCAGGCCGCGGTCGCCTTGCAGAGCGCGCGCCTCTTCGACAACGAGCGTCGCTCACGGCGTGAAGCGGAGTCCTTGCGGGAGATCGCGGAGCGGGTGGCCTCGCCGGTCGGCGCGAGCGAGACGCTCCGGTACATCGCATCCTCGGAAGCGGAGTTGCTGGGATACGACACGTCCGAGGTGGTGCTGCTCGATGACCCGGGATCGTACGGGATGGACATCGCTGATTCCGGCGCCGACTCCTTGTGGGCGGACGTATGGCGCGAGGCGGGCGGCGACGGCGAGCGTCTGGAGCCCGTGCATGTGACGATCGACTCCGCCTCCGCGGCGGGCGCCGCTGCGCTGATGGCGCACGGTGCGCTCTCCGCCCTGCTCACGCCTCTCATCCGCCAGGGCCGCTGTGTGGGCCTGCTCGTCAGTATGGCGTCGCATCCATCGAGGATGTCGGGGGCAAAGCGTCTCGGGCTCGCGCGCACCATCGGAGCCGAGGCGTCGTTGGCGCTCGAGAACGCGTATCTGTTCCAGGCCGCGAAGAGCCGCGCTGACAACCTTGAGACCATCTTCCGCATCTCGCATGCGGTCGGCTCGTCCCTCCAGACCCGCGTTGTGCTGAACCGGGTGCTCGACGTGGTGCAGAAGATCCTCTCGGCTGACGCCGTGATGCTCATGACCTTCGATCCCAAGCGTAAGATCATCACCGTCCCGATGGCGCGCGGCATCCTGCACCGGGACATGCTGGACATCACCTTCCGCCCGGGCGAGGACGTCCCGGGGCGCGTGTTCGAGACGTTGGAACCGGAGCGGTACGACCGCATCTCGGGCACCGATACCCGACTCCTGAACGCCGCGTCCGCACAGGGGCTCGAATCGTTGCTCGCTGTGCCGCTCCTGGCGCGCGGAAGAAGCATCGGGGCCCTCGTGGTGTTCGCACGAGGGGAGGGCGCGTTCAGCAGTGAGGAGATGGATCTGCTCCGGACGTTCGCGGCACAGGCGGCGCTCGCGATCGACACGGCCGAGCTCTTCAGTCGTGAGCACCACGTGTCATCGGTGCTCCAGGCGAGCATCCTGCCGTCCCGTCTACCCCACATCCCGGGGCTGGACGCGGGCAGCGTGTACCTGCCGGCGGGCACCGATGCGGACATCGGCGGTGACTACTACGACCTCTTCGTCACGCCGGGCGGGTCGGTGGCGATCGCCATCGGCGATGTGTGCGGGAAGGGTGTGGTGGCGGCCACCAAGACGTCGATGATCAAGTACGCGATCCGCGGCATGGCCGCCGCCGGCGCTGGCCCCTCGCGCATGCTCGAGGAACTCAACCGGATGTTGCTCGAGTCGGGCGACGCCACGAGTATCGTGACCCTGTGGGTTGGGCAGCTCGACATGCCCTCCGGCAAGCTCCGCTACGCCGACGGTGGTCACCCCGCGGGGTTGCTGCGCTCGGTGTCCGACGGCCAGGTCAGGATCGAGCGGCTGGGCACCACGGGCGCACTCCTGGGTGCGGTCGAGGATGCGGCGTGGGAGGAGCGGACGGTGACGCTCGACCCCGGGGCGGCCCTGCTGCTCTACACGGACGGGGTGACCGAGGCGCGGAGTGGCTCGCGGTTCTTCGGAGAGGGCCGTGTGCGTCGCGCCGTACGACCGGGCGGATCGGCGACCGCCATGGCCGAGCGGCTGCTAGCGGCGGTCCAACGGTTCGCGGGTGGGGATATACGTGACGATGCGGCGATCCTCGCCGTTCGGTATGCGGTGCATGATGACGTCGTGGAGGCGGATGTCGGTGAGGTCTGAGTCCGTGCGAGCACAGGGTGGCTCCAGGATGAGCCGATGAAGATCGTGACCGAACACCACGGTGACGGACGGGCATGCGTCGTGCATCTCCACGGAGAGGTCGACATGGTCACCGTCCCTGAGGTCAGGGAAGCTCTCGAGTCCGCTATGAACCGCGGCTGCGTGAACGTGGTGCTCGATCTAGCCCGGGTCATCTACATGGACAGTTCGGCCCTCGGCCTGCTGGTCTGGGCCGATCGGGAGCTCGGTCCCCGCGAAGGCCGACTGGTGCTCGCGGGCGCCGACCGGAACGTCTCACGCATCCTGGAGATCTCCGGACTCGTCAGCGCCGCACCGCGCATCTCGGCGGCACACGATCCGGAAGACGCGCTATCGGGATTCGAGCTCACCGGCCCACCCGCGGTCTCGCTCTGGACGCGGGAGTTGGAGTTCCCCGCGCACCCCGACTCGCTCGCCCGGGCCCGTGCGGAGGTCTGCGACCTGCTCGATCCGCTCGGGATACCGGAAGCGGTCTTCTTCGACATCCGTGTGGCTGTGGGAGAAGCGCTGGCCAACGCGATCCGGCACGGGTCGCCGCGTGGAGCGCACGACCCGGTTTCGGTGTCAGTGTCGGCGTACGAGGACCGGATCGTACTCGTGATCGCCGATCGTGGGACGGGCTTCGACGGAGAGACAGCGTCAGACGGCGACCCGTATGCATCGTCCGGACGGGGCGTGATGTTCATGCGCGCACTGATGGACCGCGTGGACTTCGCGCCGCTTCCCGAAGGGGGGACGGCGGTGACACTGGTCCGCCACCTTGCGGGTCCGGACGTTGCGAGCGGATGACGTGTCAGGCGGGGCCAGATTAGGTATCCTTGACGGACTGGATCATCCGAGGGAGGAAGCGTCATGGAGTTGATGGATGCGATCCACGGCCGTCGTTCGATCCGTATCTTCGACGGACGGCCGGTCGAGCAGGGGGTCCTCGCGCAGGTTCTGGATGCGGCAACGTATGCGCCTTCAAGAATGAACAGTCAGCCGTGGCACTTCCACGTCGCATCGGGGGATGCGAGGGCGCGTGTCGCCGAGGTCATGGCGATGACAACGGCGTACCTCGAGGAGTACATCGATGCGCTCGGGCCCGAGGGTGTCGAGCATGCGGCCCGCTTCTATGCGGATCTCGGTGCGGCGCCGATCGTCATCGGAGTGGCTTCCACGATCACGGAGGACTGCAACGAGGCGCGGGACAACGCCATATCGGTGGGGGCGGCAGTTCAGAACGTGCTCCTCGCAATCCATGGCGCGGGACTCGCGGGCTGCAGCATCTCGTCGCCGCACTGGGTCCGTGATCGGTTGGGCGACGTCTTCGATCTCAAGGACGGGTGGGAGATCGTCTCGCTCATCGTTCTGGGCTACGCGGCCGAAGTGCCGCACGGGCGTGACCGCCATACCGACGTGGTGACGTACCTCACGTGAGCGCTACCGGGCTACGTGCCGTCTTCTTCGACGTCGGGAACACCCTGCTGTACGCCTCGCCGAGCGTGTCTGAGGTGTGCCGGAAGGTGCTCCAGGACGCCGGACATGCGCACGACCTGTCGCTGATCGAATCGTACATGCCTCTCGTGGATGCGTACTATGAGGAGCGTTACGCGGAAGACGACGCGTTCTGGACCGATGATGGACGGACGACGTCGGTCTGGATCGGCATGTACTCGCTGCTGTGTCGCAAGCTCGGCATCGAGGAGGAGTCGGTGACGATCGCGCGGCGGGTGTACGACGAGTTCGGGCTCCCCGACCGCTGGGCGCTCTATGACGATGTGTTGCCTGCGTTCGAGCGGCTGCGTGATCGTGGTATAGCCATCGGCATCATCTCGAACTGGGACTCGCGGCTGGTGCGGATCTTGACCGGGCAGGGGCTCGGGGAGGTGCTCACCGATATCGTGTCCTCAGCGGACGTGCGCCTCCACAAGCCCGACCCACGCATCTTCGAACTCGCGTGCGATCGGATCGGCGTCGCCCCCCATGAGGCGGCGCATGTAGGGGACCACCACTACGCGGACTACCTCGGTGCCAGTGCGCTGGGGATGAAGGCAGTGCTGATCGATCGGCACGGTCTCGATGCGGACCACGGGGTGGCCCCCATCGAGACGCTCGATTCACTCGATGCGGAGCTTGGGTTATGACCGGCGTCTTACGAGGGGATGGGCTCGCATGAGTGTGCATGACGATACGGACACCGGCAGCAAGAAGGGCTTCGCCCAGCGAGTGCCCACGTATAGCCGCTTCCTGATCGGGATCCCGGTGCTCGGCCTTCTGGCGGGCGCGGTCACCCTCACCGGGCTCGCCGCCGTCGAGACGGTTGGCGTGATCTCGCACGTGGTGACCGGCGCGATCCACGAGAAGGACGCGGTGCTCGACTTCATCGAGCTTGCGGACGTGTTCTTGCTCGCCACCGTGCTCTACATCATGGCCCTCGGCCTGTATGAGTTGTTCATCGATGACACGATCCCGCTGCCGACGTGGCTGCAGATCCACTCCCTGGACGACCTGAAAAGCAAACTGGTGGGCGTGATCGCCGTCGTGCTTGCGGTGTCGTTTCTCGGCGCGGTGATCAAGGGGATGGAGCCGTTGTCACTGATGTACGAAGGGGCGGGGAGCGCCGCGGTGGTCGCGGCCATGGGGTACTTCCTCGGCAGGGGCGGCCACTCCTGAGTCTCAACCAGTGCTTGACGGTTTGGTTCCACGGGCGCACAATGCGGGTGTCAGGCCGTATCACACCAGTTCCTCGTCGTAGCAGTAGTCGCAGCAGCAGAAGGAGTCATGGCCATGACCATCACCGAAGCGCGCAAGCGCTACCCGCTCGTGCCGCACGAGATCCTCAAGTGGGCGCTCGAGAACATCGCGGATCCCAAGGACCTGGAGCGGGGACTCTTCCGTCTCGACCAGGCGAAGCGCATCCAGCTCAAGTACGGCGTGTAGCAGTCGTGCCTGAGGGGTGCGTGGATCAGCCGAGTGCGAGCCACACCAACGCGAGCGCCAGCAGCACGAACGTGGTGGCTGCGACCGTCCAGTGCAGGTAGGCGCGCTCGGCACCGAGCAGCAGCTCCGAAGCCGATGAGACGCGCTCCGCAGGCCGTGTGCCCGCAGGTCGGGCGGCGCGCGCTCCCGAGCGCGACACCGCACGCGCCACGACGGTGAGCAGGTCGCCTGGCTCCACTACCGCTCGATAGCGGGTGCCGCCCGGCAGGATCCGAGTGACCGCACCCCACACGCCAAGGGCGACCAGGCCCGGCCACAGCGCCGCCCAGAGCGACGGGGTCGAGAAGGCGGAGCTGAGCGCGTGATCGTTCCACCCAGCTGGCCACACCCACACGACCGTTGCCACGAGCGCGAGCAGCGGTGCCCAGACGAGCACCGCGCCGCGGGTATCGCCCGGCGTGGTCTCCCTCGGCTGTGAGCTGAGCGCGAAGAAGCGCAGCATGAGCGCGGCCGTTCCCGCGGCAGCCCACGAGAGGCCCACGTAGACCAGGCCGGCAACGTCGCCGGGCACGGCATGGACGGCGTCCTTAAGCGCGTACTTCGCCACGAACCCGCTCGTCAGTGGCGCTCCCACGAGCGCGAGCGCCGGCAGCCCGAGCGCGGCGAGCCCGACGGAGCGCGCGTTCCCGCGGAGACGCTGCACCACATCATCGCCGAGCACGAGCGCGGCCTTCGCCAGCCCGTGATGGAGCGCATACGCGACCACCGCACCATACGCGAGCGTCGCCGCGTGGCCGTCCGACAGTCCGGCTCCGGCGGCGATGAGCACCAGCCCCATCTGACTCGCACTGGAGTAGCCCAGGACGGCTCGGGGGTGTGAGGTGAGCACGCCAAGGACAGCGGCGCCGAACGCGGTGACGAGTCCCAGCAGCATGACGGCGTCGGCCCAGCCTGGGGCCATCCCGCCTGCCGGCAGCAACCTCAGCATGGCGAGCGCGCCGACCTTGGCGGATGCGCCGGCAAGCGCCGCGGCCGGACCAGCCGGCGTGTACGTGTAGCTGAGCGGAAGGACACCGCTCACCGGCAGGGTGCCGATCTTGAGCGCGATCGCGGCGAGCACGAGCGCGGTGATGGGCGCGGCGGATGGGAGACCGGAGATGGCGTCACGGTACTGGGTGAGGTCCGTGGTGCCGGTCTCGACCGTCAGGAACACGAGCGCCGCAAGCAGAAGCGCCTCGCCGGCGACGGTGAGCGTGAGGTAGATCGCGCCCGCGCGGCGGGACTCCGCGCTCCGGGTGTGCGTGATGAGGCCCCAGGCGGGCAGCGCCATCAGCGCGAAACAGAGGTAGAACGAGATGGCATCCGAGGCGGCCGCCACGCCGATTCCGCCTGCCGCTGACGGCAGGTAGTACGCGAAGAGCCGGACGCGGTCGCAGGCGGGCGTGGTGATCGCCGCGTACAGCCCGGAGAGGAGCCACACCGTGGCGAACAGCGCCAGGAACGGGACAGACGTCTCATCCACGCCGAACCTGAACGCGGCAGTCCCGATGAGGGTGGGCGTCATGGCGTGACACCTCCGAAGGACGGTGCGACGGCCGTCATCGCCCAGTGGATCGGCGAACCCGGCATGCCGGCGGTGAGCCCGAGGATGATGGACATCGCGCCGACGATGACGATGGGCCACAGCATGCGCGGGTCGCTCTCGATGCCGGTGCGGGAGCCCCGGTCGCCCGCGCGCAGCGATGCGAGCAGGATCGGCACCATGTAGCCCATCGCGAGCGCGCCGGCGGCCACGTAGACGAGGAGCGCCCAGGGGGCGTCGGCCTCCACGGAGCCCGATCCGAGCAGCCACTTGCTGGCGAACCCGGCAAGCGGGGGGATCCCGGCAAGCGCGAAGGCGGCCACCGCGAACGCGGACATCGTGAGCGGCATCCGCCTGGCCACGCCACCCATCTCACTCAGTTTCTTCACATGGAGCGTCTCGGCGAGGCTTCCCGCCGTGAAGAACATCGTGATCTTCATGAACGCGTGGTGGGCCAGGTGGGCGAGCGCGCCGGCCGCCGCCAGCGGCGAGCACAACGCCACGCCGAGCGTGATGTAGGAGAGTTGCGCCACGGTGGAGTACGCAAGCCGCTTCTTGAGGTCGTCCTGGCGCAGCGCGATCACGCTTGCGGTCACGATCGACACGGCGGCAAGCGCCGCAAGCACCTGGGCGACGCCCAGCGATGACGCAAGCTCGGGACCATAGAGCTCGTTCACGAGTCTGATCATGCCGAAGACGCCCGCCTTCACGACCGCTACCGCGTGCAGCAGCGAGCTCACCGGTGCGGGAGCCACCATAGCGCCGGGCAGCCAGCCGTGCAGCGGCATGAGCGCCGCCTTGACGCCGAAGCCGGCCGCCATCAGTCCGAAGACCACGCGCAGGGCGGTCGTGTGCCCGCTCACCGCGTGCAACGCGCCACCGGGTGTGAACGGCGTCTGGCCGGCGATGACCGTGAGCCATGCCACGCCGAGGAGCAGTGCGGTGCCGCCGCCGAGCGCGTAGAGCAGGTACGTGCGGCCGGCGGTGCGGGCCTCGGCAGTGCCCGAATGGACGACCAGCGGGTACGTGGTGAGCGTGAGGACCTCGTAGAAGAGGAAGAGGCTCACCGGGTCGGTGGCGAGTGCGACGCCGTTCGCTGCCGATATGCACAAGGCGAAGAAGCCGAAGAACCGCGCTCTGTCACGAGCGTGGTCCATGTAGCCGATCGCATAGACGAGCGTCACGCACCACAACACCGACGCCACCGCCGCGAAGAGCAATCCCGTCAGATCGCCGTGGACCCCAAGGTCGACGCCCGGGAGCATCGGCAACGTGGAGACGGTGACCGTGCCATCGTATGCGCGGACAGCGAGCGCAGTCACGATCCCTGCGGTGAGGATCGCCGCACCCAGGTTGAGCGCGTTGCGCGCGCGTGCGCGGTCCTCGCCGAGGACGAATGTGCCGACGGCGGCGAGTGCGGGAATGAGCACCGGAAGCCAGGCCATCACGGCAGCATCACCCCCGGTGGGACGAGTGAGCTGATGGCCACCAGATCGTTCACCAGCGGAGCGGCAAGCACGAGGAATAGCGCGGCCACGGCCAGCACGAGCGGTGCCCACTCGAGCCTCACAGCCGCGCGCGCGGGGCCGACATCATCCGCGGTATCCGCCATCAGGACTGCCACCACCCGGAACATGTACGCGGCCGCGAGCAGGCCGCCGAGTCCGAGCACCAACGCCCACCACCACTGTCCGGCCTGCACTGAGGCGGAGATGAGCATCCACTTCGAGCCGAATCCGCCACTTGGCGGCAGCCCCATCATCGTGACCCCCGCTAGCGTTATGACTGCGGTCAGGACGGGCGCCGAGCGCGCAGCGCCGCGCATCCGGGCGATCTCGGCATGGCCGAAGCGTTCCATCAGGCTCCCGGCTCCCAGGAACAGACCTGCCTTGGCGAGTCCGTGGGCGGTCGCATGCAGCAGCGTGCCGCCGAGGGCGAGCGCGAGCACGTCGCCGCCCGTGCGGGCGAGCGGGAACACGATGAACAGGTAGCCGATCTGCGCAACCGTGGAGTACGCCACGAACTGCTTGATCCTCGACTGCAGGAGCGCCTGAACGGAGCCCCAGACGATGGCGATCGAGCCGAGGACGGCAAGCGCGACATCGACTCCCGGAAGGAAGCCCGGCGGCATGACACCGAGCATCAGCCGTAGCAGGGCGAAGTAGGAGCCCTTGACGACCAGGGCCGACAGGGCCGCGCTCACCGGTGTAGGGGCCGAGGCGTGCGCGGTGGGCAGCCAGAAGTGCGCGGGGACGAGTGCCGTCTTGAGGACGAGCGCCGCCACCATCAGCGTGAGGCCCACTGCGGCCCCGGATGCGGCCGCCCCGGGTTGTTGCAGCGCATCCCGAAGGACCTCCATGTCAAGCTGTCCCACCGCCGAGTAGAGCAGCGCCACGCCGAGCAGGTATGTCATTGCGGCGAGCATGCTGGCGAACAGATACCGTCCACCGGCGCGCAGCGCCTCGGCATCACCCTTGAGCGTCACGAGAGCCACGGCCGAGATGCCCACGAGTTCGAGGCACACGTAGACGTTGAACACATCGCCCGTGAGGAAGAGCGCGTTGAGCGATGTCCACATGAAGAGCCACAGCGTCCAGAACAGGCCGTGGCCGTATCGGGTGGGCTCGGTGACGGGGAAGTACCCGGTGGCATAGGCGGTGACCGCACTGCCGACGATGGCGGTGAGGAGTATGAACAACGCAGCCGGACCATCGGCTACCAGGTCGATGCCCAGCGGCGCTCCCCAGCCACCTATCTCGTACCGGAGCGCCCCGCCGTCGAGGACGCGCGCCACCAGCAACACCGCAAGTCCGGTGATCACGGCGGCTGTGATGCAGGTGATCGCGCGGTCGACGCTCCTGCTGGTCACGAAGACGAGTGCGGCGCCGGCCAGCGGGGCGATGATGAGCAGCGCGGGGAGGTGGTCCATCAGGGTCACGGACGATCACCCGCCGATGGCTCGTCATCGAGGTTATCGAGGCCGGTCACCGAGTAGTAGCGTTTCGCGATCGCAAGGCCGAGCGCTGTCAGCGCCACGGTCACGACGATCCCGGTGAGCACCATGGCTTGCGGAACAGGGTCTGTCACGCCATCGGGGGTGCGGTTGCCCATGCCGATGAGCACGAGGAACGTGCCGCTTCCCATGAGGTTGGCGCCGATCACCTTGTGCATGACGTGGCGACGCGCGAGGAGCGCGTACGTGCCGATGGCGAACACGAGTGCGCCTCCGAGTGCGTAGATGAGGTAGGTGCTCATCGGGCGCCACCCCCGGAACCGCCACGGGCCGAGGCCAGGAACAGGCTCACCAGGCTCGCGCCGATGGAAAGCGTCAGCAGTCCTTCCAACACCAGGAGAAGCGCCTTGCGCAGATGCTCGGGATAGTCGAGCAGCGAGGCGCCGGTGAGCATCGGGAACACCGCGATCGCGATGAACGCAAGGAGGCCGATGGTGAGGGCGGCCCGGATGATCGACTCGCGTGCCCACCCCGGCCGGTCGTAGCCGGCAAGCGCGAGGAGGATCCCACCGGCGCCGAGCACCGCACCGGCCTGGAAGGCGCCACCGGGTCCTGACGACCCCACCCACACCAGGTAGCCCGCCATCACGAGCATGAACGGAGCAAGCACTTGGGCAAGCGAGCCGAGGATGAGCCCCGAGTCCCCCGCGAGGCGTCCATCGGTCGTTCGGGCGTCGCGGAGCGAGAGCACCGCGACGGTAGCGAGCATCAGTACCGCGATCTCGAGCAGCGTGTCGTATCCGCGGAAGTCGAGCAAGACCGCGGTCACGACGTTCTTGATGCCGATGACCTCCGAGTTCCTGGTCATCTCCTGAGCAAGCCCGGTCGCCTCGGCAGGAAGTCGCAGCACGGTGACCGCTATGACACCGAAGAATGCGACGCTTGCGAGAAGGGGGAGGATGCGGGGGCGCCTAGGCATCATGGCCGCCCTCCTGGGTCGTCGGGCCGGCGGGGCCTGTCCGGTACGGCGCCGGTCGTGAACCAAGATGACCCACGGCGTCGAGCAGCAGGACGCCTGTGACCCCGGCCCCTATCGCGGCCTCGGCGAGAGCGACATCGGGAGAGCCGAGACGTATCCACGCGAGAGCCATGAACAGTCCGAACACGACGAACATCACGACCGACTTGAAGAGTCCTCGTTCGGAGATCGAGCCGATCGCGATCCACACGATGACACCGACGAGCATGATGTCGAACAGCGTCATCATCGGGCATCACGGGTCCACGGCACGATGCCGCCGTCGAGCGCGGCTTTCGCAACGAGATGACAGGCCGTGGCGCTGGCGAAGACCACGAAGACCCAGACCAGGACGAGCTTGATCACGGTCATCCACGAGTCGGCGCGCACTGCCAGGCCGATGACGAGCAGACCGAGGCCGAGGTTGTCGCCCTTCGTCAGCGCGTGGAGCCGGGAGTAGACGTCGGGGAAGCGCACAAGGCCGACGGAGCCGGCGAGGAAGAAGAAGGCGCTGCCGAAGAAGAGCAGTCCGCTAGCGATGTCGCGAAGCAGGGCGATTGTCATCGGCCACCAGCCCCCCACGCGCGCTTCACGAAGGCGACGCTGGTGATCGACGCCAGGATGGCGAAGACCAGTGCCATGTCCAGCAACGAACGAAGGCCCGCGATCTCGGCCAGGACGAGCGTGAGCGCGATGCCCGACGTGCCGAACAGCATCGACCCGAGCATCCGGTCGGCGCTGGTGGGTCCCCGCTCGATGCGGTAGAGGCCGAGTGCGAGGGTCGCCAGGATGACAACGGCAAGAAGCTCGATGTAAGCGGCCATCATCGGTCACGACTCCCGAGGTCCTGTCCGAAGAGCGCCGCGACCTTGGTCTCCAGGAGGGCGAGCTCGCCCCTGGCCTCAGCGGTGTCATCGAGCGCGTGGACTTCAAGGATGCCGTTCGTGAATCGCGCGCTGAGCGTGCCGGGCAGCAGGCTGATGGTGTTCGCGAACACCATCAGCGGCGCGCCACCTGAGATGCGTACCGGATACTCGATCATCGCCGGGTCGATCGGCATCGACGGCGATAGCGCGCGGCGCGCGACATCGATGCCTCCGGCGACCGAACGGGTCGCGAAGTGGACCACATACGGGGGCAGGCCCGCGAGCCGGAAGCCGGTCGGGCGTGGTGGCGCGAGGGTGAGGGACAGCGCACCGGCGGCGATCGAGACGGGGATGCCGAGCGGGAGCGACGGGATCTCTCCGCCGGTCAGCGTCCACCAGACGGCTGTGAGTATCGCCGAGCGCATGGCGAGGGAGAGGAGCGTCGCTCTGGTCGACTGTGTGCGTGCGTCGCGCATATCGTCCATCACCCTCATCACGGCGTGTCGGCCCCGCGGCTGTCCGGGACGATGCCATCGTACACTTCCCGGTGTAGCCAGCGGGCCCGTCCTTGTGTGGACAGGCCCGCGGGGATTCCTGGAGGCGACGCCCGGATTCGAACCGGGGATAAAGGCTTTGCAGGCCTCTGCCTTGCCACTTGGCGACGTCGCCGTATGGGGAGCATCGTGTGCTCCGCTATCAAAGAAGGTCGACCGCTTGGGCGGCATACCTGCCCGAAGGGCCGACCTCCGAAGTGTCGATGGAGCGGACGACGGGATTCGAACCCGCGACCCCAACCTTGGCAAGGTTGTGCTCTACCAACTGAGCCACGTCCGCGCGCAAGGGGTAGACTACCATGCCCCTCGACGGGCGTGCAACAGCCTTCTTCGGTGTTTTGGATGCAGCGTCCGGGACGGGGAGGGGTGCCGGAGATGCGGGATATTCGGGACTAGCGTATCGTGAATCCCCTGCTACAATAGTCGTCGCTGCTCGGCAGCAACCATGGGCGCTTAGCTCAGGGGGAGAGCACTTCCTTGACGCGGAAGGGGTCAGAGGTTCAAATCCTCTAGCGCCCACCATGGAGAACAAGAGGTCCCTTCGGGTCTGCCCGGAGGGACCTTTGTGTTACTGGTTCCAGTACGGGCGCATTCATGAAGTGCTGGCTCGAAGGTCGTCGATGCGGACACGCCCAGTGAGCCGTCGTACCGCTAGAATAGGGACGTGAGACCGAAGCAAAGGAGAACGCGATGCGCCACCGTTCGATCACACGCCTCTTCGTCACCGTGGCTGTTGTCATGTTCGTGCTCGCTCAGTCGGTCCCCGCGATGGCGGGCACCTGGCCAGCTGGCACCCACCGGGTCGAGCTCTCCGTGAGCCGCGTCGCCGGGGCCGATCGCTATGCGACATCGGTGGCCGCCGCACGCGCGGGCTGGCCGGGCTGGGCGGATATCGATCGCGTGATCATCGCGTCCGGTGAAGACCGCGCGCTCGCGGATCCGCTTTCGGCGGGTAGTCTGTGCTGGGCGTACGACGCCCCGCTCCTGCTGGTGACCGGCGACAGCGTCCCGCCGGTCGTTCGGCAGGCCCTTGAGGAGATCGTGGCCGTCAACCCGCTCGTGGACATCACGGTCGTTGGTGGAACGGGGTCGGTGGGTCCGGCGGTGACGGCCGAGCTGGCCGCACTCGTGGCTCCCGGCACAGTGGAACAGCCCTGGGTGATCGGAGACCGCTACGACACCGCCGCAGGGGTCGCGCTTCGCGTGGCCGAGGTCGCGCGGGACACATCGCGCACCGTCCCAGCACGCGCGCTCCTTGCGAACGGTACGACCCCGTTCGGCTTCATCGATGCGCTCTCACTTTCGGCCGTCTCCGCGCAGACAGGCGTTCCGGTCCTTCTGGCCGAGCGGGACATCATCCCCCCTGCCACCGCATCCACCCTCGCGACACTTCCCGCTGGGGACGTGATCGTAGCCGGTGGCGTCGGCGCCATCTCGGCAGCAGTCTATGACGCCGTGGGCGGCAGTGACCGCTGGCACGGTATCGACCGGTACGCGACGAGTGTGGCGGTCGCAGCCGGAGCGCGGGGCAGGGGATGGCTGAGCGGCACCCAGGTCGGTCTTGCAGGGAGCGTGCCCGACGCGCTGACCGGCTCGATCGTGGCTGGCCGGGCGGGTGGTCCATTGCTTGCGACACGCCAGCTGTGGTTGGACCGCGCCACGGTCCAGTATCTCGCCGACATGGGCGGGGCGGTGGAGTCCGGGGTCATCTTCGGAGGCACAGGCGTCGTCTCCCACCACCAGGAGCGCGAGTTGAGCGGATACCCCACCGGACCGACGCTCTACGGGCCCGCACGGGGGGCCTGGGTAGGCAAGCGCGCGGTCATCAGGGTGGGTGTGGGCACGAACACGACCGCGGTACAGCTGTGGTACGGGTCGACGCTGGTCAGCACCAAGGCGGCCACCTCGTACTCCGTGGTCGATTTCGGCAGCGTATCGCTGCCTGCTGACGGTGTGCCGCTACGGGCGGTGGCGGTGAGCGGCGACGGAAAGACGTCGGAGACCAACGCCACGTACCGCCGTCTGTCGTATCCCGCATCCACGTCGATCGTGATCGACAAGTCGGACTTCCGGCTCTATTACGTGAAGAACGACGTGCTGATCGAGTCGTATCCCATCGCGATCGGGCGGCCGGGCATGGAGACGCCCACGCGGCTCTGGAAGATCAACTCCAAGTATTACACCGACCCCAACGGGGTCTACGGTCCGCGGAAGATGCGTCTGTATGCGCAGTCGGGCTCCTCATGGGTGTACACGGCGTACAACATCCATGGCACCAACGAGCCGTGGGTGATCGGCACGAAGGCGTCGCACGGATGCATCCGCCTCTACAACAAGGACATCCTCGATCTGTTCCCGCAGGTTGCGCTCGGCACGCTCGTGCTCACCAGGCAGTGATCAGGGGCAGGCGGTCTCATTGCCGTACTGATCGCAGGGGAACGGGTGCTCATCGGCCACGATGAACGTCCCGGCCCGCGGGAGCACGCGTGCGGTCATGGGCGTGGTGATGCCGGTGACGGCCTCGCCGTCGTATTCCACGGGCAGCGGGGGATCGGCGACGATACGCACCCGTGAGGCGGTGTGCACCTCCAGGCCGGGGCGCTCCGGGTGCTTCTGCAGCCGGTCGACGAGTGCCGCCCAGATGGTGGGCAGGAGGCCCGCGGCTGTGGATGCGGTGAGTACCACGACCTCGAACAGACCGTCCTGCGCGTCCGCGCCATGGGTGACGGCTATGTCGAACTGTATGCGCGCGAGGTTCATCACCATCACGGCGATGCCGTCGGTCTCGATGGTGCGGTCATCAAGCTCAAGAGTGAACCGCGAGACCCGCGGGTTGAGATGTTGAAGCGCGCCGAGCAGGTATGCGCCCTCGCCGAGTGTCGGCTTCAGCGCGGCGGCGGCGTCCATGATCGAGGCGTCGAAACCGGCTCCGGCCGCGATCGCGAAACCGGCGACCGATTCCCGTCGGGCTCCCACGCCAGGCAGGGTGAGCTCGCCGAGGTCTATCGAGACCGTGCGGCCAGCGATCAGCGCCACCGCGAGATCCGTAGGGTCGAAGGGCAGCCGGAGATTGCGGGCCAGCAGGTTGGCGGTGCCTGCGGGGTACGCGAGGATCGGGATGCCGCTGTCGCGCAGGGCGTAGGCTACCGATGAGACCGTGCCATCGCCTCCGACCGCCACGACCCGCGCATACGACTCCACATCACGGAGCAGGTAGTCGAGGTCGGCATGCTCATGCATGAATCGCATGGTCACGTCCACATGATGCGCCCCGAGCTCACGCACGAAATCGTACAGGCCCGGGTCGCCGGTGCCCGCACGCAGATTGGCGATCATCAGCACGTTCATGCACTGGCTCCTCGTCTGCGTGCCATCCATCGGCTACACTCGAACGACGTTGCACGTCCGATCCGGCAGAACCATAACCACCCGGAGACCCCATTGTACATCCGCGATACAGACGCCCTGTCAGAAGCTGTCGAGATGCTGTGTGCCGCGCCCGTGGTGGCGCTCGACACGGAGTTCATGCGCGAGCGCACGTACTTCGCGCGGCTCTGTCTCATCCAGATCGCCACCCCCGAAGCGTCGTACCTCATCGATGCCATCGCGCTCGAGGGGCGGCTCGAGCCTCTGGCGCGTGTCCTGTCGGCGCCCGGGGTCATGAAGATCGTCCACGCCGGCTCACAAGACGTCGAGATACTCCTGCGCGCCACCGGCAGCACTGTCGCACCCGTCTTCGACACACAGATCGCCGCCACCCTGGCGGGATTCCCCACGCAGGTGGGATACGCCCAGCTCGTCCACGACCTGCTCGGTGTGAAGATCGACAAGTCCGACACCTTCACCGACTGGTCGGTGCGACCGCTGTCCGAGGCGCAGTTGGTGTACGCCGAGGCCGACGTCCTGCATCTGCCCGGGGTGTACCGGTTGCTGCATGAGCGGCTGGTACGCGAGGGCCGTCTCGGATGGCTCGCTGACGATTTCGAGCGGCTGGCGGATCCCGCCACATACGCCGTCGATCCCCGCGAGCAGTACCGGCGGGTGAAGCGGGCATCGTCACTGGACCGCAGGAGCCTCGCGGTCCTTCGTGAACTCGCCGCGTGGCGTGAGAGCGAGGCGCAGCGCCGGGACACTCCCAAGCGATGGCTCATCTCCGACGAGAGTCTGATCGAGATCGCCCGTCGACGCCCGGGGTCGGCCGCCGAGCTCGCGGCGATACGAGGCGTCAACGATCGCGTGGCCTCGCGTAACGCCTCGGCGGTGCTGGCCGCCATCGAGGCAGGCATGTCGGTCCCCGACGATGAGCTCCCTCGGTTGCCGAAGCGCGACCGGATACCGACCGACGCCCAGCCGGTGGCGGATCTGCTGAACGCCGTCCTGCGCGTCCGGGCCCGGGAGCACGGCGTGGCACCCGGCCTCATCGCCTCGCGCGATGACCTCGAGCGGTTCGCTTCGGGCGATCGCGAGGGGCATCCGCTCTCGGCCGGGTGGCGGCACACGCTCGCCGGTGCGGAGCTCGGCGCGATACTCGACGGCACCGTTTCGGTCCGCGTGGTCGATGGCAAGCTCGCGGTGTCGCCGGCAGAATCCCGGCCGTGCGCGGAGGACGTCGATGGCCACGCGTGAGCAGGCCCTCTCGGTCTCGGACGCGATGGCGCTCGCCAAAGGAGCGCTCGAGTCGGTACGGCTGCGGGTCATGGGTGAGGTCTCAGAGGCCACGATTAAGCCGGGATACAAGGCCATCTACTTCTCGCTGAAGGACGGCTCGGCTGTGATGCCGTGCCTCATGTGGCGCGATTCGTACGACGCGTGTGGCGTCGCCCTCGAAGACGGCCGGCTGGTCGAGGTGGCCGGGAACTTCACGGCCTATGTGCCGAAGGGCCGAATGCAGTTCCAGGTGCGATCGGTCACCGCCGCGGGCGAAGGAATGCTCCGACTCGAGGTGGCGCGGCTTGCACGTGCGCTTGAGGCCGAGGGCCTGATGTCCGAGTCGCGCAAGCGGGCCCTCCCGCAGCATCCCACACGCATCGGCGTCGTCACCTCGCCACGCGGCAAGGCCATCCACGATATCCTCCGCACGCTGTGCAGGCGCTACCCGCTGGCGGAGGTGGTCGTCGCCGGGGTGCAGGTCGAGGGTGAGGGCGCCTCGCGCGAGATCGTCCGCGGCCTGGCGGCGCTCGCCGCGGAGCCCGGCGTCGATGTCATCATCCTCGGCAGGGGCGGCGGGAGCTACGAGGACCTGATGCCGTTCAACGCCGAGGAGGTGGCACGGGCGGTGGCCGCGTCTCCGGTGCCGGTGGTGACGGGGATCGGGCACGAGCCGGACACAAGCATCGCCGACATGGTGGCCGACCTTCGTGCGTCGACGCCTACTGCCGCGGCTGAAGCGGTGGCGCCGGATGTGGCCGAGGTCTCCAGGACGCTGGCCGCGCAGAGCGTCAGGCTTGGCCGCGCGCTTACCCATCGGGTGGCCGACCTCGAGCATCGCGTGAGGTCGATCGCGGGCCGGCCGATCCTGGCGTCGTGTGACGCCTTGCTCGCAACGCGGTCACAGACGCTCGACATGCTCGCGTCGGGGCTGGAACGGGCGATACCGTCGTTGCTCGATCGCCGTGCCGAGGCGCTCGTTCGCGCGCGGGCGACATTGCGGCGCGTGGGTACGCGTCTGGTGGAGCCTGCGGAGGCCGCGGTGTCACGGAGCGCCGAACGTACGGTGCTCGCCGGTCAGCAGCTGCTCGAACGGAGCGAACAGGCCG
This sequence comes from Actinomycetota bacterium, assembly GCA_036679125.1. Classification (GTDB taxonomy): domain Bacteria; phylum Actinomycetota; class Coriobacteriia; order Anaerosomatales; family Anaerosomataceae; genus Anaerosoma. Next base: position 31,929 of record JAZIGI010000003.1, on the reverse strand, counting down.
TCTCCCGGACGGCCGCGCGCCTCGACGACCTGTCGCCACTGGCGATACTCGGCCGTGGATACGCGGTATGTTACGAGCATGAGGGTCCGATCCTGCGTTCGGCAGCAGACGTGTCGCAGGGCGACCGCGTGGATGTACGTCTCGCCGAGGGATGGCTCGGTTGTATCGTTGAATCTGTCGGATCGGAGGACTAGATGACAGAGTTGGCCGTTGCGCCCGCTGACATGACCTTTGGCGCGGCGCTTGCCGAGCTGGAGCAGATCGTGCGCGCCCTGGAGACGGGGCAGCTCGAGCTTGAGGAGAGCCTCGAGCGGTACGAGCGCGGGGTCGCGCTGCTCACCGCCTGCCAGAAGAAGCTCTCGGAGGCGCGTCAGAAGGTGACCGCGCTGATCGGGGAGCTCGAGGGTGACGACGGCGAGGAGGTCGACGCATAGTGAGCGACTGCGTGTTCTGCATGATTGCGTCGGGCGAGATCCCGAGCACACCGGTGTACGAGGATGAGATGGTCGTGGCGTTCGACGATATCGCCCCGCAGGCGCCGGTACACACGCTCATCATCCCGCGTGACCACTACCGGGACATCGACGACGACGTTCCCGACGAAGTCCTGCTGGCCCTGCTCCGCGCGGTGCCCGCCGTGGCGGCGGCCAAGGGCGTGGACGCGAGCGGCTACCGCGTCATCGTGAACACCGGCGACGACGCCGGTCAGACCGTGCATCACCTGCATGTCCACGTGATCGGGGGCAGGTCCCTCGGTGAAGGAATGGTCAGACCAGCCGAAGGGGAGTGACTCGATGAGCGCACGCCAGGACGTCTGTATCGTCACTGATTCCACCTCGGACATCCCCCCGGCCATCGCCGAGGAGTTGGGGATCACGGTCGTGCCCCTGAACGTGACCATAGAGGGTGAGACGTTCTCCGATGGCACAATCCCGCTCGAGGAGTTCTTCCGGCGTATGAACGCCGCCAGGGAGCTCCCCAAGACCTCGCAGCCGTCGGTCGGAGCGTTCATCGAGGCGTTCAAGGGGCGGCTGGAGCAGTGCTCCGAGGTCGTGTGCATCACGATCGCCCACAAGCTGTCGGGTACGCATGAGTCGGCCACCGAGGCCGCGCGGACCATCGGCGAACGGGTCCATGTCCTCGACACGCTCAACCTCTCGTGGGGCGAAGGCTACCAGGTGGTCGAGGCCGCCCGAGCCGCCGCGGCAGGCGCCACCGTCGAGCAGATCAAGGCGCGCTTCGACGAGCTGCGCTCGCGCGTGAACATGATCGTCGGGCTCGACAGCGTGGAGAACCTCGCCAAGGGCGGGCGCATCGGCAAGGTGGCGGCCATCGTCGGCGGGCTGCTCAAGATGCGGGTCATGCTGACCGTGGCGCCGGACGGGTCGTTCGAGCCCGTGGGCAGGGCGCGCGGCGCGGTCGCGGGCATGCAAGCGAGCGTGGACTGGGTCGCGACCCGTATCGACGAGAAGCTCCCGGCAGACTTCGCCGTACAGCACGCGCTTTCGCAGGACAAGGCGGATTGGCTGGAGCAGGCGATCCGCTCCCGGTTCAACGTGCGAGAGCTCCTGGTGATCGAAGCTGGAGCCGTCATCTCCACGCACACAGGGACGGGCTGGGGGATCACGGCCGTCCAGGTGTGATCCGGGAGCCGACCGGCCACGCCATGTCCGAGAACGGGAACAGCCCCGACCTTCGGGTCGAGGCTGCCCTGATTCCTTCCCGTATTACCCCTGAGTCCTCAGGCGGCATTCCACGACGACAACGTCGAGGCATCGGGATGCCGGTCACCGATGAGCCGCAACCGCGGTGGGGCGGATTCCCCGCGACACCGCATGTTAGGGAAGGGAAACCGTTAACAAACCGTACGCTACCTGCTGAGTGCGAAGAATGCAACTCCCGTGCCGTGAACGGCGCGGTGTCCCGGCTTCCACGCCGCCCGCGCGTTCACGCGCCGATGACCGGCGACAGGCGCCGCCCACCGAACCATGCAGGCCGTTCGCCTGGCTTCACCTACCCTCACTCCACGCGCAGTGGCTACGATTGGCACACGCCGCCACGGCGGCACCGGCGCTGCTTTGTGCTACGAGGGGTCTGCGGCGCCGGACACAGCATCAGCCACTGAGAGGAGACCCATCCGATGACGGAATCGAACGCGATCGAGTCCCTGTCGCAGGAGTACCGTGTGGTCCAGCCGCCTGCCCACGCGACCGAGCGCGCGCACATCCAGACCATGGATGAGTACAACGAGCTCTACCAGCGGTCGGTCGAGGACCCCGAGGGCTTCTGGGCCGACATGGCCGACCAGATGCTCCACTGGGAGAAGAAGTGGGACACCGTTCTCGACTACGACTTCGACAAGCCCTACGTGAAGTGGTTCGTGGGCGGCAAGACCAACGTCGCCTACAACTGTATCGACCGGCACCTCAATGGTTGGCGCCGCAACAAGGCCGCGATCATCTGGGAGACCGATGAAGGCCGCAGCAAGGTCTACACCTACCAGTCGCTCTACTACAAGGTGTGCAAGTTCGCGAACGTGCTGAAGAAGCATGGCGTGAAGAAGGGCGACCGCGTCGCCCTGTATCTGCCGATGATCCCGGAGCTCGCGATCTCGATGCTCGCATGCGCCCGCATCGGCGCCATCCACTCGGTCATCTTCGCCGGCTTCAGCTCGTCGGCTCTGCGCGACCGAATCCAGGACTGCGGTGCCAAGCTGCTGGTGACCGCCGACGAGGGCATCCGCGGGGGCCGCGTGGTGCCGCTGAAGGCCGAGGCGGACGCCGCTCTCAACGAGTGCCCATCGATCGAGACGGTCATCGTGGTCTCGCGTGCCCGTACCCGCGTGGACATGGAGCCGGGTCGCGACTTCTGGTACCACGAGGAGGTTCGCGCGGCGGATATCTCGCAGCACTGCGACATCGAGTGGATGGACTCCGAGGACCCGTTGTTCATCCTGTACACCTCCGGTTCCACCGGTAAGCCCAAGGGCGTCCTGCACACCACCGCCGGCTACCTTCTGTACGCGGCCACGACGTTCCGGTACGTCTTCGACTACCACGACGAGGACGTGTACTGGTGCACTGCCGACATCGGCTGGGTCACCGGTCACAGCTACATCCTCTACGGACCCCTCGCCGTGGGCGCCACATCGCTCATGTTCGAGGGCGTGCCCACGTACCCCGATGCGGGCAGGTTCTGGGAGATCGTGGAGAAGCACGGCGTGAACCAGTTCTACACCGCGCCCACCGCGATCCGTGCGCTCATGAAGCAGGGCGAGGAGTGGCCCGCCAAGCACGACCTGTCCACGCTCAAGGTCCTGGGCACCGTTGGCGAGCCGATCAACCCCGAGGCGTGGATGTGGTACTACAAGGAGATCGCGCGTGAGAACGCCCCGATCGTCGACACGTACTGGCAGACGGAGACCGGCGGTCACATCATCACCAACCTGCCGGGCGTCACGCCCATGAAGCCAGGCTCCGCCACGCTTCCGTTCTTCGGCATCGAGCCCGAGATCGTGAACGAGGACGGCACGCCCACGCCGGTGGGCTCGGGTGGCCGTCTGTGCATCACCAAGCCGTGGCCGGGCATGCTCCGCGGCACGTGGGGCGATCCCGAGAACGAACTCATCAAGAACGTGTACTTCTCGGCGTTCCCCGGCAAGTACTTCACCGGGGACGGCGCGCGCAAGGATGAGGACGGCTACTACTGGCTGCTCGGCCGGGTGGACGACGTCATCAACGTCTCCGGTCACCGCATGGGCACCGCCGAGATCGAGAGCGCGCTCGTGAGCCACGCGTCAGTGGCCGAGGCCGCGGTCGTCGGCTACCCGCATGAGGTGAAGGGCGAGGGCATCTACGCCTACGTCATCCTCAAGACCGGCGTGGACATCCCCGACGGCATCGAGAAGATCCTTCGTGGTCATGTGCGCGAGGAGATCGGGCCCATCGCGAGCCCGGACTTCATCCACATCGTGCCTGAGCTGCCCAAGACCAGAAGCGGCAAGATCATGCGTCGCATCCTGCGTAAGATCGCCGGTGGGGATCGCGAGATCGAAGCGTTCGGCGACATCTCGACGCTTGCCGATCCGTCGATCGTGCAGATCATCATCGACACCGCGCCGTAGGCGGAGGGCCGCACACGTCGCGCTCGATACGGAAGGCTCCGCGCAGTGCGGGGCCTTCCGCGTTCCTGGCGTCGCTCGGCCACGCCGGGCCCCCACGAACATGCCGGGCCAGGGGTCGCGGGCGGCGCGTGCATGGTAGACTATGCGTCGACTCATGACGCCCCGAGCATCGGAGGTAGCTTCCCGTATGGCTTACAACGATCTTTTCCTGCGCGCTGCCCGCCGCGAGCCCACCGAAAGCACGCCTGTCTGGATGATGCGCCAGGCCGGTCGCTACATGGAGGAATATCGCGCCATCCGTGCGAAGCACGGCTTCCTGGAGATGTGTCGCACCCCCGAGCTCGCCGTCGAGGTGACCATGCAGCCGGTCGATCTCGTGGGGGTGGACGCGGCCATCCTGTTCAGTGACATCCTCGTGGTGTTCCCGGGCATGGGCCTTGATCTGACGTTCGCCAAGGGCGAGGGTCCGGTCATCCACAACCCGGTGCGCACCGCGTCCGATGTGCATAATCTGCGTCTCTCCGACCCGATCGAAGACACCGGCTACGTCATGGAGGCGATCAAGATCCTCCGTGGCGAGCTCGAGCACAAGGTCCCGCTCATCGGCTTCGGCGGTGCGCCGTTCACCCTGGCAAGCTACATGATCGAAGGCCACGGCACGCGCGACTACGAGTACACCAAGGCGCTCATGTGGGGCGAGCCCGCGCTGTGGGACGAGCTCATGACGAAGATCACGGACACCGTGATCGCGTACCTGTCGGCTCAGATCGACGCTGGCGCGCAGGTCATCCAGGTGTTCGACAGCTGGGTGGGATACGTGGCTCCGCGCGACTACGAGCGCTCGGTGCTGCCGTACACGAAGCGCGTCATCGACGCCCTCACCGAGCATGGCAAGAAGGTCGTGCCGGAGGGTGTGCCGATCATCCACTTCCCGAACGGTGCGACCTCGATGCTCGACCTGGCCCAGAAGGCCGGAGGCGACGTGATCGGCGTGGACTGGCGTCTGGACATGAAGCACGTGGTCGAGCAGGTGGACGAGCGCTTCGCGATCCAGGGCAACATCGACCCCGTGGCGCTGTTCGCTCCCGACGATGAGCTCGAGCGCATGGTCGTGGAGATCCTCGAGGCCGTGGGCACGCGCCCGGGCCACATCTTCAATCTCGGCCATGGCATCCACAAGACGAGCGACCCGGAGAAGGCACGCACGATGATCCGCCTGGTGCACGAGCACTCCGCCCGCATCCGCGGTGGCAAGTAGGGGACGGGCGTGACGACCGAGCGCACCGGCGTCCTGCTGACGGCATTCGGCGGCCCCGACTCGCTCGAGTCGGTCGGCCCCTTCATGGCGCGCTTCATGGGGCGTGAGCCTTCGCCTGCGATCGTGGCTTCGGCGCAGGAGAAGTACCGCGCGATCGGTGGCGCTTCGCCGCTGCCGGGAGTGGCGGCCGAGGTGGCTGCGTCGCTCGAGCACCATCTGCGCGAGCGCGGACATGACGTGGTCGTCGGTGCCGGCATGCGCTACTGGGAGCCGTCGATCGACCGGGCACTCAAGCAGCTGCAGGAGGCGGGCGCCGAGCGCATCGTGATGGTGTCGCTCTCGGCGTTCGAGTCGCAGGTGACGTGCGAGTCGTTCAGGATGTGCGCGCTCGAAGCGGCGCAGGGACTCGCGATCTCGGATGTGTGCGAGGCTCCCGTGCTGCACAAGGCGCCGCAGTATCGCGACTTCTTCGGCCATGCGTGCGCGCATGCGCTCGAGCGCGTCGACGCCACTCGGCCGCTGGTGATGATGACGGCGCACAGCCTGCCCGTGGCCGATCTGGTCGATGACGATCCGTATCCCGGCGGCTTGCGCGAGGTGGCCGATGCGGTGGCCGCGATCGCCGGACTGGCCGAGGGGTCCGACTTCAGCGATGATGAGCGACTGCCGGGCGTGAGCGCGTTCGGCTCGCTGGAGGGACCGGTGCCGTGGCTGCAGGGCTACCAGTCCAAAGGGGCCCGCCCGGGCGCGTGGCTCGGGCCGGACCTGAGCGACGTGATGGAGGCCGCCGCACGGGCGGGGTACGATGCGCTCGTGGTGGTCCCGATCGGCTTCGCCATCGACCATATGGAGACGCTCTGGGACCTGGACATCGCCGCCGCTGAGCAGGCGGACGGCCTGGGTCTTCGCTTCGTGCGGACCGTGGTGCCGAACACCGACGACAGCTTCGTCGAAGCGCTCTGCTGGGCGGTCGAACCGCTGCTGTAGCGCAGGCGTGACAATCACAGACCGACTGCGGCGGCCGGCACCGCCAGCGTATCCGAGAGGGAGCCGCAGTATGCACATCATCATCATCGGTGGCGGTATCGCCGGGCTTGGCGCGGCCTATAAGGTCAGGCGCGCCGCCGACGAGGGCCACGACGTGACCTTCACGCTCGTTGAGCGCGACGACCGTATCGGCGGCAAGATCTTCACCGACATCGTCGATGACCCCGATGGCGGTCGCATCATCGCCGACGGCGGGAGCGACTCGTTCCTCACCGACAAGACCGCGGTCCACCGCGTGGCCAAGCTCCTCGGCGTGTTCGAGGAGGAGACCGGCACGATCGATGAGACCAAGAAGACGTTCATCGTGAAGCGCGGCAGGCTTATCGAGATGCCGGACGGCATGATGATGTTCGCGCCCACCAAGCTGGTGCCGCTGGCCACCTCGACGCTCTACTCGTGGCCCGCCAAGTTCCGCATGGCGCTCGACTGGTTCATCCCGCGCAGGGTGCGGTGGTCGGAGGGTGAGACGGCGCAGCAGCATGATGAGACGCTGGAGTCGCTGGTGGTGCGCCGGCTCGGCCGTGAGGCCCTCGACCGCCTCGCCGAGCCGCTGGCCGCAGGCGTGAACGGCGACGAGCCCGACAAGATGTCGGTCGCGGCGCGCTATCCGATGCTGCTCGATATGGAGCAGAAGCACGGCTCGCTCATCCGCGGATTCCTCGCCCAGCGTAAGAAGGTGGAGGAGATGCGCAAGAAGTATCCACCCAAACCCGGGGCGAAGCGCCGCACGATGTTCTCCTCGTTCAATGAGGGGCTGCAGTTCATCTGCGACCGGATGGCGGATGCCGCCGGTCGAGAGCACATCCGCACGGGGGTCGGCGCTTCGGCGATCGAACGCGACGCTGAGGGCTGGGCGGTGAGGCTCAGCACCGGCGAGACGCTCAAGGGCGATGCTGTTGTCGTTGCCACGGAGGTCTGGGCCGCGGCGGAACTCACCGCCCCGATCGACGCGCCGCTCGCCGCCGTGCTCGGCACGATCCCCTGCTCGTCGTCGGCGACCGCTATCCTGGCGTTCAGCGAGTCGGACTGCCCCTTCGATCTGAAGTGGCACGGGATCCTCTCGCCGATGGTGGAGAAGCGACCGCTCACCGGCGTGACGCTGATGAGCTCCAAGTGGCCCAACCGGGCCCCGGAGGGCACCGTGCTCTTCCGCGGCTTCCTCGGTGGGCCGCGTGACGAGGCCGTGCTCGAAGCGAGCGACGAGGAGCTCCTCGAGCTCGCGCGCACGCAGATGGTGGGGCTCCTCGGCATCAAGGCGGACGCCCGTCCGCGGTATGCGAAGCTGTTCCGCTGGGAGAAGGGCATGCCGCAGTACACGCTCAATCACCTCGATCGCGTGGACGAGATCGAGCGGCTCGAGGCCGACATCGCCGGATTCGCGCTCGCCGGCAACGCGTACCGTGGCGTGGGCGTTCCCAACGCGCTCGAGAGCGGCGAGCGTGCGGTTTCGAAGGTCCTCGGCGAGGCTGGCATCACACTGGACGAGGATGCCGTGGAGGAGAAGCGGGTCTACTAGCATCCGGCGTACATTCCATGCGCCCGACGGGCGCGTGTTCGACGAAAGGCGGGCAGGAGTGAAGAAGGTCATCATCATCGGTGGCGGCGTGGCGGGTCTCGGTGCGGCGTACAAGGTGCGCCGTGCGGCTGAGGCCGGGCACGATGTCGACTGCGTGGTCATCGAGAAGGACGACCGCCTCGGCGGCAAGCTTGCGAGCGAGATCGTCGCCGACCCCGACGGCGGTGAGTACATCGTCGACGGCGGCAGCGACGCCTTCGTCTCGACCAAGCCGGCCGTTGCCCGCATCGCCCGGATGCTCGGCATCGCCGACGAGATGGTGCCCGCCCGTGAAGAGAACAAGAAGACGCTGATAGTGAAGGGCAAGCGTCTGGTCGAGCTCCCCGACGGCATCATGATGTTCGCGCCCACCAAGCTGCTGCCCCTCGCCACCACGTCCCTGTACTCCTGGCCCGGCAAGTTCCGCATGGCGATGGACTGGTTCATCCCTCGCAAGGCGCGGTGGGCCGAGGGTGAGACCGCCCAGCAGCACGACGAGACGCTCGAAGCGTTCGTGGTGCGGCGCATGGGTCGCGAGGCCCTCGATCGCGTGGCAGAGCCGCTCGTGGGGGGCGTGCATGCCTCGGACCCGGGGCAGATGTCGCTCGCGGCGACCTTCCCGAACTTCCTTGAGATGGAGCAGGAGTTCGGCTCGCTCATCCGTGGCTTCATGAACGAGCGCAAGAAGCGCGAGGAGATGAAGAGGAAGTTCCCACCCAAGCCCGGCGCCAAGCCGTGGGCGTTCTTCAACACGTTCCATCGTGGCATGCAGGAACTGCCCGAGGGGATGGCCGATGCCGTGGGCCGGGAACGCATCAGGACCGGCGCGGCTGTCACCATCATCGAGCGCGCCGGCGACGCCTGGCGCGTGACGCTTGAGACCGGCGAGGTCATCGAGGGTGACGCGCTGATCGTGGCCACCGAGGCGTGGGCGGCGACCCGCCTCATGCGCGACGTGGACGACGCGATCGCCGATCTGCTCGCGCAGATACCGTGCTCATCCTCGGCGACGGTCTCGATGGCGTTCAAGACCGAAGACTGTCCGTTCGACGAGAAGTGGTTCGGCATCCTCTCGCCGCTTGTGGAGGACCGCCCGCTTCTGGCGGTGACACTGTCTTCTTCGAAGTGGCCCGATCGCGCCCCGGAGGGTCGGATCCTGCTCCGCGGCTTCATCGGCGGGCCGCAGAACCAGCATCTGCTTGAGGCCACCGATGACGAGCTCGTCGAGATCATCCGGCAGCAGCTCATCGACCTGCTTGACGTGCGCGCCGGGGCCGAACCGGTGTTCTCGAGGGTCTACCGCTGGAACGGCGGCATGCCGCAGTACACGCTGGGTCATCTCGATCGCGTGGATGAGATCGAACGGCGCAGCGACGATATCGCCGGCCTCGCGCTTGCGGGCGGGGCGTTCCGCGGCGTGGGGATCCCCAACTGCATCGAGAGTGGAGAGCGCGCGGTCACCAAGGTGCTCAGCGACGTAGGCATCGCCTACGACGAGGACACCACGCCTCGACGCGGCAGGTAGCTACCGCCCGTCGGCATCGGCTATCAGGCCGAGCAGCACAGGGTGGAGCACCGTGTTGGCGGCGACCACATCGCGCGTGGCGACCGTCCAGCGCTCACCATCGAAGTCGGTGACGGTGCCGCCGGACTCCTCGACGACGAGGACTCCGGCGGTCATGTCCCATGGCTTGAGCGCGGTCTCCCAGAAGCCGTCGGTCCGGCCGATAGCGACGTTGCACAGGTCGATGGCGGCGGAACCGTCGCGCCGGACGTCGTGCGCGGGCCGCAGCACACGTTCGAAGATTCGCAGCTGGCGGTCGAGCGCGGCGCCCCGGTCGTACGGGAAGCCGGTGGCGACGAGCGCTCCCGGCATGTCTGGCGCGCCCACGCAGGTGAGGCGTACGCCGTTGCTCGTGGCGCCCTCGCCCGCGGCCGCGGACACCATCTCCTTGAGTGGCACATCGAACACGGCTCCGGCGACCGGTCGGCCTCCACGCACACAGGCAACGCTCACCGAGTAGCAGGGATAGCTGTGGATGAAGGAGGTCGTCCCGTCGAGCGGATCGACGACCCACACCAGGTCGTCGTCGAGCGATCCGGGCGCCACACCCGCCAGGTCGTAGACCTCGGGCTCCTCCACCACGAACCGCGCACCCTCCAGAGCGCTTGCGATGCTCCGCACGACCGCGACCCCGGAGGCGATGTCCGCCGCCGTGACCATGTCCGTGGCGTCACCCTTCGTCCGTATCCCCGTGACCCGGCCAGCATGTGCGGCAAGCACCTCTCCACCGGCGCGGGCGGCGTCCTCGGCGATACGGCGCAGGTCCATCATGGGTGCTCCTCCGTGTCCGGCATCGGGTATGCTCAAGTGTAACGGTAGTCCACGGGCGGTGCGCCCTTCGGGAGGAGTCACCATGGTGGAACGAGGGTTTGCGGCACCGGAGCTCGACCCGGTCTCAGTTGCCGATCTTGCCGAGCGCGCCCGGCGTCTGCGTGGTGCGATCCTCACCATGACCACCCTCGCCGCCTCAGGCCACCCCGGGGGCTCCATGTCCTCGCTCGAGCTCTACCTGACCCTCGCGCACTTCGCCGCCGTCGATCCGCAGCGCCCGCGAGCGGCCGATCGGGACCGTATCGTGGTGAGCCACGGGCACACCTCTCCCGGTGTGTACTGCGCGCTGGCCGATGCCGGCTTCTTCTCGCTCGACGACGCGGTGGCGCACTTCCGTCAGGCGGGCAGCGTGTTCGAGGGTCACGTGGAGCGGTCCGTTCCCGGCGTGGAGTGGGGCACCGGCAACCTCGGCCAGGGCCTTTCGGCGGGTGTCGGTTTCGCGCTCGCATCGCGCATCACCGGTACCGGCTACCGCACGTTCGTGGTGATGAGCGACGGCGAGCAGCACAAGGGACAGGTCGCCGAGGCGCGCCGTATGGCCGCGAAGGAACGGCTGAGCGACCTCACGGTGCTCGTCGACTGCAACGGCATCCAGATATCGGGTCGCACGGCCGAGGTGATGCCGGTGAACATCGCGGATGGCTTCGCCGCCGACGGGTGGGGAGTGATCGAGGTCGATGGCCACGATGTCGCCGCTGTGTATGCCGCAGTGGCGCGCGCGGTGGCCGACACCTTCCGCCCGGTGGCGATCATCGCGCATACCGTGATCGGCAAGGGCATCTCGTTCATGGAGGGTGATCCGGAGTTCCACGGACGCGGCCTTACCGCCGAGGAGTATCTGCGCGCGTGTGCCGAGCTGGGCGTGGAGCCCGCGCTCGAGGCCGCGCGTGAGCGCCGTGCGGGCGTGACGCTCACACCGGCGCTCCACCACGTGCGCGAGCCCCGCGTGCTCGATACAGGCGCTCCGCGCACGTACACACGCGAGAAGCACACCGACAACCGTTCGGCGTGGGGCGCGGCGCTCGCCGATCTTGCGCGCGCCAATCCGGCGCTTCCTACCGCGGTCGTGGACTGCGATCTTGCGGCCAGCGTCAAGACGGGGGAGTTCGCGAAGGTGCGGCCCGACGCGTTCGTGCAGGCAGGCGTGGGAGAGCACAATGCCGCCGCGGTGGCGGGTGCGCTCTCCGCGGCCGGGGTGCTCACGTTCTTCTCCGATTTCGGGGTGTTCGGTATCGACGAGGTCTACAACCAGCAGCGGCTGAACGACATCAATGAAGCCGAGGTCAAGCTCGTGGTGACCCACTGCGGCCTGGACGTGGGCGAGGACGGGAAGACGCACCAGTGCCTCGACTACGTCGGCGCGTTCCGCTCGATGTTCGGGTGGCAGGTCATCGTGCCGGCGGATCCGAACCAGACCGATCGCGCGGTGCGTGAGGCGGCACGGATGCCCGGCTGTGTGGCTATCGCGATGGGACGCTCCAAGCTGCCGGTCATCCTCGATGAGGCCGGAGCACCGCTTTTCGGTGACGGCTACGTCTTCGAGTACGGCGCGTCCACGTGGGCGCGTACGGGCTCGGACGCGGTGATCGTCACCATGGGCACCGTTGCCGGCGCCGCGGTCGACGCGGCCGACGAGTTGCGGGACGAAGGGATCTCGGTGGGTGTATGCATAGTATCCTCGCCGCTGGATCTCGACGCCGGGGCGATGGAGCGGATCGCGGACGCCCCGTGGGTGCTCGTGGTGGAGGACCACGGATGGCGCACCGGGTTGTGGGCGTCGGTCGCCGAGTGGCTCGTACTGCACGGCCGGGACGCGGGCGCCGTACCGCTCGGCGTTGACGGCTACCAGAGTTCGGGCCCCGCATCAGAGCTGCTTGCCCGCGCGGGGCTCGACCGTGCGGGGATCGCGCAGCGGGTCCGGGAGCTGCTCGCACGCTGACCGATGTACCATGCGGCTTCACAGGTTCTTCACGCGGGGCGGCTACAGTGTGTGCCCGGAGGTGTGTGAACGTGCCACGTGATGTGCTTGTCGTGGATGACAACGAGAAGATCGTCGAGGTCCTGACCGCGTATCTCGAGCAGGCCGGCTTCTCGGTGCGTACAGCTCTGGATGGTGCGACTGCGATAGCCGAGGTCGACAGGACGGTACCGGACATCGCGCTGCTCGACGTGATGCTCCCCGGTGTTGACGGCATCGAGCTCACGCGACGCTTCCAGCGCGAGCACGGTCTCCCGGTCATCCTCGTGACCGCGCGTTCTGACGAGGTGGATCGGCTCATCGGCCTTGAGGTCGGTGCAGACGACTACATCTCCAAGCCGTTCAGCCCGCGGGAGGTCGTGGCGCGCGTGAAGGCGGTGCTGCGCCGATCTGGTGATCAGCGCCCCGGCGATGAAGCGGTGCACATCGGAGGACTCGCGATCGACGCCGATCGTCGGGCGGTGATGGTGCAGGGTCGAGACGTGGAACTCACGCGTACCGAGTTCGACATCCTGGCCGCCATGGCCGCGCATCCAGGCAGGGTGTACAGCCGGCTGCAGTTGCTTGAGATCGCCACCGGTGACGCGTTCGAAGGATACGAGCGCACGATCGACGCTCACGTGAAGAACATCCGCAAGAAGCTCGGCGAGGATCCTCGCGCGCCGCGCTACGTGCACACGGTGTTCGGCGTCGGCTACAAGGTGGAGGATCGGACATGAAGCGCGCCAGCCTGATGATGCAGGTGTTCCTGTCCATCCTTGCGGTCTCGCTTGCCGCGGTGCTCGCCACAGGGTTCATCGCGCGTGGCACGCTTGAGAGGGCGTTCGAGCGCTACCTTTCCGGAGGCTCTACGCACATGGGTCCCGGTAGCGGCATAGGGCGCCGGATGATGCTCGGCGGAGCGGAGCAGACGTTCCTTGCCGGTGTCGACCAGGGCATCGTGATATCGGCGGCCGTGGCGGTCGTGTTCGCGGCGCTGGGCGCGTGGCTGCTCGCACGCTACCTGGTACGGCCTCTGCTCGGTCTCACTGCCGCGTCGCGCGCGCTTGCCGGTGGCGATCTCACCCACCGGGTCGACGAGGAGGGGCCGCACGAGGTCGCCGATCTGGCCACGGCGTTCAACGACATGGCGGACTCGCTCGAGGAATCCGAGCAGCTCAGACAGCGTATGGTGAGCGATGTCGCGCATGAGCTGCGTAACCCGATCGCCGCGCTGCGTGCGCAGATCGAGGGCATCGCCGACGGCGTGCTGGCCGCCGATGAGCACCAGATCGGCTCGCTCGTGGAAGACGTCGGGACGCTCTCGCGTCTGGTCGACGACCTGCAGGAGCTCTCGGTGGCCGAGGCTGGACGACTGCGCTACGAACGATCCGTCTTCGACCTCGGTGCCCTGGTTCAGGCCGAGGTGGCCCGGGCCGCCCATGTGGCACCTGCGGGCGTGGCAGTGGGTGTCACCGGCGAACCCGGCCCGTTCCTGGTCGACGGCGACGAATTCCGGATCGGACAGGTCGTGAGGAACCTGCTGTCGAACGCTCTGCGGCACACCACCGCGGGCATCATCGAGGCGCGGTTGACGCCGGCAGGAGAGTCGCGTGTCCGCGTCTCGATCGCAGACTCCGGAGCGGGCATCGCCGCACGTGATCTTCCCCACATCTGGGAACGATTCTACCGCGCGGATACCGCGAGGGCGCAGGAGACCGGTGGCACCGGGCTCGGTCTGGCGATCTCCCGGCGCATCGTGGAGGACCACGGCGGTACCGTGTTCGCGGTGAGCACGATGGGGCAGGGGAGCGAGATCGGATTCGAAGTGCCGCTCGGGCCGGTGCCGGAGGCGGCCGAGGAGTGATCCCGGGGTGGCGCGCCCGGCCCGTGATCGCATCGGCGAGCCGGTCCGCGTAGGCGGGGACCGTCAGTCGGTGGTGGTGGCCTGCTTCCGGGCGATGTCCGCCTTCGCCTCGGCCACGTGCGCCTGCAGGGACGCGTCGGCGTCGGGTCCCGTGGCCTCTTCGGCCATCACGCCACGCCCCTCGAGCACGTACAGGACCGCGCCGATCGCGCGAGGGACTGCGCCTTCTACCGGCTCGGTCAGGCCGATGGTGAGCTCTGCCGGGCTCATGTCCTGGATCTGGATGCCGATGCAGTCGGCGTCCGGGTCGATGCCGATGAGCTGGGCGGCCTGCAGCACGTCGACGAACCGCACGTCATGGAGCGAGTGCATGATCTGGTTGGGGGCGAAGTCCTTGGGCGACACACGAACCACGGTCCCGGGCGGGAGGTCGGTACCGTCCATCGCATCCACGATCAAGAGGAATTCCACGCCTCTGAAGAGGTGCAGCATGCCGTATCCCATGGTGCCGCCGTCCACGATCCGCACATCGTCGGGGAAGACGTAGTTGCGCTCAAGCTCGGTGGCGACCCGGTTGCCCACGCCCTCGTCGAGCATGAGTACGTTGCCGATACCGAGGACGAGGATGCGAGGCTGGATGTCTGACACGATGAGCTCCTTCGGCGATGGGGTGGAGCGGATGGACCGCGTTCGATCGCGCAAGGCGATCCTCTGCGACAGACCGGGCCCCGAAGCGGTCCGCTCCGGGGCCCGGCTGCACGGTGATGGTAGCGCCATCACCACGTGACGGAGACTAGTGCTCCGTCTCCTTCCACGCGAAGATGATCTTGCTCGGCGAGAAGTTGTAGATGTTCGCCAGGTACGCATGAATCATCGTGAACACGATGAACACCCACATCATGAAGTAGTGGATGATCCGCATGTTCATCGGGCCACCGACCAGTTCGGTCCCCCAGGTGAAGAGCGACCAGTCCGCAGTGGGACCGTAGAGCGCGAAGCCGGTGTACGCCATGAGGTACGTGAGCGGCACCGTCGCCAGATAGGCGATCTTCTGGAGCGAACCGTACTTGGCCGAGATGACGCCTTCCTTGCGGAAGAAGAGGTAGTACTTCACCGTCTCGAAGAGCTGGTGCTTGTTCTTCTCCTGCGGCAGCCAGTTCTTGATGTCCGTATCGACCTCACGCGAGCCGAGATCCGTCGCGGTCTTCACGAAGAAGGCAGCGATGACACGGAACGTGAGGTTGATGATGATCACGAACATCGCGACGAAGTGCATGCCGCGGGCGACGCCCATGAAGCCGTCGAAGAACGGGTAGTGGATGTAGAAGCCCGAGAAGGCGAGCATGATCATGCAGATCAGGTTGATCCAGTGCGTGATCACGAACACCAGCGGGTGCGCCTCACGATAGTGGGCCTGGGACGACATCTACATCACCCCCAGCGGGGAGGACATGACGGTGACTTCCTTGCCAGTCGTCGGTTCAAACACGTGAACCGCGCAACCTACTCAAGGATCGAAGCTGTGCGCGATACGGAGCGCTTCGAGCGGCTTCTCCGCATCCGCGATCGGGGCACCGATGAGCGCCTGCTCCAGCGGGCCGGGGACGCCGTTCGCGTCACGCGGCGCGATGTCCCAGGTCGTGGGAGCGACGATGCCGTAGTGCGCGATCTTCCCGCTCTTGATGTCGATCCAGTGTGAGACCGAACCACGAGGGGCTTCCCATGCGCCGACACCAGCACCGGTGTCCTTCTCAGCAGCCTGCCAGAACTTGGCGTCGCCACCGGCGAGTGCGGCCACGAGCTCGTTGACCCACACGAGCGCGAGGTCGGCGACGTACGCGGCCTCGAGGTTACGGGCAGCGACACGGCCGAGCAGCGAGACCAGCACCTCGGGCTTGCCAGCGACACCGAGCGCCTCGAGCGTGGAGTCGATGAGCACCTTCGGGGTGCGGACGCCTTCCGCGGCGCCTGCGATCTCCTGGCCGGCGGCCTCGGCGAGATAGGCGACGATCATGCGGGACAGCGGACCGGACTCGGTCGGCAGGCCCTTGCAGCGTACGGCCTTGCCGTAGCTGTACTTGTCGCCCTCGGCAACACCGTTCTCGAAGTCGAACGCCTTGAAGTCGAGCTTCGGCGTCGACTTTGGGTCGGAGGGGTTGAGACCCGACTCATTGCTGTACCACGAGTACGTGACGTCTTCGGTGACGTCGTCCGGGCTGACACCCTCGGCCTTGAGGCCCTGAGCGAATCCGCGGGGGAGATAGCGCTCCTCGGGAACGAGCGAGCTCTTTTCGAAAACGCCCCAGCTGAGGAAGTTGCCGCAGCCGCCGCCATACGTGGTCGCGTCGAGGATGAACGGCGCGATCGCGAGCGTGTCGGGGATGAGTGCGGTGTCGACGAACTCCTTGACCTTCAGGAAGCGGAAGAGGATGTCGTCGAGCTTGTCAGCGGTGGGCATGAACGCCGTGCCGCCGGGCACCGAGGTCATCGGGTGCGAGAACTTGCCCGCGATGATGGCCACGATCTCGTTGGCGACGGCCTGGGCCTCGAGCGCCTCCAGGTAGTGCGCGGTGGCGATGAGGTCGAGCTCCGGCGGAAGGGCGTAGCCGGGGTGGTCCCAGTAGTGGTTACTGAAGATCGAGAGCTGGCCGTTCTCAGCGAACGCCTTGAGGCGGTTGGCCACAGCGCCGAAGTCGGTCACGCGGGTGCCGGCGGCCTGCGCGAGCGCGTAGGTGTCAGCGATGTCCGCGTTCAGGGCGTTGATCGGGCTGACATAGTCGAGCGCCGTCAGCTGGTAGAACCACAGGATGTGGCTGTGCAGGAACTGAGCAGCCTCGAGCAGGTTGCGGACCAGACGGCCGCCTTCGGGGATCTGGATCCCGAGTGCGTCCTCGGTGGCCTGCGCCGACGCGTGGCTGTGGGAGATCGGGCAGACGCCGCAGATGCGCTGCGTGACGTAGAACGCGTCTTCCGGGCTCCGGTCCATCAGCACGGTCTCCATGCCGCGGTACAGCGTACCCGAGGACCAGGCGTCGACGACCTTGCCGTCTTTGACCTCGACCTCGACGCGCAGGTGACCTTCGATTCGGGTTACCGGGTCGATAACGGTGCGTGCCACTACTTATCGCCTCCCTTCGCCATCCGCTTGCGGTCGTACGCCTTCATGTCCTCCATGGGAGGACCGTCGCCGATGCGGCCGGCGGCCTTCATGCCGAGGCCGTGCGCGACGAGAGCGGCCGCTGCCACGCCGCCCACGACAGCACCCACGCTGCCGGGCTGGACGTTGCCGAGCGAGCCGCCCATCTGCATGCTGGAGAGACGCTTGAAGAACGGGGCGTTGTTGTCGACCCAGTTCAGGCCGCCGCAGCCGATGCACGGAGCGCCGGAGTTGACGCACCAGCTGACCGAGCGGTTCCAGCGGGTGACAGGGCACTGCGTGTAGGTCTGCGGACCCTTGCAGCCGACCTTGTAGAGGCAGTAGCCCATGGCCTCTTCTTCGCTACCGAACTCGGTCACGAAGTTGCCGTTCTCGAACTGGCCGCGACGCGGGCAGTTGTCGTGGATCGTCGAGCCCACGATGTACTCGGGGTAGAGAAGCGAGACATCGGCGTCACGATAGGTGTCGTGATACTTCTTCTCGAGCAGCGCGGTCTTCTCCAGGAACGCCGCGGGATCGTCACCGGCAACGAGCAGCCACTGGACGACCATGGCGACGACCCACTCGGGGCTCGTCGGACAGCAGGGGAGGTTGACCACCGGGGTGGTCACCTTGACGCTGTCCAGGAACGACTGGACGCCGATGCCGCCAGCGGGATTGGGATGAGCATAGACCCATCCGCCGTCCACCGCGCACGCGCCCACGGCGATGACCGCCTGGGCGCCCGCCGCGGCCTTCTCGAGGATGGAGATCCCCGTGTGGCCGTTGACGAGCAGCGTGTTGCCGTCCTCGCCCATCATCGCGGAGCCTTCGTAGATGAGCAGGTAGTTGCCGGCCTCGATGGTGTCCTCGATGTTCTTCTCGGCGAACTCACCTGAAGCGGCCATGATCGTCTCGAAGTAGTTGAGTGAGAGCAGTTCGAGGACGATCGTGGCGACGTCGGGCGTGTCGACCTGAGCCATCGACTCCGTGCAACCGGTGCACGAACCGCCGTTGAGCCAGAGCGCGGGCTTGAGCTTCGCGCCCTTCTCGACGGCGGCGGCGATCTGCGGAGCGGCAGCCTCGGACAGTCCGAGGGTCGCGGCGACGTAGCCGCAGTACTTCATGAAATCGCGGCGGCTGACACCGCGTACCGCAAGCAGGTCGTAAATCGCACCGTGCGCCTCTTGCGCCATGCCATACACCTCCTTGGTGTTGGAACGTAGCCTACAGTGCGGTCGAAACTGTGTGGCCGGGCACTATGCCCGGCGTGCGCGTGTCCCTCCTCCCTCCCTTCGCGCGCAGCAAGACGGTAGCCCACGACGCGGACTGATCTGTGCACAGGTGTGCACGGAGTCCTCCGCGAGGCCTTCTGGAGTGGAGTGTGGGGTGCGGTCGAAGTATCGTGAGGCGCTTTGCACGCGCACCCCCGAATCGCCGGCAACCCCGAAGCGTTGTATAGAAACGCCCGTACCCTGCATGCGTCCTGTTCCCCTTACCGAACCGCGCAGGACATCCAACATAGGATACATGTACCCGTGCGGCCGCGTCCATGCATCGAGAGGGTGTGATATGGGGCACGTGTGTATGGGCGAGCGCCTATGATCTTTCGACCAGGCAGGCAGGAATCCGCCTTGATCCGTCAAATAGTCCATGCGGGGGCGGTTCTCGAGAGGTGGGCGATTCCGTGGCACATGCTGCCAATGGGCTGGTGATGGATCTTCGGGGGGTCACGCCATCGGTGCGTCGGCCGCTCGTGTTCGCTGTCGTCGACAAGATGGTGGATGTCGAATGCGACGATAGCATGGTCGTGATCTGCGACCACGACCCGTCCGGTCTCGGCTATCAGCTCGATCTCAGGCGCGAGTCGCGCGGGCTGTTCGAGTTCGACTGCGACCAGCGCCTCGACGGCGCATGGGTCGCGCTTATCCGTCGCCGACTGCGCTAGAGCAGTCTCGGCAGCAGGTCTGCCAGGTCGTCGAGGTCTCCGCTGAAGTCCGCCGCCACGCCATCGTGTGCACCCACGTAGAAGGTGCGCATGCCGATGTCGGAGGCGGGCATGTCGAGCGCCCTGTCATCGCCCACCATGAGGCACAGGGCGGGAGCGGTCTCGAGCAAGCCCGCCGTCTGCCTGAAGTACGACGGACTCGGCTTGCATGACTCCATCTGCTCGTAGGTCGTGATGACGTCGACCGGGAGGTCCGCCACGCCCGCCCACGTGAGACGGTGGTCGACCGCTACGCGCGGAAAGATCGGGTTGGTGGCGACAGCGACACGGAGCCCCAGATCGAGCGCGGTCTGCACTGCGCGCCGGGCGCCTTTGGCCGGGCGTGCGTCGCCCATGAGCGTGGGGAAGACCTCCGCATAGAAGTCCTCGAAGACCGGCCAGTGTGTTTCGAGGTCGATGCCCGTCCTGTCACGGAGGTCGCTGAAGAACACCTCACGGTTCGTACGGCCCGGATGCGGTTCCGTCATCGCGCCCACCGACGCGTTGAACGCGTGCATGAACGAGGCGCGGTCGGCGGGTTCCGCGAACAGCGGTCGCGTCGCTTCCTCGAGAGCGGCAAGGTAACGGCGCAGGAAGTCGCTGAGATCGAGGTCGAGCAGTGTGCCGTCGAGATCGAACAAGACCGCCTGCATGTGCCTGCCTTCCTTGACCGAGCGTACATCCGGTGGTCGCGGTGCGCCTTCTGGCGTCGGTGCGCCTCGTGGCTTCTGGCCTCGGTGGCTGTGGACGAGCGCATCGCGTAGTGTTTCACTATGTAGCAATTCGTACAAACGTCCGATATGAGTGATATGACGATGCCTGTATCGCGTCCCGCCATAGTATCGCGTCTGCGTCAGGACCCGCTCTTCCGCTCGCTCACGGATGAGGAGCTGGAGTCGCTGGCGTCACTCATGTCGTACCGTGAGTACCCCAAGGGCGCGTTCATCCTCACCAAGAACGATGAGTCCAGCGCCGTCTACATGCTGCTCTCCGGGCGGGTCAAGGTGTCGGTCGCGTCGCCGGAGGGGCGCGAGCTCGCGCTCCATTATCTCGAGGCGCCCGGCTACTTCGGCGATATGGGTGCTGCCGAGGGCGACATGCGTGCCGCCGACGTGATCGCGACCACCGACGTCGAGTTGCTGTTGATCGAGGAGCGCGACCTCGAGCACGTGTTCCGGATCCAGCCGCGCCTGGCGATCACGCTCATCAGCACGCTGTCCGAGCGCCTGCGCGACCTCGTGGTGCGGCTCGAGGGCATGGCGTTCCACGATGCAACGCACCGGGTCATGCGCGTCATGCTCAACGTCGCGACCGCGTCGTACGAGTCTCGTGGCGTGCCGGTCATCGAGGGGCTCACCCACTATGAGATCGCCACGCTCGCGGGCACGTCCCGGGAGACGGCGAGCCGGGTGGTCTCGAACCTGGCCCGTGAGGGCGTGGTGGCCACCAAGGGCCGCAAGATCGTGATCGATCTGTTCGCCCTTCGCGACCTCGTGGAGAAGGACTGACCGGGGTCTGCCCGGATCCTGATGCGCAGGCGTGGCGAGCGGGTATGAATCCCAGTGTCCCGACCGTCCCCCGGAAGGAGCCATCATGAAGGAGTTCACTCTCGAGGAATTGAAGCAGTACGACGGCCAGGACGGGCGGCCGTCCTACGTGGCGTATGACGGCGCCGTGTATGACGTGTCTGACAGTGCGATGTGGGATGAGGGCGACCACATGGGCGCTCACGCCGCAGGCGAGGACCTCACCGAAGCGCACGACGACGCACCGCACGATGTGCACATCGTCGACTTCCCGAAGGTAGGGACGCTGGTCTAACGTAGGCTGAGGACGGCCACGGTCTCGAGGTGGTGTGTCTGCGGGAAGAGGTCCACGGGGACGAACCGGCCGGGCGTGTAGCCCGCCTCCCCGAACCGCTTCACGTCCCGCGCAAGCGTTGCGGGATCGCATGAGACATAGACGATACGACCGATGCGGGCGCCGATGAGCGCCCGCATCGCCTTTTCGGAGATGCCGGCACGTGGTGGATCGATCAGCGCCGCGTCCACATAGCCGAGGTCCGAGAGGGCATACGCCGCATCTCCAGGGATCACATCGGCGTCGAGACCGGCCGAATCGAGGTTGTGACGCAGATCGGCGAGCGCGTATTTCGACGCTTCGACGGCGATGGCTTCGCCGGCATCGCGGGCGATGGGGAGCGTGAACGTGCCGGCGCCGGCATACAGGTCGGCGACGCGCATGGTGCCATCGCACGCGAGTGCTTCGAGTGCGACCTCACGCAGGCGTGTCGCGGCCCCCGTGTTCACCTGGAAGAAACTCGGCGCGGAGATCCGGTACCGATCACCGCCGAGCCGCTCGTTCCAGGCTCCCGGTCCGGACAGCACCTCCACTCCAGCGATCTCGCGCGTGTCCCCGGTGCCGCGGATCATGGTGCGGGTGACCGTGCGAGCACCGGTGGCCTCGGACAACACGCGTGCGGCCAGCGCGCGGGGGAACGGGCCCGGAGCGGTGCGAACGTCGACGGCTATCTCCCCCGCGGAGGACACACGCAGGGCGGCACGCACGATCCGGGTGTCCCCGCGTGTCATCAGGAACCGCAGGGCGCCGGCGAGCGACTTGGGCAGGCGGGCGTGTTTCCCGGCCAACAGCAGGCACGAGTCGACCGCGACGACATCGTTGGTGCCCGCGCGAGAGAAACCCACGGTGAGCCGACCACCGCGTTCGACCACCGCGAGCTCGATCTTGTTACGGTAGCCGTAGGGCGCGGGCGACTCGATCGCTTCGGACACATCGGGAGCGGCGACACCCCCGATACGTGTGAGGGAGTCGACCAGGGAGCGTCGCTTCTCAGCCACCTGACGTTCGTAGGACACATGCTGCCACTGGCAACCGCCGCACACGCCGAAGTACGGGCATGGCGGTTCCACCCGGTCGGGGGAGGGTTCGTGCAGCTCGAGGATCGACGCCCGGACCCAGCGGCCATGGTCTTCAGTCACCTCGAGCGACACCACGTCGCCCGGGCAGCTGAACGGCACGAACGCGGTGCGTCCGTCAGACAGCCTCGTTACGCCATCCCCGCCGTGTGCTAGGCTCTCTATCGTACTGTGCGTGCGATCCATCCGTGTCCCTTCAGTCTGTTCCATGATAGCCGGAGACCGCTGGTGTGGGGTGTCTGCGGGCGAGAACGTTGACGCCTCGCCGCAGGTCTCGCGGTGGTCTGGCTAGCGAGGAGGTTACGTACAGGTGGCACCGATCCGTGTGCTCATAGTCCATGATGACGCCGTGTTCTTCGAGCGTGCGAAGCAGGGGATCGTAGGCGCGTTCCCCGACGCCCAGATCAACGGCGCGATCTCGGCTC
Source organism: Actinomycetota bacterium (assembly GCA_036679125.1). Taxonomy (GTDB): domain Bacteria; phylum Actinomycetota; class Coriobacteriia; order Anaerosomatales; family Anaerosomataceae; genus Anaerosoma. Next base: position 9,243 of record JAZIGI010000003.1, on the reverse strand, counting down.
CGCGTGCGCTCGGCATGGCCAAGCAGCAGATGCCGGACGCGATCATCGCCGATGGCGACCTCGAAGGTATGGACGGCTACGCCTTCACCTCAGAGCTCAAGGCCGACCCGACGATCGCCTCAATACCCGTGCTGATCGTCGCCGACGAGCCCTCGGAGGCGAGTGCGCTCAAGGCCCGTCAGGTCGGCGCGGCCGGACATCTGCCAGCGTCGGTGGATATCGGTTCGCTGGTCCAGAAGATCGGCTCTCTCACGCAGACCGCACCGGTGGCGTCCGCCGCGGCAGCGCCGATCCAGCAGCCCGTCGAGCCCCTCGGGGTCCAAGGTCAGCCTGCTGGCGGCCCGGCTCCGGCGCCCGCGCCGCTTCCCGGTTACGGGCAGCCTGCCGCCGAAGGGATGCCCGCTCCGCTGCCCGGCCCGCTTCCGGTCTCGGGCGCGGGGATGCAGGTCCCGCCGCAGATGCCGCAACCTGCGATGGCGGCCGCCATGCCTGGCGCGGCGCAGCAACCACCGCATGTGGCCGCTCCGTCCGCGATCGGCTCCGCGTCGGCTCCGGACATCCCCCACGTGGACGACCTGCTGCGCCACATGATCGACATTGGCGGATCCGACCTCCATATCACCGTCGGCAGCCCTCCGGGCATCCGCGTCCGCGGTGAGGTGGCACCGGTCGAGGGTGGCAAGGTGCTGACGCCCAAGGATACGCAGGAGATGCTTCTGAGCCTGCTTTCCGAGGAGCAGCGCCGTCGGTTCGAGACAGAGCTCGAACTCGACTTCGCGTACAGCATCCCGGGCCTATCCCGGTTCCGTACGAACATCTTTCAGCAGCGCAACTCCATGGGCGCGGTGTTCCGCGTCATCCCGCTGAAGATCCCCACGCTCGAGGAGCTGCAGCTGCCACGGGTGTGCAAGTTCCTGGCGGAGCGCCCCCGCGGCATGGTGCTCGTGACCGGACCGACAGGCTCCGGCAAGTCGACCACGCTCGCAGCGATGATCGATCACATCAACGCGACGCGTCCCGTGCACATCATCACGCTCGAGGACCCGATCGAGTTCATGCACAAGAACAAGAAGGCGTACGTCAACCAGCGTGAGGTGGGCGAAGATACCCACTCGTTCACTGCGGCGCTCAAGCGCGTGCTGCGTCAGGACCCCGACGTCATCCTCGTCGGCGAGATGCGCGACCTCGAGACGATCTCCGCCGCGCTCACCGCAGCCGAGACCGGACACCTCGTGCTCGCCACGCTGCACACCACCGGTGGTCCTGAGACGGTCGACCGCATCATCGACGTCTTCCCGCCGCACCAGCAGCAGCAGGTGCGTATGCAGCTCTCCACCACCCTCGAGGGCGTGCTGTCGCAGACCTTGCTCCGGTCGACGGACGGACGAAGCCGCGTGATGGCCATGGAGATCATGTTGGGCATCCCGGCGATCAGCAACCTCATCCGTGAGGGGAAGACGCACCAGATGGCGACGATCATCCAGGGTGGAGCGGCCGTGGGCATGCAGACGCTGGACCAGCATCTCAAGACGCTGTTGCAGGCCGGACGCGTCACGTACGAGGAGGCCATCCAGAAGGCGAAGGAGCCGCGCGAGCTCGCCCAGATGCTCGGGCGCAAACTGTAGTCCGCCGGCGAGACACAGCGGACAGGACAGGTGGAGTCAACGCCCCGCCTGCGCTTCGGACACGGAGGAGCCAATGGATACGGTCACGGTGAAGTGGAACGGCAAACGGCGCTTCGTGGGCTGGGACAAGGCCGGTCACGGCGTGGTCATGGACGCGACCGCGCAGTATGGCGGCGACGGAAGCGGTGTGCGCCCTGTGGAGCTGGTGCTGTACGGGCTCGCGGGCTGCACCGCGATGGACGTCATCTCGATCCTGGAGAAGAAGCGGCAGACCGTGCTCGACCTCGAGCTCGTGGTCAATGGCACGCAGCGGACCGACGACCACCCGAAGATCTACGAGCACATCGAGATCGAGTATGTGGTGACCGGTATCGGCGTGAAGCCAGAGGCCGTCGCCCGCGCCATCGAGCTCTCCGAGGAGAAGTACTGCTCGGTGCGCGGGATGTTCGGGCCGCAGGTGGAGGTCGTCACGTCCTTCCGTGTGGTGGAAGCGGAGCTGCGGGGTGAGTGAGACGCGCTCCGGCGTCATCGTGTTGCCGGTCTACAACGAGGCTCCGACCGTGATCGACGTGCTCGACGCGGTGCGTGCTGTCTTCGACGGGCCGGTCGTGGTGGTTGATGACGGCTCGACGGACGGCACGTCGGCGCTCGTATCCGTGCGCCGCGACATCGAGCTCGTCACGCATGCCCAGAACGTCGGCTACGGCGCCTCGCTCATCGACGGCTTCGCGGTGGCGCTCCAGATGGGTGCTGGCGCGGTGGTGACGATGGACTGTGACGGCCAACATGAACCCGCACACATACCGGAGTTCATGGCCGCGCTGGAGGAGTGTGCGATCTGCTCGGGCAGCCGGTACCTGCCGGACAGTCAGGCGGTGGGGGACGCACCGCAGGAGCGGCAGGATGTGAACCGCACCGTGACCGAGGCCATCAACCGCGTGACGGGGTGGTCGCTGACGGACGCCTTCTGCGGCTTCAAGTCGTATCGTGCGGAGGCGCTGGCGCGACTGCGGCTGACCGAGCCGGGGTACGCCATGCCGCTCGAGCTCTGGGCCCGGGCGTACCTCGGGGGTCTGTGCGTTATCGAGCACCCGGTGGAGCGCATCTACTTCGAGGGTGACCGCTCGTTCGGGCAGGACCTTGACGACCCGGAGCGGCGTCTCGCGTACTACATGCATGTCTGGGAGCGCGCGCTGGCACGGGAGGACTGATGGCCGACTTCGTGTGCATCGGGGCCCACCCCGACGACGTGGAGATCGGCATGGGTGGCACGGTGGCCGCGCTTGCCCGCGCCGGTTCCGACGTGCTGATCGTCGATCTCACCGACGGAGAGCCCACCCCCTTCGGCAGCCACGAGACGCGGATGCTCGAAGCGACCGCGTCCGCGAAGGAGCTCGGGTGCCGAAGGGTGACGCTCGGCTTCGCCAACCGGTACCTCGCGGACGACGCAGAGGCGCGTACCGCGGTGGCGGAGGTGCTGCGGGCAGAGCGTCCGCGGGCCCTGTTCGTGCCCTATCCGGAGGACGCCCACCCCGACCACCTTGCCGCGTCACGCATCGCCGAGGCGGCGCGGTTCTATGCGAAGCTCACGAAGACGCGCATGAAGGGCGAGCCGCACTATCCGGCGCGGGTGTACCGGTACATGGCTGTGCATCTGCGGCTGGTCCGCGAGCCGTCGTTCCTCGCAGACATCTCAGACACGCTGGAGGTGAAGCTTGACGCGCTGCGGTGCTACCGCTCGCAGTTCGTGGACAACGTCGCCAACGCCGGTGTCTTCGAGCAGGTCGAGCGCACCGCACGTGCGTACGGCGACCATGCCCGCGTCTACGCCGCAGAGCCTTTCTTCGCGGTGGAGACGCCCGTGGTGCGCGCCGTGACCGATCTTGTGTAGGAGCCGTCCATGAGCGTGCATCAGAGGGTCACGCCGCCTGAGGGTCACGGTGAGGTGCTCTGCGACCCCCCGTATCCCACATGGCACGAGCATCTCGCGGTGAACCGTGCCGCAGTTGCCGTGTGGCCTTCGGCGCTCCGGGAGAGGCGGGAGGCCGCTCGCAAGGAGTTCCTCGCATTCGCGCGGGACTACACGTTCGCGCTCGGCATCGACGCGCCGGAGCCCGCTACTGACGCTCCTATCGTGCTGACCGGGCATCAGCCGGAGTTCTATCATCCCGGCGTGTGGGTGAAGGTCTTCTTGCTGCAGCGGCTTGCGGAGGACACGGGGGCCACCGCCGTCGACCTGGTGGTGGATACGGATCGTGCGGGCACGGTGGGTGCGAGGCTGCCCTGGCTCGGATCGCCCGTGGAGGTCCGCACGGTGCCGCTCACGCCGCCGGGAGAGGTCACCTTCGTCCAATCGCCAGTTCCCGACGCCGTGGAGCGCGCGGTCTTCCGCAAGCGCGGGGCCGCGATCCTCGAGCGGCTTCCGGCGCCCGCGCTCTCGCATCACTTCGCGGCGTACTGCGATGCGCTCGACGCTGCCGCCCCGCACGCGGACGACCTCGCTGGCGTGCTCACCGCCGCGCGGCGTGCGTTCGAGGCTCCCGCCGGAAGCGCGTACCTCGAGGCTCCGGTATCGGGTCTTGCGGCGCTGCCAGCCTACCGCTCATGGGCGGCGGAGACGCTTCGTGATGCCGCGCGTTTCCGGGAGGTCATGAACGAGGCTCTGCGGTCGTACCGTGCGCGTACCGGAACGCGCTCCGCGGCCCAGCCGTTCCCGGATCTCGAGCAGCGGGGGGACCGCCTCGAGGCGCCGTTCTGGCTGCTTCGCGCTGGCAAGAGAGAGCGCGTGTGGGTGGACGCCGATGGCAGGATGTACTTCGGCGAAGATGCCGTCCCCGACGCTGCGGGCAGCACTGTCGGCGATCTGGACACGCTCATCGCCGAAGGCACGGTGCTCGCGCCCAAGGCGGTCACGCTCACGCTGTTCGCCCGGCTGTTCCTCGGCGACTACTTCATCCACGGCACCGGCGGTGGCCGCTACGATCGCGTCACCGATGCGGTGATCCGGGCGTACTACGGCATCGAGCCCCCGCGATTCGCTGTCGCGTCCATGACGCTGCTGCTCCCGCTGGGCGCGCATCTCGTCACGGACGCGGAAATCGCGGCGCTCCCCCAGCGCCTCCACCGGCTCGAGCACAATCCCGACGCCATGCTCGACGAGCTCGAGTTCGATGACGACATCGAATACGCCCGTGTGCGGGCGCTTGCCGACCGCAAGGCGCAGCTCGTAGGAGAGATCGCCCGTCCGGATGCTGACAGGAAGTCCCTCGGCGCCGAGATCCGTGAGGTGAACACCGCGCTCTCGGCCATGCTGGCGCCCGTGGTGCGCGATGCGCATGAGGCGCTCGCGCACGCGCGTGCCGCCAGGGCGGCGGCCGACGTCCTCACGGACCGCACGTACCCGTACTGTCTCTGGGATCCCCGGGAGGTCGCCGACAAGGTTCGCTAGCGCCTGGCAGCCTGCGGGGGTAGAATGCTCGTCACCCGCTTTGGGCGGGGTACGACCGTCAGAACGAAAGGACCGCCATCATGGGTAAGCCCGTCGTCGATCCCGACCTGTGCACCGCCTGCGGCATCTGCGTTGACGAGTGTCCCACAAGCGCACTTGACCTCGAGGACGTCGCCGTCCTCGCCCGTCCGGATGACTGCACCGAGTGCGGCACATGCGAGGACGTCTGCCCGAACGAGGCGATCAAGCTCCAGTAGCAGGTGGAACGGACAGCGCTGACCGGATGCCGGGCCTGGTGCCCGGCATCCGTGCGTCTAGCCCCGGGGGCCACCGCGATCGTGGATGTAGAAACGCGGCTCCTGCCCCTTGAGCAAGCCGAGGAACCGTCGGTGATGAGCCGCGTATACGACCGCGCCCATCACGAGCGCGAAGATGAAGTCGGGAGAGCGTAGCAGCGCCGCCGCAACGGGGAGCGTCAGCGCGGCCGCGACCTGCCCGGCCATCATGTAGCGCGTGATGGCGATGACGGCGACTCCCACCAGCACGACTGCGATGAAGTACCGCACGTCGTAGGCGAGGAGCGCCCCCGCCCCGGTGGCGAGTCCCTTGCCCGAGCGGTGCAGTCGCTTCTTGATGACCGCCATCACCGCCGAGTAGTTGTGCCCGAGGACCGTGCCAGCCACCGCGGCCATCGGGATGATCGCCCACGACCCGTTTCCACCGGCCATATCGATCCCGACGGGCACGGTGAGCGCACCACCCGCGAGCCACTTGGCGATGCCCACAGGGATGACGCCCTTCAAGACGTCGGCAAGCGCAGCGACCACGAACCACCCCCACGAGCCCGTGGTGCGCCGCACGTTCATCGCCCCGACGTTCCCGGTGCCGTGTGTGGTGATGTCCTCACCGGTGACCGCACGGACGATCAGGTAGGCGCTCGGGATCGAGCCCGCGAGGTAGGAAAGCGCCAGAGCACCCGCTGCCCACATCGCGGTCGCGGCCGGTGTGGGCCCCATCGCGCTCACCGCTCCACCGGGACGACACACTCGACGGCTAGTGGCAGCACCTCGACCTCGAAGCGGTTGCCCACCATCACCTCGCCATCGATCTGGGCGGGCATAGGCTCATCAGACTCGATGACGACGGATCGATGGCGGGACATGCGGACGACCTTCATACCGGTGTGCTTGCCGAGGACCACGAACGGCAGCCGCACCAGTGCTTGCGGGAGCGACAGCGGGTCGATCAAGCAGACCTCGAGGAGCCCGTCGTCCGGCACCGCGTCGGGCGTGATCCTGAAGCCGCCTCCATAGGTGGCCCCGATCGTCGCGGCCACGATGAGGACCTCGGCTTGCTCGTCAGACTCGTCGTCCCAACGCAAACGCACGTGATGCGGGTAGAGCTCGTTGAGCAGCACGTGTATGAGCGCTGTGAAGTACAGCCACAGTCCCGCGCGCCTGGTGGTCGCCTTGTACTCGACCGCCTTGGCGGTGACGCGTGCGTCGAGTCCCGCCGCGAATGAGTTGTTGAAGTACGTGCCGTTGCACCGTCCGATGTCGAACCGGCGCCGGCGCCCCGAGATCAGGGCCAGTGTCGCCTCGGCGATGTCCTCAGGCACGCCGAGGGTGCGACGGGTGTCGTTCCCGCTGCCTGTGGGGATGAGGCCGAGCGCGGGGCGGTCGCCCTCCGGGCGCGCCATGATCCCGTTCAGCACCTCGTGGACCGTGCCGTCGCCGCCGACGGCCACCAGCAGGTCGTAGCCCTGGGCTTCGCGCGCGAGCTCGGCCGCGTGGCCCATGTGCGTGGTGAGCGTGAGGTCATACTCGGCCGACTGGAGAAGCTGCTCGATGACCGGGACGAGTGGCCCCGTCTCGCCATGCCGGGCCTCGGGGTTGACGATGAGGAGCATGCGGCTTGTGGTCATGTGTGTCGCAATCGCCGTTGTGGGTCCAGGGCGCAAGCATAACGGCCACGAATCAGCTTGGAAACAGGGGAGGGCCTGTGCTACTGTTCTCGAGCGTCCCCGCCCTCTTAGCTCAGGGGATAGAGCGTCTGCCTCCGGAGCAGAAGGTCGTAGGTTCGAATCCTACAGAGGGCGCCAGTCGTACATGCGAAGGGCCGGTCCACTGCGGACCGGCCCTTCTTGCATGCGTGGCAAGAGGAGGTCTAGTGCCCCTCTGCCTTCTCCTTCTGGTACTCGTCGACGAGCCTCTTCTGGATGTCGCCGGGGACCTGCTCGTAGCTGTCGATCGTGAGCGTGTACGAACCGGTGCCGCTGGTGATCGACCGCAGGTGCGGCGAGTAGTGCACGACCTCGGCGTACGGGGCCTGTGCGCGGATCACCTGGACACCCGCCTCCGGCGCGTCCATGCCGAGGATGCGTCCGCGGATCGATGAGATGTCACCCATGACCGCACCGGCGTGCTCGTCAGGCACCTCGATCGTGAGAGTGGCGATCGGCTCGAGGATCACGGGATCGGCCTTCTCGGCCGCGGCGCGGAAGCCGATGCGTGCTGCGGTCTTGAACGCCATCTCGTTCGAGTCGACCGCGTGCATCGAGCCGTCGTAGACGGCGACCTTCACGTCCTGTACGGGGTAGCCCGCGATGGCTCCCGAGGTCATGGTGTCTTGCACGCCCTTGTCGATCGCGACGATGTACGGCTTGGATATCCTTCCGCCGACGATCTCATCGATGAACTCGTAGCCGCCGCCCGGGTTGGGCTCGAGCCGCAGCCAGCAGTCGGCGAACTGGCCGCTTCCGCCGGTCTGCTTCTTGTGGCGGCCCTGTGCCTGCGCGGTCTTGCGGATCGTCTCCCGGTACGGGATCCGGATATCGATGAGTTCCGCTTCGACGTGGAACCGGTCGTGCAGGCGGTTGAGCAGCACGTCGATGGCGGCGTCGCCGTAGGAGGTGATGACCGTCTGGTGGGTCTCCTCATCACGGCGCAGCGTGAGGGACGGGTCTTCATCCACGATGCTCTTCAGGGCCGAGCCAAGCTTGTCCTCATCGGCTTTGGTCTTGGCGACGATGGCGACCGGGTAGAGCGGCTCGGGGAGCGGGAGCGGCGCGAAGGCGATGTCGCCCTTGGCCGAGAGCGTGTCATTGGTGAGCGTGTCCGAGAGCTTCGTGAGGACCGCGATGTCGCCGGCGGGCGCGCCGTCGATGTCGACCGTCTCCTTGCCGATCATCTTGAAGACATGGGTGATGCGCTCCTTCTTGCCTGTGCGGGAGTTCACGAGCTCCTGACCGGGCTTGAGGGTGCCTGAGACGACCTTGACGAAGTTGATGCGTCCGACGTACGGATCCGAGAGCGTCTTGAACACGTGAACGGCGACGTCGCCCTCGACGGAGAAGGGGACCTCGCCGCCATCGACCGTGGTGAGCGGGCCGTGGGCGGTGGGCTCAGGGAAGAATGTCACGATATCGTCCATCAGGTCCTCGACGCCCTGCATCATGGTCGCAGAGCCCACGAACACGGGGATGAAGATCGACTGCGCGATCGCCTTGTCCAGGAGCGTCTCAAGCTCCTCCTGCGAAAGCCTGTCACCGTCGAGGTACTTCATCATGAGGTCGTCGTCGGCCTCGGCGACGAGCTCGCAGAGCTTGTCCCGCGCCGCCTCGGCCGCATCGACCATGTCCGCGGGGATCTCCAGGACCTCTTCGTTGTCGCCCTCATGGTGGTACGCCTTCATGCGGATGATGTCGATCACGCCGCGGAAGTCGGCCTCGGAGCCGAGCGGGATCTGCACCGCGCCGACACGGTGGCCGAACGCGGTATCGAGCGCCGCCATAGCGGCGTCGAAGTCGGCGTGCTCCTTGTCCATGCGGTTGATGAAGACCGCCTTCGCGATGCCCATGTCCGAGGCGAGCTTCCAGAGCTTGCGCGTCTGCACCTGGGGACCGGCGACCGCGTCCACCACGAACAGCGCCATCTCGGCGGCCTCCATACCGGCCACGGCGTCACCGATGAAGTCCGCATAGCCGGGGGTGTCGATGACGTTGATCTTGACGCCGTTGTGCTCGACGGGCGCGAGCGCGAGGTTGAGGGTGATCTTGCGTTTGACCTCCTCAGCCTCGTAGTCGAGGTTGGAGTGTCCTTCCGCAACGCTGCCGAGGCGTTTGGTCTGTCCCGCCATGAAGAGCATCGCCTCGGCAGCGTTGCGGAAGGA
>JAZIGI010000002.1:0-90482 GCA_036679125.1 Actinomycetota bacterium | reverse complement strand
GAGCGGGCTCACCGTCCTCGAGCACGTGATCCGAGGGAAGCACCACCAGGATCGCGTCGGGGTCGAGGCGCTCGAGGTGGGCGGCCGCAAGTGCGATCGCGGCAGCCGTGTTGCGCGGGGTGGGCTCGGCGAGGTACTCGATCGCACAGCCCTCGAGCAGTGGCTGCGCCGTGAGGTGGTTGTGCAGCTCGTCGAGGAGCCGTTCATTGGTGAGCACATGGATACCGTCTGTCGCGACAAGCGGCCGCACCCGCGCCACCGCCTGCGTGATGAGACTGACGCCCCCGAACATCGTCACGAACTGCTTCGGCGACAACTCCCGCGACAGCGGCCAGAACCGGGTGCCGCTTCCACCGGCCAGGATCATCGCGTGGAGATGAGGGATGCGCGCGTTTCGGGTCACGGTTCCTCCGCGTGTTCAGGTGCGTGGAACAGCAGTATAACGCGAGTAGGGAGACTGCTCGCGCCGTAGCCGCCCCGCTTGTGGTGGGCATCCGCGCGCCGATGCGAGACAATGACCTCACACGCACCCGCCTGTCCCCGACGGAGGAGGAAGCATGGCAACCGATATCCGCTTCGGCACCGACGGCTGGCGTGCCGTGATCGGCGCCGACTTCACGTATGACAACCTGCGCCGCGTGGCCGACGCCGCCGCACGCGTGATTGCTGTGAGCAACCCGGGTGGTCTCGTGCTCGTCGGCTACGACACGCGCTTCGAGGCCGGCAGCTTCGCTCGCGCCGCCGCCGAGGTGCTCGCCGCGCGCGGTCTGCGCGTGCGGCTCTCGGACCGCTACCTGCCCACGCCGGCGCTCTGCTGGGCGGTCGCCCGCGACCCCGAGGCGATCGCCGGCGTGATGCTTACCGCAAGCCACAACCCCGCCCCGTACCTCGGCTTCAAGCTCCGCATGGCCGATGGCGGTGCGAGCCCCAAGAGCTTCACCGACCGTGTGGAGGCCGAGCTGGCCGCCGAGGCGCCCGGCTCCGATGCCGACGCCGCCGCAGGCGTGGAGACCGCCGACCTCGTGGGCCCGTATCTCGAGGCGCTGCGCGCGATGGTCGACCCCGATCTCATCGCGAAGGCAAAGCTCCGCGTGGTCGTCGATCCGCTCTATGGCGCCGGGCAGACCTACCTGGCCGAGACGCTCCGATCCTTCGGCGTTGATGTCACGGAGCTCCACGCCGAGCGCAATCCCGGTTTCGGCGGTCTGCATCCCGAGCCGATCCCGCCGCACATCGCCGAGGCGCAGGCGTACGTGCGCGAGCACCGACTCGACGCCGCGTTCGTCACCGACGGCGACGCCGACCGTATCGGCGCGGCCGACAGCAACGGCGTGTTCGTGAACCCGCATCGCATCATCGCGCTCGTTGCGCGCCACCTTGTGGAGGACCGCGGCATGAGCGGCCGCATCGTCAAGACGCTCTCCACGAGCGTGCTCGTCGACCGCCTGGCGGCGCGCCTCGGCAGCGAGGTCACCACCACACCTGTCGGCTTCAAGTGGATCTACGAGGAGATGCTCAAGGGCGACGTGCTCATCGGCGGCGAGGAGAGCGGTGGCATCGGTATCCCTACGCACGTGCGCGAGCGCGATGGCCTGCTCATGGCGCTCCTGCTGGCCGAGATGATGGGTCAGCGGGGGATGGGTCTCGGAGAGCTCGTGGCGGATCTGCTCGCGCTCGTGGGCACGATGGAGTACGGCCGTGCCGACCTCACGCTCGAGCCGGCGGCTGTGGAGCGCTTCCGTGCCGCGATGCCCACGCTCGCGCCATCGGTGCTCGCCGGCCTCGAGGTCCGCGAGATCCTCCGCGCCGACGGCATCAAGTTCCTGCTGCCCGACGACGCCTGGCTGCTGCTGCGCACGTCGGGCACCGAACCGCTGGTGCGCGTCTACGCCGAGGCGGCCGACTTCGCGCAGGTCGACGCGCTGCTGGCCGCTGGCCGTATGCTCGTCGACGGCGTGTAGCGCCAGCGAGGACGGGACACGCATGCGGATCACGATGCTCAACAAGTACTACCCGCCGCACCTTGGCGGGATCGAGTACCACATGCGCGACCTCGCCACCGCGCTCTCGGCGCGTGGTCACGGCGTCCATGCGATCGTCGCGAACGAGGGCCGTGAGCCTGTCTTCGAGACGCTGGATGGCGTGGCCGTCACGCGGCTGCCGCGACTGTTCGCGTATGCATCCACGCCGGTCGCGCCGCGCATGAAGCGGGCGATCGCCGACGAGGCCGCACGGCCAGACCGTCCCGATGTCTTCCATCTCCATTTCCCGTACCCGTGGGGTGAGGTCGCGTGGCTCGCGGCGCGTGGCGGCAGGGGAGCGCTCTCGGGGTGGCGTGCTCGGTACGATGTCCCCTCGGTGCTTACCTATCACAGCGACATCGTCAGGCAGAAGCTGCTCGGCGCCGCCTACGCTCCGATCCTGCGGAGCGTGCTCGACCGCATGGACCTCATCATCGCGTCGTCCCCCGACATGGTCGAGCACAGCGAGCATCTCTCGCGTGTTGCGGACAAGTGCCGGGTGGTTCCTTTCGGCATCCACGTCGAACGGTTCGCCGCCACGCCGGAGCGCACGGCCCGTGCCCGCGAGTTGCGCGAGCACCAGACGCCTTCGCGGGGGGAGCGGCCGGTCGCGCTCTTCGTGGGGCGCCTCATCTACTACAAGGGTGCCGATGTGCTCGTGCGCGCTCTGGCCGAGGTCGACGCCGACCTTGTGATCATCGGCCGCGGGCCTCTGCGTCCTGAGCTCGACGCCCTCATCGAAAGCCTCGGCATCGCGGACCGTGTGACCTTCGTGGAGCACGCCGATGACGCCGACCTTGCCGCCTGGTACCACGCGGCCGACGTGTTCTGTCTGCCGAGTGTCGCCCGCTCCGAGGCGTTCGGCCTGGTGCAGCTCGAGGCGCATGCCGCCGGCACGCCGGTGATCTCCACGCGGCTCACCACGGGCGTGCCGTTCGTGAACGCCGACGGCGTCACCGGTCTCACGGTCGAGCCGGGCGACGTGGCCGCGTTCGCCCGTGCGTTGCACGCGCTTGTGACCGACGACTCGCTTCGCGCCCGCCTTGGTGCGCAGGCGGCCGAGCGCGCGGCGCGCGACTTCACGATCGACCGGATGGTGTCCGATACCGAGGCGGTCTACGATGAGGCCCGAAAGGGTGGTGCGTAGGTGTCACGGCGCGGCTTCATCGTGCTCTCGGCGGTACTCGACGCGGTGCTCGTGAACGCGAGCATCATCGCGGCGTTCTTCCTGCGCTTTGGTGGCGAGCTTCCCGAGTTCAACTTCGGCGCGTATGTGGGGCTCTGGCCACTCATCACCGCGATCTACCTGGTGGCTGGCTACATCTATGGCCTGTACGAGCCCGAGCGCACGGAAGGCGCGTGGGAGGTCGTGCGCGCTACCTTCCAGGCGGTCACCCTCGGCACCGTGCTGCTGGCGGCGGTCGCGTTCTTCGCCGGCCCCCGCTTCTTCAGCTTCTCGCGGTTGGCGATCGTGATCGGCTGGGCGCTCTCCTTCGCGCTGCTTGTGGGGTGGCGAGTCGCCATCCTCAAGCTCACCCCGATCCGTTGGCCCGAGCAGCGGGTGCTCGTGGTGGGCACCACCGAGCTCGCCTGCGACCTCGCCCGCGAGATCGAGCAACGTCACAGCTGGGGCTATCGCGTCGTGGGCATGATCGCGCGCGACGCCTCTGAGTGTGCATCGCTGGACGGGTGCGCGGTTCCGGTGCTCGGCACCGTGTCCGATGTTGCTGGCATCGTGGAGTCGCAGGGCGTCACCCGCGTGATCGTCGCCAGCCCCGTCTCGCTCCGCGAACTCATCGAGGAGATGGCGATCGGCAACGACGCTGACGTGCGCGTTGAGGTCATCCCCGACCTGTACGAGATCCTTATCGGCCGGCTCGACAGCACCATCGCGGACATCCCACTCATGGAGCTCACCCGGCGATCCGCCCCCGCGTGGTACGCGAGCGCCAAGCGGCTGGCCGACATCGTCCTCTCGATCGTGCTCACCATCGTGCTGAGTCCCGCGCTACTGCTCGCGGCATTCGGCATCCTCGTCACGATGGGCTGGCCGGTGCTGTACTCGCAGGAGCGGGTGGGCAAGGACATGCGTCCGTTCAAGGTCCACAAGTTCCGCACGATGGTCCGTGACGCCGAGGCGTGCTCCGGTCCTGTGCTTGCCGACGAGGACGACCCGCGCATCACCCCGTTCGGCCGTTTCCTGCGCACGTACCGCATCGACGAGTTCCCGCAGCTGCTGAACATCCTGCTCGGGCAGATGAGTTTCGTCGGTCCGCGACCTGAGCGCTCGTTCTTCGTGGAGCAGCACGTGCGTGAGATACCCGGGTACCACGAGCGGTTCAGGGTCAAGCCCGGCGTCACCGGCCTCGCGCAGGTCAGCGGCGGGTACGCGACCACTCCCGACCGGAAGCTGAAGTTCGACCTCATCTACCTGTATCATCAGACGCTGCTGATGGATGTGCGGATCATGGCCGAGACGGTGCGCGTCGTGCTCACCGGCCGGGGAGCACGATAGGAGAGCGCGTGGCGAAGAAGCGCAAGCGACAGGCACCGGCCGCCGGGCCGACGAATATCGGCGCCAAGGGCGCGGCCGGGACGGCTGCCGTCGGCACCGGGGCTATGGACGTGTGGGACCGGATCGCCTGGGCGTGCCTCCATACGCTCGTCGTGCTCGTTCCGGTGGCGATGTCGAACTTCGGTCCGCTCAGCCCCAACGGTCTACCGCTCACGTTCGATCAGTTCGACATCATGAAGGTCTTCCTGCAGCGCGGACTCATGCTGCTCGCATTCGGTTCGTGGACGCTCGGCATCCTGCTGCGTGGCGGCAAGGTGCGCACCACACGCGTGGGATGGCTCGTGCTCGCGTTCCTCGCCTGGGTATTCATCACGACCCTGACGTCAGTGCACGTGCCCACTGCCGTGTTCGGCAAGTACCGCCGCTTCGAGGGTCTCATCTCATTCATCACGTACGCGTCGGTGATGTTCACGGCGTTCCAGCTTGCGGATCGCGCGTCGCGCATCCGCTCGCTTGCGCGCTCGCTGGCCATCGGCGGCTTCATCGTGTCCGGGTACGGCGTGCTGCAGGTCATCGGCACGATCGACATCGGACTTGCGCGCGTGCTGTTGCCCGTGAGCGTCCTGCTTGCTGCCGGGCTGCCGATCGCGTTGGCCGCTCTCGCGCTCATGAAGCTCCACGGCGACCGGCAGGCGCAGATGGCTGCTTATATCGGTGCGGGCATCGCGGCCGTGGCGGGCGTGTTCATCGCTGCGGGGCTCTCGCAGAACATCGACCTGGCGGTGCAGTCGGGCAGCACCCTCGTGAGCCTCGACCCCGTGCGCTGGGGCAATCTTCCGTTCGAGACGAATCGGGCGTTCTCCACCTTCGGGAACCCCGACCTGCTCGGCGGCTACCTGATCTTCCCGTGGGCGGTCACGATCGGTCTCGCGCTTTCCGAGGACCACCGTCTGTGGCGCGTCATCTACTGGGTGTTCACGCTGTTCAACGCGTTCGTGGGCGTGACCTCGTATGTCCGTGGCGCGTGGATCGGCGCCACGGTCTCGCTCGGGCTGCTCGTGTTCGCGTTCATGCGTCTGCGCGCCGGCACCGGGACGCGGCTCTCTCGCATCGATCAGGTCTTCATCGGCGGCGGGGCCGTCACGGTGGCCGCGGTTGCGATCGCAAGCTCGCTCCGGCCCGACGCGGTGCGCAACGTGCTCACACGTGTGGTCTCCATCTTCCAGTTCGATCAGGGCAGCGCGCTCACGCGGTTCCAGATCTGGGAGGCGGCGCGTGCCGCCATCGCCGAGAAGCCGATCATTGGGTGGGGCGCCGACACGTTCCGGCTGCTGTTCCCGATGTTCAAGCCCGCCGAGTACGTCGCCGCAGCCGGCTACCTGTCTGTTGCGGACAACGTGCACAACTACCCGCTCCAACTCACGAGCGGCATCGGCATTCCCGGCACGCTCCTGATGTACGGGCTCATCACCTGGGTGCTGATCCGCTCAGCGCGTACGGTGTTCGCGCGCGGAGCGGGCATGTCGCGGATGCTTCTGGCGGCGGTATGGGCCGCTGTCGTCGGGTACGTGGTGCACCTGATGTTCGGCCTGTCGGTCACCGGGTCAACGATCTTCCTGTGGCTCTCGATGGGGCTGCTGCTCAGCCTGAGCGCCACCGAGCGTCGTGTCGAGGCGCCGAAGTGGGGTCTGATCGCGTCCGCCGTCGTGGTCGCACTCGTGCTGATCGCAGGCGTGGCGAACATCCGCTTCGTCATGGCCGACAACGCATACCTCAAGGGTCGGCTCGTCTCGCAGGGCGTCGAGCGGGTCGACCTGATCGATCGCGCCATCGAGCTCAATCCATACAACGACATGTACCGCCTGGAGCGCGGTGTGGCGTGGCAGGACCTCTTCCGGGCGAGCGCGCAGGCGTACGCCCAGTCGGTGGCCTCCGGCACGCCGAACGACCAGGCACGCTCGGCCGCCGAGCAGACTCTGGGCAACGCGATCGCCGCGTACGACGACATGATCGAGTTCGTGCCGGAGGAGTACGACACTTACGTGTTCTATGCGAATCTCTACAACGAGGCGGGAACCTACCTGGACACGGCGTACTACTCCAAGGCGATCGAGATCGCTCAACTGGGTGTGGAGGTCGAGCCGTTCGGGCCCGCGGTCCGGGTGCAGCTCGCATCGGCCGCGCTCTCCCTCGGTCAGATCGACCTGGCCATCGAGCACCTGGAGATGGCCACCGGCCTGGACCCCAAGTTCATACAGGCCTACAACACGCTCGGTGACGCATACCGGATGGCGGGTCGCGCAGCGGATGCCCGTGAGGCGTACGAGTACGTGCTGCAGCGCTCGCCCGGCGACGCCGTCGCCACCGCGGGCATCGCGGCGCTCGAGTCGACCGCGACGATCGCACCGTAGGCCGGAAACGCGAGAGGAGCACGGGTGGTTCGTTCACGGGGGGCAACCCCTGACGACAGCGCGGCGCTGGCGACGCCGGAGGATCTCGTGCCGGCGTGGCTGGCCGCGCTGGTCCTCGTCCTGCTGCTGGCTATCGCTGTTCTCGCGGGGTATCTGATCCGTGGCCTGTTGGTGGATGACGGTCCGGCCGAACCGGCCGAGATGGCTGTGAGCGAGTGGCAGGAGCAGGTCGCCCAGGACCCCGACGATCCCGACGCCCTGTTGGGCCTGGCGTACGCGATGCAGCAAGATGGCGACCTCGAAGGCGCGCTTGCGGGCTACGAGCGCGTGCTCGGGATCGATCCCGCGAACCAGGGCGCCCTCTACAACAAGGGTGCCGTCCTTCTCGCGCTCGACCGCGGCAAGGAGGCCGAGGCCGTGCTCTGGGACGTGCTCGAGGTCGCGCCCGACCACGTGCTGGCCGCGAAGTCGCTCGGCGAGTACTACATCGGCCAGAAGCACTACAAGTCGGCACTCACCGCGCTCGAGCCGGTAGCCGAGGCGCGGCCCGAGTTTGCGGACCTGCAGTACCTCTCGGGGTACTCCTGCGAACAGCTCGGCCTGCGCGACCCTGCCATCGCCTACTATCGCAAGGCGCTGGAGTATGTTCCGGACCACGTCGGGTCCCGCGAGGGCCTGGATCGCCTGGGAGCCGCCGAATGAGCCGCGTACGCGGATTCACCGCACGTCAGACATTCACGGCGCTGGCTATCGTGCTCGTGGTGGTGCTCGTGGCGCTCCTCGTCTACCTGTACTTCTTCCTGCGCGATGGCGGCATACCGCAGCCGAAGCCGACCTCGTCACCGGGCGTGGAATCGGTCTGGGAGCTCTATGGTCCGGGCGAAGGCGATCTACCCAGGTTCGACGGTCCCATGGGCGTCGTCGTCAGCGAGGACGGTCGCGTCTACGTGACGGACTCGGGCAACAACCGCATCTGCGTGTTCGACACGCAGGGTCGCTTCCAGTCCACCTTCGGCAGCTTCGGCATCGCCAAGCCGTCGCAGGGCGCGACCGCCACGTACGAACCGGGTTCGCTCAACTACCCGGTCGGTCTGGACCTCGACGACGACGGCAACGTGTATGTGGCGAGCTTCTACAACGATTCGATCGAGGTGTTCGACGCAGAAGGCACGCCGCTCCGGCGGTTCCCCGACCCCGATACGGTGGTTGGCCGAGGGGGCTCCGGCTACGGGGGGACCGGCATCGCCGTCACCGATGTGGCCGTCCACGGCGATCGCGTCTACGCGACCGACTCGTATCAGGTGGTCGTGTTCACCCGTGAAGGCGAGTTCGTGGAGCAGTGGGGCAAGCCCGGTGCGGGGGAGGGTGATCTCGACCATCCGAACGGAATCGCCGTGAGCGCCGACGGGGAGGTGGTCTACGTGTCCGACACCAACCACGGTCGCGTCACCGCGTTCACGCCGGCGGGCGAGGTCATCTGGCAGGTGGGCACCATCCCCGAGGGCATGGACGACCGGACCGTAGGCGAACTCCAGCTGCCGCGCGGCCTTGCCGTGGACTCTGACGGGTCGATCCTGGTGGCCGACGCCTTCAGCTTCGAGGTCGTCAGGATATCCGCGGAAGGAGAAGTGCTGGCCAGGTATGGCGCTCGTGGTGTCGAATCAGGTCAGTGGAACTTCGCGAACGACGTCGGCGTCTTCAGGAGCTTCGCCCTGATCGCCGACAAGGGGAATGGGCGAGTGCAGATGGTGAGACTGACCCGCTGATACCAGGGGTGCGATCGCGGTCTCTTTGTTATCATCAGCATGGCCGTGCTCGCGCGCGCCACGAAGGGGAGGCGGACGCATCTGATCGTGTCCACACGGCGGTTGCTCATCGGGGGGGTCCTGTGCATCGCGATGCTTGGCGTCGTGTCTCCCGCCCATGCCTACGATGAGACCAGCACAGGCAGGCCGTGTGCCGGCTGCCACGGCGCGAGCGTGAATGATCCTGCGGGCCCGCACGGGGGCTACACGGCAACCAGCAAGAAGTGCGCGACGTGCCACTCCGCCCACAAGGCGCCTGCCGGAGGCATCGTGCTGCTCCCGGCCGCCACAGTGCTCGCTACCTGCCAGACGTGCCATGACGGCACCGGAGGCAAGGGCGTCTACGGCACCATCTACGCGCGTACCAGCCAGCAACCGGTCGCACGGCACACCATGCTCGACACCGCTGCGGATCCGATCACCGCGATCCCCGGCGGGGATGGAGTCGGCGGGGGTACGCGGACCGCTACGTTCTCCGGTACGGCCGGCGGTCTCACGTGCAGCGACTGTCATAGCCCCCATGGCTCGAACCTGGTCGACCCGTTCACAGGGGACCGTGCGAGAAGCGCAACGGACACGGCCGGTCTCGGCTCGCCATCCAGCTTCTCCTCCACACGGTTGCTCAGGCAGCGCCCCACATCCACCGACGCCGGGTACGCCTCGGTCACGAAGTATGGCTCCGATTGGTGCGCCGCGTGCCACGCCGGACGTCTCTCGTGGCACGAGCTCTACAACCACCCGGTAGAGGCCGCCACCACCTACACCGGCACGGGTTCGGCGTTCACCTACGAGAGCGTTGCGCGGCTGACGGGCGTTGGCGCGAGCACCACCGAGCTTGGCTCACTCGGGCGCAACAACTTCGGCTATGTGATGCCCGACCCGCGGACCGACCAGCAGAGCGGACACGAGCCGATCTGTCAGCAGTGCCACGAGGACGCGCGAAGCGTGGGTGACGTCACCGCGCGGACGGTGGATGCGACAGAGGTGTTCAACATCACCGCGCTGGATGGCTCGGCTGCCGGCGACAACCCGCGGTACCAGGTGTTCCCGCATGAGTCGGACAACGACGCCTTCCTGATAGAGACGGACAACGACCTGTGCCTGAACTGCCACAAGCAGCCGCGCGGGTGAGATGATGACGGTATGATGGTCGTCCGCACGCACATGCGGATGCTCGGGGGGATGTGCTGATGGGGCAGGATCGCGATACGGCGGTTGAGACCGCCGGGGGAGCAGCAGAGGAGCGTGCGGGCAGCCGCGGCCGCGGCGTGTTCGCTGTCGTGCTGCTCCTCCTCCTGCTGCTATGCGCCATCACCACGGTGATCCAGACGCTCACGTTGGACGGCGAGGACGAGGTCGTGCGCGGCGTGATCGAGAACCTTGAGTGCCTGCAGTGCCACACCGACCTCATCCCGGAGTTCGACCGCGAGGTCGTGCATAAGCCGTTCATGGCCGAGCAGTGCACCACCTGCCACACGCCACACGGCAAGATCGAGACCGAGACCACCATCAGCGGCGCGGTGCAGTCGATCAAGCGGATCAGGACGCTGGTCGAGTGGCTGCCCGTGAAGGTCATCCTTGATCTCCTCAGCCGGGATGGCGCCATCGCCAAGGACGCCGGATCGCCCGGGCGTGTCGCGGAGACGCCGGTCAAAGGCGCGGCTTCAGAGCTGGTGCTTCCCGCGACCGAGCTGTGCATGATGTGCCACGGCGACATGGGGGCGATGCGCAACGCGGCGTACCCGCACACGCCCTTCGCCAACGGCAACTGCCTCGACTGTCACGACCCGCATGCCTCCGATTTCGCCAGCATGCTCACGATCGCTCCTGAGAGCCTGTGTGTGACGTGTCATCCGATGGGCAGGGAGCTCTCTCGCGCTCAGGCACACGCTCCCGTCGAGGGCTTCCACTGCACGAACTGCCACGACCCGCACGGCTCGGCGTACAGGGGCATCCTGGTCGACAACCAGCGCGACCTCTGCTTTACGTGCCACCCGTCGGTGGCGAGGCTGTCGGGAATGGCGGTGCAGCACGGACCGTACGCCAACGATGCCTGCACCGACTGCCACGAGCCGCACGGCTCCGACTACATGCCGCTTCTCCGCGCCGAGGAGCCCCGGCTGTGTTACGGGTGCCACCCGGAGATCGAGACCGACTTCCGCAAGGTCAGTCACCATCCCGTCGGCACGGTCACTCTCGATTGCACGGGGTGTCACGACGCGCACGCCACCAACTATGCCGCGCTGCTTTACGACAACGACAACGGCATCTGCTACGACTGCCACGCGCGCCCTATCCAGACCACGTACGACACGTCCAGGCACAAGAACACGCCGTGCTGGGGCTGCCATACGCCGCATGGCTCCAACTGGGGGCCGCTCCTCAAGGCCGCTCAGCCCGACGTGTGCTTCCCGTGTCACGAACGCACGAGCTTCGACGATGCCGCCGGCGGCCACAAGAACCACCCGGTACGGCCGGTCTACTACGACGTCAACGCCGGTTCACGGCTCACCTGCACCACCACCTGTCATGGTCCGCACGGCACGAGCCACAACTTCATGCTGCGTCACTACGATTCGCCCCAGGATGGCAACTGCCTGATCTGTCACGCGGTCACGCCCGGTGACAGGGTCGGTGTCGACTTCTGATGGGTCGCCATGCCGCTTCTCCGACGGTGCGGCCACGCACGGTCGTCATCGGGATGGTCGCTGTCGTGGTGATCGTTGCGGCCGCGGTGGGCCTGTCGCTGTTGTTGCGTGAGCGACATCCGGGCGCGGTCGACCTGCGGGGTCCGCACGGTGACTCGCCTGTGAGCTACGCCGGCATCTTCCCCGCCGAGGGTGACAAGCCGCTTGCGAACCCCCTCGGAATCGCCTACGACGGCGAGTACCTCTACGTGGCCGAGTCCGATGCGGGTGCGATCCAGGTATTCGATGCGAACGGCGGCCGCGTCGGGACGATCGACGTGCCGGTCGCCAAGGGTCAGCGCTCGGCGTATCCATCATCGATCGCGGTCGCCGGTGAGCGGCTCGCCGTGGTGGACAACGCTGCGAACCGTGTCGTCCTGCTGTCCCGTGATGTCGCCGATGGGGGCGCGAGCGTCGAGGTGCTGGGGGACGGGGATGACGAGCCCGTACAGCCCACAGCCGTGGCCTACGCGCAGGGCGAGTTCTTCGTGGCCGATGCATCCGATGACACCATTCGGGTGTACGGCGGGGACGCCAGGTTCCTGCGCGCTTTCGGCCCCGATGAAGTCACCCCTGCAGGATTCATCACCGCGCTCGCGGTCTCAGGAGACCTGCTCTACGCAGCTGATTCCGGTGCAGGGCTCCTTCTTGCGTGCAACGTGAAGAACGGCGACCCCGAAGGGCCCCTGGGTGGAGAGTATTCGCTGCCGCGGGCGATCGTACCCATCACCGAGGATGCTCTCGTGGTGATCGACGGGCTGGGCCGCTCGGCCCATATCGTCGATCGCGCGGGCATCGAGTTCGTCTCGATCGATGCCGACACCCTGCCCGAGGGCCTGATGTCAGCTCCTCATGGCGCCACCTGGATCGCTGGCGACGGTCGTCTGTATGTCACTGATGCGGGTACGGGTCGAGTGAACGTGTACAACATCCAGGTCGAGCGACTGTGAGCGAACGCATGCGACGCATCCTCTGGCGGCCACGCACACGCTCTGGCACAATAGACCCGAGTGTGGGCGCATCGAATGCACCAGAGTGCTGCCGTATCCGCACCGCGCGCGTCGCCTTGGGGGGCATCAGATTGGCGCATGTGAGGGCCGCAACCTGTCGATCGACCGCGCTCCGCGCGGTTCTTCCGCATGGGGCGAGTCCGGCCCGGCTGATGAGAGTGCTGAGCGTGGCCATCCTGATATGCGTGGCGTTCGTTCCCACCGCCGCATTCGCGGCGAACCCGCATACTGCGGTGACCAACGAGGGCTCCAATTGCGCGCAGTGCCACGTGCCTCATCAAGCGGCGATCGGCGACAACATCCTCAAAGACGTGGCGGGCACCGGCGGCGACTACACTCCTGTGACGTTCTGCTACGGGTGTCACGATGGCAGTGCGGCGGTCAACGTCAAGACCGGCATGAACAATGCGACCTTCGAGGGCCTGAGCGGCCACTCGGTGGAGGCTGTCGACGCCGGTGGTGGGGATCTCACGAACGTGTGCGCCGACTGCCACTACCCGCACGCCGACTCGCGCACGCGATTCCGACTCGCCGAGACCACGATCACGGTCACACTGCCCGACGACAGCACGGTGGACCGCGCTGTGACCGGGGCGGACAACTCCTGGTGCCTGGCATGTCATGACGATCAGAACAGCTGGTTCCGGTCGCTCTGTCAGGGGTCCTATCCGGACCTGAGCGCGCCGACGCGCGCGGCAAACGGCTACCCCACGAGTGGCACGTTCCCGGGTGCCACGGTGTACTCCACGCCGGCCAAGAACGCGCATGCGAACATCCCGGCAGGCTCGATGGACGACTGGGTGATGGCGAGTCGTGAGGCTACGCGTGTCGCCGGTGACTGCCTGTGGTGTCACTCGGGTCATCGCGGCAAGAGCGAGTACGACGGGTTGGTCGCCCGGTTCAATGCGTCCACGGCACAACTCAAGGATACCAGGGATGGGGAGTACGCCGAGGTGTGCTTCCTCTGTCATACGACTGGTGGGTTGGTCGAGGCTCCCGACATCAAGACGGCTGCCCTCGGTGATCCCGTCGACTCAGGGCACACAGTGAGAACGGCGGGCGGAGTGTATGCGCCCGGGGCGCCACTGCCGTGCTATGAGTGCCACAACCCGCACGGTTCGAGCCGCAACAACACCGCGAATATCAGCGACACCCTCGGTCAGAACCTCGATCCGCGCGATCCGGCTGACCCCGGGAACGCCGGAGCGTCCGCCGCGAAGGTTCGCCAGTTCTGCTTCAGCTGCCACGTGACCAATGATGCCGACCCTGGTACGGGCCGCCCATGGGCGTGGGACAGCACCGCGGCCTCCGGGGCGGGTGCATATGTGCCGGTTCCAGCGACCGCCAAGGTGGTCGGTTTGAGCCGCAACGTCGCGGTGGGGACGAACGACCTCCGGATCCCCTTGGCGAACGGGCACAACAAGGCAGACACGGGTCGCTCCTGCTATGAGTGCCATGGTGACGTGCATAAGCCGATGAGCGGCACGTCTGAAGGCGGGGTTGAGTGCTCCATTTGCCACTCGGCGTTGAACGGGATGGTCGACGATACCAGCAAGTACCATCACGTGCTTGATGACCCGAACTGGGACCAGGCACCCGATACGGGTGGGACGTACCCGGCGAGCCTTGAGACGCTGTCGTGCGTGAGTTGTCATGTCGATCACAGCGACTACGAGCCGCTTCCCGGCAAGGACGCTGGGCGCGCAGACGGCAAGGCCTTCTCGCTGCGGAACAGCGGTACGGTGGCCCGCCCCGTGGCGACGGACACCGATGCTGGACTCTGTCTGAGTTGTCACACGACCGAGCGCAATCGCAACACCACCGGTCAGAAGGCGAACGTCATCACGGAGACCAAGGTGTGGAGTCTGAACGCCACATGGTGGGCCGTCTCTCCACACAACTACGACTCTCCGGGGCAGTTCAACGACGGCTCCACGTTCAGAGCCAACTGCGCCAAGTGCCACGGGACGCTACAGGGAACGCTGTCAAGCGGCAAGTTCGCTGTCCACTTCTCGTCGGAGCAGCGGCTTCTGAACGCACTTGGTGACCCGGTACAGTACGAAGTCAACGAGGAGCAGATGTGCTTCCGTTGTCACAGCGAGGTCAGCGACTTCGCGGCGAACAACGCGGGAGGTACGCTGCTGGGTGACCCGAAGCCGAGCGTCTCTGGGACGACAACGCCGTCCTACTCGTGGGACTGGTACGGGACGCAGCCCATGAAGAAGTCGAACGTAGTCATCTACCGTCAGATGATGGCGGGCGCCAATACGTTCGGCCATAAGCCGCACCTCTACTCAGGCAAGCACCTCCTGAGCCCGACCGATGAGACGCAGGCGTACATCAGCGCCAACAAGCATGTCGAATGCGCCGACTGCCACAACCACCATGTGGTGGGCAAGGCGCGGCACGAATTCGGTACCACGAACGCGGTATCCGAGTCGCTGCGCGGTGTACAGGGCGTCGCATTCGCCTCGTCCGCGCTGTCGACGGTCAAGTACCCGACAGATGCTCAGGTGACCCCTCGCCTCAGCGTCAAGACGAACTCCGACTACGAGTACGAGATCTGCTTGAAGTGCCATTCGAACGCCAACACGAACTACAACACCGCCGTGTGGGGCGGCACCAAGACCAGTGTGTCGAATGTCGGCAACGCCAAGCCGTACGGGTGGAGCGCATACACCGGTCCAGCCACTGCTGTCGTCACCCCGCGCTGGACCAACGTCGCGGCGGACTTCAATCTGGGTAATCAGTCCCGTCACCCGGTGATCGGTCCTCTGCCGGCGACCGACCCGGGAACCGGCAGCAACTTCTATGGGTCCAGTCGCGTCACTGCAGGTCAGCTCGCTGCCGGCTGGAAGCCCGGCGACACGATGTACTGCTCGGACTGCCATGGCGATCCCAATGCCCCCTCGCCCTGGCTGCTCGACGGCTTGGGCAACGTGGTGCTTGATGGTAATGGTGAACCGACCTTGAATCCCGACATGGCGAACTACGCACAAGGTCCGCATGGGTCATCCGTGGCGTTCTCGCTGCGTGGTCCCCGGACTGACTGGCCTGTGGCTACCACTGGGGCGTACGCAGGCCAGTTGATCACGATGAACATGCTGAGCAGCGGTTATGATGGGCTCTTCTGCAGCAACTGCCATCCCGGGGTCCGTGCCAACAAGGTGCACGGAGGCGGTCAGGGAAGGCACGCGGCGGCAGCGTGCGTGAACTGCCACACGCTCATCCCTCACGGCGGCGGAATGTCGCGGCTGATCGCTGACGGTGATGGCTCTATGCCGGCCAGGTTCTCCTACAACAACGACAAGCGCACCAGTTACATTGCGAGCTTCACGAAGAGCGCCGATCCTAATCTGTACTCGAAGGCGAACTGCACACTGACGAGCTATGGCCGGACCGCCACTGCTTGCGGAACCCAGCACGCCCTGGGCTCCAGCGGCACCATGGAGAACTGGTAGGCGCCCGGTCGCCGGGCGTCGCTGGCGGCCGCCGTCCTGCTACCATCAGTGCATGCGCCGTATCCTCGATAGCCTGACATCCCGTCGCACGTCGATCGCCTTGATGGCGTTCGTCGCCGTGTTCGGCGCGCTGGGCGCCTGGATTCCTCAGTCGGCGCTTGGCAACGCGGACGCGCTTGCGACCTGGCAGCGGAACAACCCGCTCATGGCTCGCGTGGCTGATGCTTTGGGGCTGTACGCGATCTTCTCCTCCTGGTGGTTCCTCACGGCGCTCACGATCTTCGCGGTCGCACTCGCCATCGCCACCGTCCGCCTGATGCGTGCTTCATGGCGAACGTGGCGTTCTCCGGTTCGCGTCACGCGCACCCTGCTACCGGGCGCCTCGGCAGGGCCCATCCTGGACCGCGCGAAGCGTGCCGGGTTCCGCGTGCGTTCAGAGGCGCCGGGTCGCCACGTGCTCGGCCGTCACGGGTCCGGCGTGTGGGCGTCGTCGGTGCTGCACGTGGGCATGCTGCTCTCGCTCGTCTGGGCCGCGTTGCTCCTCGGCACCACCACCGGCGCGATCGCCGATCTTTCACTCGGTGAGGTACGTGAGCCAGGTGCCGAGTACTACGCCGTCGAGGACCCGAGCGACCCACCCGAGCTTGGCATGCCGTGGCGCCTCGATGACATCGAGGCGGTCACGTGGCCGTCGGGAGTTCTGAAGGAGCTTTCGGCACGGCTGTCGTTCTTCGACGGGAACGCCTGGACCGAACGTACCACCAGCGTGAACCACCCCTTGCGCATCAAGGGCCACACCATCTACACGCAGCCGGGCGAGTTCGGCGACGCGGTGCTCCTTCGGGTCATCGATGCCGGTGACGTGGAGCACCTTCTCCGAATGGACTTCTACTTCATCGAGGATGGACAGCCCACGTACACCGACGGCTCCTACGTCATCGGTGGCGCGTCTATCGAGGGCCGTTGGGATCCGAACGGCGTGCGCGACGCCAGGCCGCTCGGACTGCGTCCCGCGGGTGACGGCACCGCCGAGCCTGTGATGCTGGCGCCCGGTGATATGGCAGAGGTCGCTGGCCTCACCGTGGAGTTCATCGACACCACCCGGTGGGCTCGCTTCATCGTGCAGCGCTCGCCGAGCGTCACTCCGCTCTTCATCGGGTTCGCGATCATCGGGCTTGGCTCGCTGATGCTGTACGCGTGGATCCCCCGGGAGCTGGTGCTTGAGGAAGCCGACGATGGCGTCCGGTACTCCTGGCACGTTGCACGGATGTCGCGGGCGTACATGTCGGAGCGGGATGCGATACTGGGGATCGCATCTGGTGAGAGGGAGGGGCTGTGATGGAGCAGGCGCTTGCGCTTGAGATCCGCGTGCACATCGCGGCGCTCGCGGCATACGCCATCGCGGCAGGGCTCGTGCTGTTCGGCGCCACGATGTCGAAGCCTCGCCTCACGAAGGCGGGCCACCTGGTGGCGCTCGTCGGGCTTGGTATCCACGCCGCCGCTCTCGGGCTCCGGTGGTACGGTGCTGGTCACGGGCCGTATCTCACGCGCTACGAAGTCCTCTCCTCGAACGCCTGGGTGACCATGGCGTTCGTGCAGGCGCTCCGTCTACGAAGGCGGGGGAGCGAGGGTCTTGCGGTCTTCGTGTACCCCGCGGTCCTGCTGTTGCTCGGGCTCGCCGTCTACACCGGCCCCGAGGTGAAACTCCTGCCGCTTACGTTCCGCGGCATCTGGCTCGTACTGCATGTCGCCTTCTACTTCGTAGCCTTCGCGGCGGCGATCCTGTCGCTCGGTTACGGGGTGCTGCACCTCACGCGGGACGCCGCCCTCACGTCGCGCGTGCCTGCGGTCCCGGACGCCGCTGAGCTCGACCGCGAGTCGTACCGCTTCGCCGGTCTCACGTTCGCTTTCTGGGGCATCGGCATGCTTACTGGCGCCATCTGGGCGTACTACTCCTGGGGTAGGTTCTGGGGCTGGGATCCGGTTGAGACATGGTCGCTCGTGACCTGGTTCGTGTACGGCATCTACCTGCATGCCCGTCGGTTCTACGGCATCAGAGGCCGCAAGGCGGCTCTCCTGCTGGTCGTGGGCTTCCTGCTCGCTGTGATCTCGCTCTTCTTCACCTCGTTCCTGACCACGTCGCTGCACTCCGAGTACTTCCACTAGCCACCAGGGGGGATCCGATGCGAACACGCCCACTGTCGATCTACCTGCTGCTCGTCATTGCTCTGGCTGTCCCGCTCGTGGCCGGCTGCTCGGGCGGTGGCGGGCCGCTCCCGCATCCCGCGGTCACCGCGGTGGGCGGACTCCTCGAACTGCGACGCGCCGACGCCCGTGACCCGGCCGCGTACGAGCTGTACGTCGGCGATTCTGAGCTCGCGGCCGCCCTTGCAGGCGGCAGCACCGAGCCCACCGGTACGCCCCGTGTCCCTCCATATCGAGCCCCCTACCTCTCGGCGGAGTCCACGTCCACGGCCGATGTGGCGGTCGTGTGGGAGCCCGATGCGGCGTTCCCCGGCTGGGCAGCGGTCACGGTGTTCTCGGCAGCGCTCGAAGGTGGGCGATGGGTGGTCGTTGACGCCCTTGAGGCAACGGCCGCACCGGAGCCGCTCCTCCCTGAAGCAGACTGAATCCGTTCGTCGATAACAGCGACTTCACGGTACAATCGCCGAATTGCCCACGAAACGCCATCGATTCGTTCGACAACTCGCAAAGGTGCGCTAATATGAATGATCATCAAGCTTCCGTAACGGGGGATGAGGGGATGTCCGAGTCACGGACCGCGCCTGAGGCGACGCTGTATCGCTTGTCGCTGTACCACTGCTACCTGGGTGAGTTGCTGCGTGTGGGCGCGCCAGGCCGCATCACCTCGCGACAGATCGCCGAGGAGCTCAGCATCAAGGAGGAGACGGTCCGACGCGACATCTCCTTCGTCGGCGACATAGGGCGACCGGGCGCCGGGTACGACCCCGTCGTGCTCTACACGGAGTTCACGCGTTTCCTCGGACTCTCCGAGGAGTACCCGGTGGTCAAGGTCGGCACCGCGAGCATGCTCGAGGCCCTGCAGGTGGTCTTCCCGTCCGAGCAGTACGGCATGAAGCCTGTGGCGTACTTCTCCGAGCTTCCTGAAGACGCCGGGGTCCAGGTCGGCAGCCTCACGGTCCGGCACCTCACCGACATCCCGCGTCTCGACCGCGGTCTCGATGCCGCTGTAGCGCTCGTGGCCTGCTCGCCGGGTTGGGTTCAGATCACGCTCGATCTTCTTTCGAATGCGGGCATCTCCGGTGTCTTGCTCCTGACGCCAATCATCCGGCTGCGCAAGCCCGAGGGCATGAATGTGACGCAACTGAGGATGCCGTGCGATCTGAAGAGCCTTGCGTGTCGCTGTCAGGTTCCCGCCGGGACCGTGGGCGCGAGGTAGCGCATGGTCCACGCTGACCGCACGGTGCTCACTCGTGCCATATGCGCGCTGGTGGGCGGCGTCCTGTTGGCCGCCATCATGCTTGGTGTAGCTGCATGCAGTCCTCGCTCCACAGATGCGGCAGGGCCCGGAGGCATGGGCGTAGCCGCGGACCCCGTCGAGCCCGCGCCCTGGGACCTCACCGCACCAGAGGCGGCTGTACGGTCCTATCTTGAATGGGTGAGCTTCTCGTACCGGATGGCGAACTCCGAGATACCCACGGCGACGATGACTCCCGCCGAGTTGGTCCGCATCGACGCGTACATCCAACTCAATCGCACCGAGGGCAAGGGCCTTGAGCAGACGCTCGAGTCGATCGAGACCGCGGTGGCCTCCGAGGATGCGACGCGCGCCGTGGTCACGGCGGCCGAGGTCTGGGCGTATCGGTACTTCTCGCTTGAGACGCTGGAGTACCTCACCGACACGGTGCGGGAGAGCTACGAAGCCACCTACAGCCTGGTACGAGAGCCTGCGGGCTGGCTCGTGGACAGCGTCGAGGCGAGCGTATCGGCGGAGGACTGACGCTCCATCCGCGAGGCGTGGGGCCGATCGATCACTGCGCACGGCACGGTCGCCGACGGTGCCTCAGGACGCGGCGGCGCGGCGGTGGCGACCGGGTCGCTATGCTATACTTCGCCGTTGTCTTTTCCGGGCGTGTGACCGCCCGTCGCCTGGCCTGAGGAGGCCCGTATCCGATGTCGAAGCCAGACCTGATACTGCTCCACGCGCCGAGCGTGTACGACTTCCGGGAGACGTCCATCATGTATGGACCCGTCTCCGATCTCGTGCCCTCGAGCCCGATCTTCGAGATGTACCCGCTCGGATTCACCACCATCGGGGAGTATCTCGAGCGCCACGGGTTGCACGTGAAGGTGAGCAACCTTGCGCTCCTGATGCTCACCAAGCCCAGGTTCGATGTGGAGAAGGCGATCGCCAGGATGGACCCGGTGGCCTTCGGTATCGACTTGCACTGGGCCCCGCACGCGCATGGCTCGATCGAGATCGCGCGCATCTGCAAGAAGTACCACCCCGATACGCCGGTGGTCTTTGGCGGCCTGAGCGCTTCGTACTTCCACGAGGAGCTCATGGAGTACGACTGCGTGGACTACGTGCTGCGTGGCGACTCGACCGAGGATCCATTCACGCAGCTCATCTACGCGCTCAAGCGCAAGGGCAGTGTCGCCGACATCCCCAACCTCACCTACAAGGACGCATCCGGTGCCGCTGTCGTGAACCCGTTCACGTGCGTGCCGCCGGAGTTCGACCACGTCAAGCTCGACTACAGCTTCTCGATGCGCTCCGTCATCCGCTCGGCCGACATGTCCTCGTCGCTGCCGTTCAAAGGGTGGCTCAGCTACCCGGTCTCCGCGTCGCTCACCTGCCGTGGCTGCACACGCAACTGCGCCACCTGCGGCGGTTCGGCCACGGCGTTCCGCGAGCACTTCGGTCGTGACCGCGTGGCGTTCCGCGACCCCGAACTGCTTGTGCGCGACATCGCGCACATCGCCAAGCACATCCCGGGTCCGGTCTTCGTCCTGAACGACTTCCGCCAGGCGGGCGACGAGTATGTGAAGGAGTTCATCACCGGCCTCAAGAGGATCGACTTCAAGAACCCGATCGGCTTCGAGTTCTTCACCCCGCCCGCCGAGGATTTCTACGCGCTGCTCGACGAGAACCTCAACGACTATTCGGTCGAGGTGTCAGCCGAGAGCCACGACGACGCGGTGCGCGCGGCGTTCGGCAAGCCATACACGTGGGAGCAGCTCTCCGAGTCGATCGAGCACGCGTTCAAGCACAACTGCCAGCGCTTCGACCTCTACTTCATGACGGGCATCCCCACCCAGACCGCCGAGTCGGTGCTCGGTACGGCCCCGGCGGTCGAGGAGCTCTACGCCCGGATCGGAAACAACCCCAAGCTGCTGCCGTTCATCGGCCCCATGGCACCTTTCCTCGACCCCGGTTCGCGTGTGTTCGAGAACCCCGAGGAGTTCGGCTACACGCTCCGGGCGCGCACGCTGGAGGAACACCGTCAGTTGTTGCTGCAGCCGTCGTGGAAGCACATCCTCAACTACATCCCTGACGCGATGACCCTCGACGAGCTGGTGGACTCCACCTACGAGGCGGCGGTGGGCATCAACCGGGTCAAGGCCAAGGTGGGCGCCATCGACCAGAAGACGGCGATGGCCACCGAGCGGCGCATCCTCGAGGCACAGATTGCGATGGCGCGGATCGATGACATCATGCGGCACGAGGAGCCGGAGCGCGGACAGCTGCTCGACGCGTACAGGGAGGAGATCGCGCTTCTCAACGAGAGCACGGTCTGCGAGAAGAGCGAGCTCAACTGGCCGGCGAAGATGAACGCCGGGCACATCTTCAACAACGCAGGGTTGCTCTTCAAGGTGATGGCGGAAACTCTCGTGCCCGCGCTGCGCAAGCGCGACACCCGATACATGAAGCAGGCCTGAGCGATGACGCGCGCACGATTCACACCAGAGGCCGGCCGGCCGAGCGAAGAGCGCACCAAGCATATCTTCTCGACGATCGCGCCGGAGTACGACCGCTTCAACAAGTACTCGAGCATGGGGCTCGACCGCCTGTGGCGGAAGTCCACGGTGCGCCTGGCCCGCCTGAAGCGCTCGTCGGAGGTGCTCGACCTGGCCGCCGGCACGGGCGACCTCACGCTGGCGCTTGCCGAGAGTGGCGCCCCTTCGCGCATCGTGTGCACCGATCTGGTGCCCGAGATGCTCGAGGTGGCCAAGGCCAAGGTCGCGCAGTACGAGGGACCCACCAGGATCGAGTTCGACGTGGTCGATGCACAGGCGATCCCGTTGCCCGATGAGAGCTTCGATGTGGTCACCGTGGGCTTCGGTGTGCGCAACATGCCCGATCGCGCCGCCAACTTCAGCGAGGTGTACCGTGTCCTGCGCCCGCGAGGACGATACGTCGTGCTGGAGTTCAGCCGTCCGCTCTTCCCGCCGTTCAGGGCGCTCTACCACTTCTACCTGCGCACGGTGATCCCGATGCTCGGTGCGAAGCTGACAGGCGACCGCGCCTCGTTCGAGTACCTGAACGAATCGATACTCGCGTTCCCCGGTCAGGTCGCCCTCGCGGGGGAGCTTCACAAGGCCGGCTTCTCGGAGGTCACCTGGCGCAATCTCACCTTCGGCATCGTGGCCGTGCACGTAGCGGTGAAGTGACGTTCGGCCGGGTCGTTGGAGCCGGCTCGCATGTGCATGTAGGATAGGGGCCTGGCACCCCACTTCCCGGAGGTAGGACGATGCTCCTTCTGGCGCGCTACGTGCTCCCCGTGAGCTCCCCGCACATCGAGGACGGCGGTGTGGTCGTCCGCGGTTCGGAGATCGTGGCCGTCGGGCCACGTGCCGACCTGCTCGCGGCGTATCCCGACGAGGAGGTCATCGATTACGGCCTCGCGGCGCTGATGCCTGGCTTCGTGGACCTCCACACCCACCTCGAATACTCGGTGTTCCGGGGCGTCGTGGACGATCTGCCGTACACACGCTGGAAGATGGAAGTGCAGTGTCTTGAGGAGCGCCTGTCCGACGAAGACTGGGCGATCTCGGCCGAGCTCGGCGCCGACGAGGCCATCCGTTCGGGGATCACCACGATTGCCGATGTGACGTACTCTGGCGCCTCCCTGCGCGCCACCGACAGCGCCGGGCTGCGGGGTGTCATCTACCGCGAGGTCTCCACGATGGACCCGGCGCGCGCTGAGGCCGAGGTCGCCACCGCGCTCGACGATATGCGCGCATGGGAGGCCTCCCTCGACCACGACCGCATCAGCATCGGCATCGCGCCGCACGGTCCGTACACCTGCCACCCGCGGCTGTTCAAGGCTGTCGCGGAGGCGGTCGGCGAGAACGACACGCATGTGTCTCTGCATCTTGCCGGCAGCAAGGACGAGTACGACTTCGTGAAATACGGTTCATCCCAGCTGGGGCAGGACTTCCGCACGCAGTCCGGCTGGGCCGACGAGGTCTGGATGCCCACCGGAGTCAGCCCGGTCCGATACGTCTACCAGTGGGGCATCTTCGACCTCCACAACGTGCTCGCGGTGCACTGCGTGCACGTCGATGCCGAGGATATCGCGGTCCTGGCGCGCTACGACGTTGCCATCGCGTACTGCGCACGCTGCAACGCGAAGCTCGGTATGGGGACCGCGCCTCTCGGCGAGTTCCTCGAGAAGGGCCTGCGTGTCGGCATCGGCACCGACTCACCCGCGTCAAACTCCACGATGGACTTCTTCGCCGAGATGCGCACCGGCCTTCTGGTGCAGCGCAGCCTGCGGGGGGAGAAGGGCTTCTTCACCGCCGAGGAGTTCATCCGGCTATCGACCATCGAAGGTGCACGGGCGCTCAAGCTCGGCCATCTCATCGGGTCGCTCGAACCCGGCAAGCGGGCCGACATCATAGCGGTCGACCTCTCACACAGCTATCAGGTGCCCACGGAGAATCCTTACAGCGCCGTCGTCCACACCTCGAACCAGGAGGACGTGCTGCTCACGATGGTCGACGGCCGGATCCTCCTGGACAGGGACCGTTCCTGCACGACCGACCCGGAGGCTCTGCGCGTCAGGCTGCAGGAGATCCGCGGCAAGATCAGAGGGTGATGCCGAATGCGGGAACAAGGTACGGTCGTCACCGTTCATGACGGTCTCGTGGACGTGAGGATGCAGGTCTCCGCAGGCTGTGCTGGCTGCAGCGTGTGTTCGCAGGGTGCGGGCGGGGAGACCGTCATGCACCAGGTGTCCGATACCCACGGGGCGACCGTTGGCGACGTGGTCGAGGTGCACATCCCCGACGGCATCCGCTCCCGTGCGGCCGCCGCGGTGTTCCTCGTCCCTGTCGCCTGCCTGATGCTTGGCTACTTGGCGGGTTTCTTGCTCGGAGGATGGCTGGACCGGGACCCTGAGACCGTGGCGGTCATCGGCGCACTTGCCGCCGCGACCGTCGGCA
The DNA here is from genome assembly GCA_036679125.1 of Actinomycetota bacterium. Lineage (GTDB taxonomy): Bacteria > Actinomycetota > Coriobacteriia > Anaerosomatales > Anaerosomataceae > Anaerosoma. Next base: position 66,139 of record JAZIGI010000002.1, on the reverse strand, counting down.
TGCTGGGCATCCGGTTCGCCGAGCGGACGCTCTCAGGCAACGCGGCGTTCACTCCGCGGGTCGATGCTATAATCTCGCGGAGCCGCGGCCAGGAATGAGCACGCGGTGGACAACCTATCGAGGAGGTAATTGCACGTGAGCGATCAGGACTTCTTCTTCGACGAGGAAGACGAAGCAGTATCCGAGGCCCCCAAGGCCGCGTCAAAGTCCGCCGGCAAGGCACAGGCCCCCGCGCGGCAGGCGGCACCCAAGCAGCGTGCCGCGTCGGCTCCGAGCCCGGCGCCCGCCGGCGAGAAGCAGGTGAGCATGACCGTCGCGGCCCTGATGGCCGTTGTCGCGCTCCTGCTCGGCGTGATCATCGGCTTCGTGCTTCCTGGCGGGTCCGCAGGCACGACCACGAGCACCGGGGCGGCGACCGGCACCGGCGGCACCGCGGCGCCCGGCCCGCTCAGCGAGGACCAGCTCAGCTCCGGCGAGCTCCCTGAGGGGCACCCGCCGATCGAGAGCATGGGCGCCACCGGCGCGGCCGAGGCCACCAGCACCGGTCAGTAACCGTCGATCGAACCGGGTCCGGCCCGCGTGGCCGGATCCTTTGAGCGCACAAGGAGAACCATGGCCAACAAGTCCAAGAAGTCCCCGATGGCTGTCGACAAGTCGAACACCCCACCGTGGATGAAGGCCGTCATCATCATGCTCGTCATCGCGTTCGGTGGCCTGGGCATCGTGGTGGTCGCCGGGGGTGCCGGCATGCTCGGCAGCCCCGCCACCAGCGGGACCGGCGCCACGTCGGGCGGCACGCTCAACGATCAGTACAAGCCGAGGGTGGACGCGGCGGTTGCGGCTCTCGCCGCCAGCCCCGACAACCCTGACATCATCATCCAGGTCGGTCATGCGTACTTCGACTGGGCGCGCGCAGTCTACGAAAGCGGCCAGCCTGAGGCGTCGATCCCCACGTGGCTCGCCGCGGTGAGCTACTACGACCAGACGCTCGCACTCGATCCGGAGAACGACATCGCACTCGGCAACAAGGCGTTCGCCCTGTACTACGCGCAGGACAAGGGTGCCGCGGCGGCGCTGCAGGCGTTCATCACCAGCGCGTCGGACAACACCGACCTCACCCAGCAGGTCGAGAACGCCACGGGTCTGCTCGCCGAGCTCGAGGCGGCGGCAAGCGCCCCGGCAACCACACCGGCGACGACCACGCCGTAGACGCGAGGCCATGGATCACTCAGAAGGCCGGCTCCGTCAGGGGCCGGCCTTCATGTGTCCGTCGGCGGTGCGTGGGTTCAGTCGTCCACGTCTTCGAGCATCGTGAACGCCTCCTCGAGCGATGACGCGCACGAGAAGATCCCCGAGAGGCGGGTCAGGTCGAGGATGTTGTCCACCGATTCGTTCGTGACAAGGATGAGCCGGCCGCCAAGGGCGGTGTACTCCTTCGAGAGCGACAGGAGCAGGCCGAGACCCGAGCTGTCCAGGTAGTCGAGTTGCGAGAGGTCGACCACCGTGGCCGGTGGCGCGTGCTTGAGGATGCGATCGATCGTCATCCTGAATGCGGCGCACTCGCTGTAGTCGAGCTCGCCTTTGAGAGAGAGCACCCAGCGCTGTTCTTCTTGATCCAGTTGGATGGCAAGCGACATACATGACCCCCTGTGTCGTGGACTCGCCATCCAGTTACTACCCCGCCGCCCCCGGATTCACACGAGCCGCAGGGTGCCCTGGTCACCCGTGCGGGGTGCAGGTACAATCATGCTCGCACGTGCCTTCGGGAGAAAGCGGTGCCGCAGCGATGGAACTGGACATCACAACAGAACGCACAGCCGAGAGCTGCGTCATAGCAGTCGCCGGTGAGGTGGACGTCTACACGTCGCCCCGCCTCAAGCGCGAGATCGCCGAGGCGGTCGATGCTGGCTGTGTCGAGGTCGTGGTCGACCTCGAGCGCATCGGCTTCATCGACAGCTCAGGGCTTGGAGTGCTCGTGAGCGCACTCCGCAGGGTCAAGGAGCAGGGCGGCACATTGCGGCTCGTGTGCACCCGCGACTCGATCCTGAAGATCTTCCGGATCACCGGCCTGGACAAGGTCTTCCCGCTGTTCTCCAGCGTGGACGAGGCCAAGGAGTTCTAGGATCCCGCGCGCCCGCATCCGTGCGCAGCACCCTTCGGGGCAGCGCCGGCCAGGCGCAACGTACGATTGAGGAGTTGACCTTTGTTCGGTATCGGCAGCTGGGAGTTCGTCGTCATCGTCGTGCTGGCGCTGTTGCTGTTCGGGCCGGACAAGCTGCCTGACTTCGCCCGCACTATCGGCCGATTCATGCGCGACTTCCGCCGGTATCAGGCGATGATGGAGTCGACGATCAAGGCCGAGGTGTTCGCGGCCGACCCCAAGCTGCAGAAGGACCCCTTCAAGACCGGCAAGGACTTCGCCGAGAAGGTCGGCAGTGGCGGCTTCGCTCGTCCGGCCGACACGAAGCCCGCTGCCGCGGACGATGCCGCCACGACCGGCGGGGTCGCCGCGACTCCGTCGGCGAAGACCGCTGACGCGGGTACCACGGACGTGGACGCCGCGGACGCGGCGCCGGCAGACGCGGCCGAGGCCGCTGCACGACCCACCGACGCGGGAGAGGAGGGCCCGGAGCAGGCCTAGCGGCCGCCCGGCACACAGATGCCCATCACCCCCCGTCGCATGCCGTTCATGCAGCACATGAACGAACTCAGGAAGCGTCTCACCGTCGTGATCGCCGTCGTCGGCGTGTTCACGCTCGTGGGGTACTACTTCTCCGATGAGATCTACCGCATCCTCGTGGGCCCGATGCTGCCGGTGCTCGGTGACAGCGGGAGCTACACGCTCGACCTGCTCGAGGCCATGAGCAACAGGTTCCGCCTCGGCATGTTCGGAGCCGTGGTCGTCGGCAGCCCCGTGATCATCTACGAGGCGCTCGCGTTCTTCGTGCCCGCGCTCAAGCCCAAGGAGCGTCGCTGGTTCGGGTGGACGGCGCTCGCAGCGGCACTGCTGTTCATCGCCGGCGTGGCGTTCTGCTATCTGTTCATCCTCGAGCCGAGCACGAAGTGGCTCGTTGAACAGTCGGGCGAGACGTTCGAACTGCTGCTGCGCGCCCAGAGCGCGATGACGTTCGCAATGTGGTTCCTTGCGGGCTTCGGCCTGGCGTTCGAGGTCCCCGTGGTGGTCTTCTACCTCGTGTACTTCAACGTGGTCCCGTACGCGACGCTCCGGAAGAACTGGCGGGTCGTCTGGGTCGTGATGGCCGTGGTAGCGGCGATGATCACCCCCGACTGGAACCCTTGGAGCATGGGCGCGCTTGCGGGCGCGATGATCGGCCTGTTCGAGGGAAGCATGCTGCTCGTGCGCATCATGTTGAACCGCAAGATCAAGGCCCAGAATCTCCCCGTCGTCGACGAAGCCGAGTAGCGGGCCACCATGCACGAGATGGGCATCGCCGAGGGCATCCTCTCATCATCGCTTGAAGCCGCCGAAGGCGCCGGCGCCCTGAGCATCACCGGCGTCTACGTGACCATCGGCGAACTCACCGAGGTCTCCGTGGATGCGCTGCAGTTCGCATGGGAGGCGATCTGTCCGGGCACGCTGGCCGAGGGCTCGGTGCTCGATGTGACGATGGTGCCCGCCACCTCAGGCTGCGCTGACTGCGGCCACGAATGGATGCACGATCGCTACTCCGGTGCCCAGTGTCCGTCGTGTGGTGGATGGGTCGTGATGCTGCGGCAGGGTCGTGAGATGAAGATCGACAGCATCGACATAGACGAGGAGAGCGACGCATGAAGGTCGACATAGAGAAGCGCATCCTGGCCGCCAACGAGGAACTCGCGGGCTCCAACCGCGAGCTGTTCGCGGATCATGGCGTGTTCGTGCTCGACTTGATGGCCTCGCCGGGCGCAGGCAAGACCTCTACGATCCTCGCCACCATCGATGCGTTGCGCGATCGCTACTCGATCGCGGTGATCGAAGGGGATATCGCGAGCAAGGTCGATGCCGAGAAGGTCCGCGCCCACGGCATCCCCGCCGTGCAGATCAACACCGGCGGTGCATGCCACCTTGAGTCGGCGATGATCCGTCGCGCCGTGGACACCCTCGACCTGGAGAGCCTCGACCTCATCATCATCGAGAACGTCGGGAACCTCGTCTGCCCCTCGGACTTCGACCTTGGCGAGAACGCCAAGGTCATGATCCTCTCGGTGCCGGAAGGCCACGACAAGCCATACAAGTACCCGAACATCTTCCAGGTCTCTGAGGCTGTCATCCTCAACAAGTACGACACGATGAGCGTGTTCGACTTCGACGAGGAGGAGTTCCGGGAGGTCGTGAAGAGCTTGAACGGGCAGGTCCCGGTGTTCCCGATCGCGGCCACCAAGGGCGATGGCGTGGACGCGTGGGCCGAGTGGCTCGCGGCGCGCATCGATGCGGCGAAGAGGGAGGGTTCCCGGTGATGGATCGCGGCCAGGCGCTCTCGCTGGTCAAGGAGCGCATACCTTCGGCGAACCTTGTGAACCACTGCGTGGCCACCGAGGTCATCATGGAAGCGCTGGCGCGTCACTTCGAGCTTTCGGAGCAAGACGTCGAGCGCTGGGCCCTGGCGGGGTTGCTGCACGACCTCGACTATGCGGAGACCGGCGAGGACTTCGAGCGGCACGGGGTGGTCACCGCCGAGCTGCTCACCGGTGAGCTTGACGATGAGCAGCTCCACGCGATCCTCGCACACGCCGACAAGGCCCCTCGCGAGACGCTCATGGACAAGGCGCTCTACGCCGCCGACCCCACGACCGGCTTCATCGTGGCCGCGGCGCTCGTGCGTCCGGACAAGGCGCTTGCCAACGTGGAGGTCCGCTCGCTGCTCAAGCGGTGGAAGGAGAAGGCCTTCGCCAGGGGCGCCAACCGCGAGCAGATGGCCGCATGCGAGGAGCTCGGCATGACACGCGACGAGTTCCTCGGCCTCGCACTGGAGGCCATGCAGAACCGGGCGTCGGAGATCGGCCTGTAGCTGCTTCCGCCCCGGACTGCAGGTCTACCGCTCGAGCGGCATCCATGGTGCGCCCGTGTAAGCTTCCGGTGACCCTTCGGCTTGACGCGCCATATATACTCTGCGGAAGTGACCGCCCCTACAGCGGGAAGACATCGCATGAACCTCATCATCTCCGAGAAGAACATCGCTGCTCGCCGGATCGCTGAGATCCTGGCGGTGGGTAAGCCCACGGCTGACAAGGTCTACACCACACCGGTGTACCGCTTCCGCCGCGGTGGTGAAGACTGGGTCTCCATCGGCCTCAAGGGCCATATCATGGAGGTCGACTTCGCCCCGGTCCTCGACGAGGCGGCGGTCCGCGAGCTTGCGGCCGCGGACCCCCGCGTGCTCGCCGGTGGCGCCGAGTCGGTGCTTGCGGCCGAGGGCGGCGTCGACCTCAAGAAGTGGCGTCTCGAGACGCTTCCGGTGCTCACGCGCGTGCACGTGGAGAAGGTGCCCAAGGAGAAGGGCATCATCCAATCGATCAAGAACCTCGCCAAGAAGGCGGAGAAGGTCATCATCGCAACCGACTTCGACCGCGAAGGCGAGCTCATCGGCGCGGACGCGCGCGACGTGGTGCGCTCGGTCAACAAGGACGTCCCTGTCACCCGCGTGCGCTTCTCGGCCATCACCAAGGACGAGATCGAGCGCGCATTCGCCGAGGAGGACACGCTCTCGGAGGAGCTCGCGCAGGCAGGCGAGACGCGGCAGGACATCGACCTCATCTGGGGCGCGGTGCTCACCCGCTACCTGACGCTCGCGCTGCAGACACAGACCAAGCGGCCGTTCGGCGATGTACTGTCATCCGGCCGCGTGCAGACGCCGACACTCAAGCTCATCGTGGACCGCGAGAAGGAGCGCGAGGCGTTCGTCCCTGAAGACTACTGGGTGGTGCGGGGCACGTTCGGCGTGAGCGGGGACGAGTTCGTCGCTCCGCATGCCACCGATCGGTTCAAGAGCGAGGACGCCGCCCAGGCCGTCATGGACGCGGTCGAGGGCACGACGTCGGCCACGGTCCTCTCGGTGGACCGCTCCAAGCGCAAGGTGCAGCCGCCCACGCCGTTCAATACCACCGCACTCATGGCGGCGGCCGCGTCCGAGGGCATCTCGCCCGCGCAGACCATGCGCATCGCCGAGTCGTTGTACATGAGCGGCTATATGTCGTATCCGCGTGTGGACAACACGGTGTACCCGCCGAGCCTCGACCTCAAGGGGATACTGAAGTCGCTCGCCGAGGTGCCGTTCTACCGTGAGCACGCGCAGAAGCTCCTCGGCAGCCCGCTGCACCCTACGCGCGGCCCAAAGGAGACCACCGACCACCCGCCGATCCACCCCACCGGTGCGGCCGATCCCGACAAGCTCGACCCCCAGGCGTGGAAGCTCTACAACCTGGTCGCGCGCCGCTTCATGGCCACGCTCTCGGACGCAGCGGTCGTGGAGAGCACCAAGGTCGCGCTCGATGTCGCCGGTGAGCGGTTCCAGGCCAAGGGCGACGTCGTGGTCTCACACGGGTTCCGCGCGATCTATCCGTACGGACTGCGCAAGGACGACCACCTGCCGACGATGGCCGAGGGCGACACGATCGACTTCGGCGGCGCGGAGATGGAGGGCAAGCAGACCCAGCCCCCTGCGCGCTACTCGCAGGGCAAGCTCATCCAGGAGATGGAGAAGCTCGGACTCGGCACCAAGGCGACGCGACACGACGCCATCCAAACGCTCTACGATCGCAAGTACGTGCAGAACGACCCGATGGAGCCCACCAACAAGGGCCGCACGGTGATCGACGCGCTCTCGAAGTTCGCGAGCGAGATCACGACACCGGACATGACGGTGGCGCTCGACCGGGAGATGGACGCGATCGCCAACGGAAAGTCCACGCTGCCCACCGTCGTCGGTCATTCGCAGAATGCGCTTGCAACCGTGGTCGAGGAGCTCCTCGGCAACGTCGAGGGTATCGCCGACATGCTCAAGGGCGCGATCGACGAGGACGCCAAGGTGGGCATCTGCCCGAAGTCGGGGCACGATCTCCTCATCAAGTACTCGCCACGCAACCGCACCTACTTCGTCGGCTGCACCGGGTATCCCGAGTGCGACGTGACGTACCCGCTTCCCAAGAACGCCAAATACCAGGCGGTGGAGGAGAAGTGCGAGGTGTGCGGTTCGCCGCAGGTGCGGATCATCCAGTTCAAGAAGCGGCCGCGCGTCATGTGCCTGAGTCCCGACTGCCCCACCAAGAAGGGGCCCGAGATCATGATCGCCAAGGGTGGATGCCCCGCGAAGGACTGCGGTGGCGACCTGCGGGTCGTCTACTCAGCCGTCGGCAGCAGGTACGTGCGGTGCACGAACTACGAGACGTGCAAGACGGCATATCCGCTCCCACAGCAGGGCGAAGTGGAGCCCACCGACGAACTGTGCGAATGTGGCGTTCCTAAGGTCATCGTGCACACCAAGAAGGGGCCGTGGAAGATCTGCATCGACCCCGACTGCGAGCACAAGCCCGACCGGAGCGCCGGCCGTCGCGGTGCGGGCGGGCGTTCGGGGGGCGCAAGGAAGTCGACGGCGGCGAAGAAGCCGCCAGCGAAGAAGCCCGCCGCGAAGAAGCCCGCCGCGCCGAAGAAGCCGTCCACCCGGAAGAAGTCGTCAGACTCGTGAGCTTCGGCCCTTCCGGGGGCATGAACGTTCTGGATGTCGGGAGCGGAAGGAGCCACCGGTGAGAATCGCAGTGGTGCAGCATGCCCTACGCCCGGCGCCCGCGCAGGACCTGGAGTCGCTGGTGGCCGCGACCGCTCGCGCTGCGGTGGGCGCTGCCACATGGGTCGTACTTCCTGTCGTACCGGCTCTCGATCAGGGTCCGCTCCACGAGGAGTTGTGGTGCCGTCTGGAGGGCGATGTGCCGGGCGTTCAGGCCCACGTCGCCTCGGTCGACGACGCGCGGATGGGTGCCGACAGCGATGAACGTGGGGCGCCTGGACTCGTGGTGACCCTGACGGGTGACGACTGCTACAGCCCCGCATGGCTGGAGGCGGCGCATGCGCAGGCCCCGGGAGTCCTCGTGCTCGCACCGGGAGCTGAGTCCGAGTTGCAGGTGGAGGCGACACTCGAGCTCGCGTTGACGCTCAGCACATCGGTCGCCTCCGTGGTGATCGTCGTCGAGACCGACGGTGCCGAGCCGGGCGAGCCCGGGCATGGCGGGTCCGCGATCATCCATCTCGGCGAAGTGCTCGCCGAGGCGCTGCCCGGCGATGACGTCCTGTATGCGGATCTCGAGGCGCCTGTCGGTCCGCCCGAAGCGCCCGGTACGCTGCCGGAGGTCCCACCGCTGCTGGCGCAGCGTGTTGCCGCCCATCACGGCCGCAAGCTCGAGGTGGACTACCCCGCCGACCTCGGCTGAGCGGACGTCGCTCCCACCGATGGTAGAATCACCGTGGCCATATCCGGCCGCGCTCCACCCGGCCGTTCACTTCGACCGTATGCAGAAGAGGGAGATCGATGACTCAGGTGTCGGACCCGATCGAGTTCCACAGGCGTTCGCGGGGCAAGATCACGATCAGCTCGAAGACCCCGCTCGACGCGGACAACCTCAGTATCGTGTACACGCCCGGCGTGGGCGCCGTCTCGACCCGTATCGCCGAGCAGCCCGACGAGGTCCGTGAACTCACCGGTAAGCAGAACACCGTGGCCATCGTGACCGACGGTACTGCCGTGCTCGGACTGGGTGACATCGGTCCCGAGGCCGCCCTGCCTGTGATGGAGGGGAAAGCCGCGATCTTCTCGGAGTTCGCGGGCATCAACGCCGTCCCGATCTGTCTGGCCACCACGGACACCGACGCCATCGTGCAGACCGTGCGGTATCTCGCCCCCGGCTTCGGCGGCGTGAACCTCGAGGACATCTCTGCCCCGCGCTGTTTCGAGATCGAGCGTCGGCTCACCGAGGACCTCGACATCCCGGTGTTCCACGACGATCAGCACGGCACCGCGATCGTCGTCCTGGCCGGGCTCATCAACGCCCTCAAGGTCACCGGCAAGGGCCACGATGTGCGGATCGCCATCTCGGGTGCCGGCGCCGCGGGTCTGGCGATCGCGCACCTGCTCGTGGCCTACGGTCTCACGGCCATCCGGATCAGTGACAGCAAGGGCGTGCTGACCCTCGATCGGACGAACATCAACCATGACCAGCGCGAGGCGCTCGCGCTCAGCACGGCGGACGAGAGCTGGCCGATCGGCGGCTCGCTCATCGACGGCGCTGACGTCTTCATCGGCGTGTCGAAAGCGGGGCTCTTCACGGCCGAGGACATCCGCCGGATGGCGCCCGACCCGATCGTGCTGGCGCTCGCCAACCCGGTCCCGGAGATCATGCCCGACGAGGCGCGCGCAGGCGGCGCGATCGTGGTCGCCACCGGCCGCTCGGACTTCCCCAACCAGATCAACAACGCGCTCGTGTTCCCCGGGCTGTTCCGGGGGCTTCTCGACCACCGCGTCCCGCGTGTGACCACCGACATCAAGATCGTCGTCGCCGAGGCGCTCGCCGCTCTTGTCAGTGAGCCCGACGCGGAGCACATCGTCCCCTCGATCTTCGATACGCGCATCGTGCCCGGCATCGCAGACGCGATCGGCGCGTGCCAAGGGCAGCGGTGCTGACCGTCCACGACATAGCCGATGCGGTGCGCGTCGCGATTCCTGAGGCGGCCACCACGCTGCGCCCGGACGTGGTGCGGGCCATGGCCGATGCGGCGGTCAGCGAGCCTTCGCCCGCGGGCCGCGATGTCCTCTCCCGCATCGTCGAGAACGCTGCCATCGCCGCGCGGGACCGTGTCCCGCTCTGCCAGGACACCGGTGCCGTATGGGTGTGGGTGGAGCTCGGCGCGGCGGAGCGTGTCGACGGAGACCTCCTCTCCGCGATCGACGATGCGGTGCGTGACGCGTATCGCACGGGCGCACTACGTATGAGCGTGATGCGCGACGCGCTGTTCGAGCGTGTGAACACGGGTGACAACACGCCCGCGTTCGTGGATGTGACCCTGCGTCCCGGCACCGGCGCGACCGTCCATGTGATGCTCAAGGGCGGCGGCTCCGACAACGCGAGCGCGTGCGCGATGCTCGAGCCGGCCGCCGGCATGGATGGCGTGGTCCGCTTCGTCGTGGACGCCGTCTCGGCGAAGGGGGCGGCCGCCTGCCCGCCGCTCATCGTGGGGGTAGGCGTCGGCGGCACGTTCGATTCCGTGGGCAAGCTCGCGAAGAAGGCCCTGCTTCGCCGGGTGGGCACGCCGGCGGCCAGCACAGCGGCGGCACAGCTCGAGGCGCGACTGCTCGACGCGGTGAACGGACTCGGTATCGGACCCGGCGGTCTGGGCGGGCGCACCACGGCGATCGCGGTGCATGTGCTCTCGGCGCCGTGCCACATCGCCTCGCTCCCGGTCGCCGTGAACATGGGCTGTTCGGCCATGCGCTCCGTCAGCGTGGAGCTCGGGTAGCATGGCGAGCGTCCCCACAGCGCTCACGGGCGGCTCCCCCTATCGCGCCGTGCTGAGCAACAAGCGCTTCCGGGCCCTGTGGCTGTCGCAGTTCGTGAGCGGCCTGGGAGACTGGCTGGTGGTGGGTCTGCTCATCCCGCTCGTGACCACGCTTTCCGGCGGCTCATCCTTCGCCGTCGCCGGCATCATGATCGCCAAGATCATCCCGTCGCTGCTGTTCTCCTCGGTGGTGGGATCGCTCGTGGACCGCTTCGATCGCCGACGGCTGATGATCGGCTGTGACCTCGCCCGCGCTCTGCTCACCCTGCCACTGCTGCTCACGAGCAATCTGGCGCTCATCTACCTTGTGGTGCTGCTCATGGAGATCGCGTCGCTGTTCTTCGCACCGGCGCGCAACGCGCTTATCCCGCGCATCGTCGCCGAGGAGGAGGTCGCGGTCGCCAACGGCCTCGCGTACACAACGCAGCAGGCGAGCATGCTCATCGGACTCACGATGTCCGGCGGCATCCTCGCCGGCTTCGAGGCGATCGTGCGGTGGGTGCTCTCAAGCGGCTTCCCGTTCGTCGATGTGCTCGTGGGCCCGTTCGCACCAGCGCTCCTCGGCCCGCGTGCCGGCGTGGTGCTCAATAGCCTCACCTTCCTGATCTCCGCCGCGCTCCTGTGGTCGATCCGTGTGAGCGTGCGACCCGAGCGGGACGGGGCAGGCTTCCGTCTGCCCCTCATCGGCAAGGACGTGCTCGAATCGTTCACCTTCCTGCGCGACCAGACCGAGCTCAGGGGCCTGCTCGTCACCGTGGCGATGGCGATCCTCGGCGGCGGGTCGATCATCACCGTCGGCCTGGCGTACGTCCAGGACATCCTTGCCGACGGAGTGCCGATCCTCGACCAGTTCGAGGTGGTCCGAACGCTCGTGGCCGCGCCGCAGACGTTCGTGCTCGTGCTGCTCGCGCTGGGGATGGTCGCAGGCGCCGTTCTGGTGCCGCGGCTCTCGAACCGCGTGCCGCTGCAGATGTTGTTCCTCGGCGCGGTGACCACGTTCGGCGCGAGCATGCTCGTGTTCGCGAGTGTGGGCGTGTACTGGGTGTCGTTGATCTTCGGCATCACCGCCGGGTTCTGCATCGCATGCCTCACCGTGGCCGGCAACACCTACGTCGCGCGTACCGTCACCGACGACATCCGTGGCCGCGTCTTCACCGCCATGGAGTCGGTGATCCGGGTCTCGCTCCTCATGTCGATGATCGTGGTCGCACCGCTGGCCGACGTGCTTGCCGGCATCATCCGTTCACTGTCCGCCGGGATGACCGACCCATCCTGGTTCACCGGTCCGCGCGTGACGTTGCAGATCGCGTCACTCATCGTGCTCGGTGCGGCATACTACGCGTATCGAACGCTCGACTGGAGGATTGTCCCGGCGGTCGGAACCGATGACAACGCCGATGCGCCCGGACTGGAGGACGGCCCCGATGCGTGAACCGGTCCATATCCGCCTGTCCGCCGACGTGCCTGCACTGCGCACGCTGACGGTCGGGACGCCGGTCCTGCTGTCGGGTCCCGTGTACACGGCGCGAGACGCTACGCACGTGCGCCTGATCGCCGACCTCGACGCCGGTACCGTGCCGCTCGATCTGCGTGACCAGGTGCTGTTCTACGCGGGGCCGACCCCTGCCGCCGCCGGTAGGTCCGCGGGAGCGGTGGGGCCGACCACCGCTGGACGGATGGACGCCTGGACCCCGCGGCTGCTCGCCGCAGGCGTGGCGGCCACCATCGGCAAGGGCGGGCGCTCGGCCGAGGTCCATGCGGCCTGCGTCGCGCATGGCGCCGTCTACCTCGCCGCAGTCGGCGGGGTGGCCGCGCTGCTCGCCACCCGCGTGCGTTCGGCCGAGACGGTCGCGTACGCCGAGCTCGGGGCGGAGGCGCTCGTTCGCATGGAGCTCGACGAGTTCCCGGTGTGGGTCGCCATCGACTCACAGGGGCACGACCTGTACGAGACGGCGCGGGCTGAGTGGGCGACCCCCACAGACCCCACCGCCTGAGGAGGATGCGTGTGAGTGGCTTGATGATCACGTTCGAGGGTGGTGACGGTTCGGGCAAGTCGACCCAGATCGCCGTGCTTGCCGCGCGCCTGCGCGCACTCGGCCACGAGGTGCGCACGTTCCGCGAGCCTGGCGGAGTGGCCCCCGGTGACCCCGGTGAGCGCATCCGCGACATCCTGCTCGACCCGGTGCATACCGAGCTCGGGGTGCGGGCCGAGCTACTGCTCTATGAGGCCGCGCGCGCCCAGCTCGTAGCCGCACACTACCGGCCGGGTATCGCCGAAGGTGCGATCGTGCTGTGCGATCGGTATGCGGATTCGAGCGTGGCGTACCAGGGGTACGGTCGCGCGGTGCTGCCGGTGGAGGAGGTCCACGAGCTCAACCGGATCGCCACTGGCGGTCTCACCCCCGACCTCACGCTGCTGCTCGATGTGGATCCCACGCACGGCCTCGCCCAGGCTGCGGCACGTGGCGCCGACCGGCTCGAGCAGGCCGGTGCGCCGTTCCATGAACGCGTGCGGGCGGGCTATCTGGTGATGGCCGAAGAAGAGCCTGAGCGCATCAAGGTCGTGCCCCGCGGTCCGGTCGACGAGGTCGCTGCCGCGGTGTGGAGCCACGTCGAGCCGCTCCTCGGCCGCATGGAGCGCGAGTGACCATGGCGCAGTGCGTGTGGGACGACCTCGTCGGTCAGGAGCGGGCAACGACACATCTGCGCCGTGCGGTCGAGGCGGGCTCGGTCGCGCACGCGTACTTGTTCGTGGGGCCCACCGGCGCCGGCAAGAAGAGCGCCGCGCGGGCGCTCGCCTGTGCGCTCTTCTGCGACGACGGCGCGTGCGGTTCGTGCCGTGAGTGCAAGCGCGTGCGCAACAACGCACACCCCGATCTCCACATCCTCGGCCCGGAGGGCGTCACGTACGTGGTCAGCCAGATCCGGGACATCGTACGCGACGTGCACCTCAAGCCGGCCGAGGCCAGCCGCAAGATCTACATCATCGAGAACGCCGATCGCTTCAACGACGCGAGCGCGAGCGCGTTCCTGAAGACGCTGGAAGAACCGCCTGCCGATGTCGTGATGATCCTGCTCGCGCGCGAGTTCGACGATGTCCTTCCCACGATCGCGTCGCGTTGCCAGGTCGTGCGCTTCGCGCCCGTGCCGGCGCCGGTGGCGCGCGGTCTGGTGATGGAGCGCACCGGGGCGGGGGAGGACGAGGCGAGGGCCGCGCTCGCGGCGGCAGACGGCGTCATCCCGCGGGCGATCGAGTTCCTGCGGTCACCGGGGAGGCGCAACGCCCGGCAGACGATCCTCGGCATCCTCAAGCGCCTGTCGATCATGGACGGGCACGACGTGCTCATGGCGGCCCGGGAGTTGCTTGGTGCGGTGCGGGCGCCGGTCGAGGAGATGAAGAGCACGCAAGCCGATGAGGTCGAGCGCGTGCGGGAGTTCCTCTCGGGCGGCGTGCTGCGTGGTATCGAGACGCGACACAAGCGCGAGCTCACCGCACGTGAACGCGAGGGTGTCACCGAGATCATGAGCGTCACCGAGAGCTGGCTCCGGGATTGCCTGGTGATGGCCCGCGGTGCGGGTGATCTGGTGGAGAACGCGGACGCGGCCGACGCCACCGCCGAGGTCGCCCGTGTGCTCACAACGGCGGCAGCGCTGCGTGCGCTCGACGCCGTGAAACGCGCCCGGCAACGCATGTCCTATAATGTGAGCCCCCAGCTGGCCGTGGAGGCCATGCTGTTCGACATACAGGAGGTCCTACGATGCCCACGGTAGTGGGAGTTCGCCTGCGATACGCGGGCAAGGTGTTGTACTTCGACCCGGCGGGTGCCGAACCCGTCGAGGGCGATGAGGTCATAGTCACCACCGAGCGCGGACAGGAGTACGGCGAGATCGTGCTCGCACCGCGTGAGGTCGCCGAAGAGGACATCCCCTCGGCGCTGAAGCCGGTCGTGCGCATCGCCACGCCCGAAGACAGGGCGCGCATGGAGGCGCAGCGCGAGCGCGAGACCGCCGAGTTCGAGCGGTTCCGCGAGCTCGTGCGCAAGCACGGCCTGGACATGAAGCCGATCGGCGTGGAGCACCTCTTCGATGACTCCAAGGTCGTCTTCTACTTCGCCGCCGAGGAGCGCGTCGACTTCCGCGAACTCGTGCGGGAGCTTGCGGCCGAGATGCACAACCGCGTGGACATGCGACAGGTGGGCGTGCGTGATGAGGCCCGCATGGTGGGCGGACTGGGGCACTGCGGCGAGCAGCTGTGCTGCGTGCGCTTCGGTGGCGAGTTCCAGCCGGTCTCGATCCGCATGGCCAAGGAGCAGGATCTGCCGCTCAACCCGTTGAAAATCAGCGGGCTCTGTGGCAGACTCATGTGCTGTTTGCGGTACGAGTACGAAGCGTACAAGGACTTCAAGCAGCGAGCGCCGAAGTGCGGGACCCAGGTCGACTTCTCGGATGGTACGTTCGGTAAGATCACGTCGATGAACGTGCCGAGGGAGTTGCTGACGATCAGGCAGCAGGGTGGGCCTGAGGTCACGGTTCCGCTGACGGATCTTGATTGCAGTGCGGGGCGCGGTTGTCCCTGTAAGCTGAACGTCGAGATGGTCGAGCAGCGGCAAGCTGCGGCGGCGGTCGCGCGAGGGACGACGCCGACGCTGCGCGAGGCGGAGCGGGTCACCGAGCCGGCGCCAGCCGAGAGGACCGGCTCGTCGCGTCGCAAGCGGCGGGGCTCGAAGAGCGGGGGCGGGGCCGAGGCCGGAGCACAGCGGTCCGATGCGCCGAAGAACGGCGGGCAGCCCCGCAAGAGCGATGGCCAGAAGAAGGCGGCCGGCGCGAAGAAGGGCGGACAGCAGTCCGGGCAGCGTTCGGGCCAGGACAAGGCGAAGCAGCCCAAGCCGCAGGGTGTGGCGCCAGCGGGCGAGGGCGGCGGTACGACGAGCACTCGCAGGCGCAGAAGGCGGCGTCCACGCCCCGAGGGCGGGGCGCAGACAACAGAATAGGCTTCATGCCGACGTAGCTCAGCTGGTAGAGCAGCGCACTCGTAATGCGCAGGTCAGCGGTTCGAATCCGCTCGTCGGCTCCACGATCTACCTGCGGGGACTCCGGTCCCCGCTTCTTTTTTGCCCATTGTCAGAGTGCCCGTGCATCGTTTCGTGCATCACTTTGCAGCAGCGCGAGCCGCGACGCGTGCTTTCTCGAGCGTCTCGATCGCCTGACGCTTGCGATCATCAAAGGCGTGCGCGTACGTACGTAGCAGCACATCGGGGCTGTGGCCTGTGATCGCCGAGATCGTCACGGCGTCGAATCCTGCCGCGATGAGCTGAGACACGAACGCGTGTCGCAGCAGGTGCGGCGTGATGCTCGTCTTGTTGCGCTCGCTGAACGCCCGGAACGTGTTGGCGAAGAACTCCGGTTCGATCATCGCGCCGTCAGGCAGGGCGCACACCCAATCGAGATCAGGCGTGCGACCACCGCGCCAACCGGCCCCGAACGATAGCCGCGCCTCGAGCTGCTTCGCGCGTGCCGTCTTGAGTGCGGCGGCCGTGTTCGCGTCGATCGGCACGGTGCGGGCTCGGTCCGTCTTGGTCGTCTCCCGCACCACCACGCCGTCAGCGGGCGTCTGTGTGACTGAGCGCCGTATCGTCACCTCTGCGGCCTCGAGGTCCACGTCTCGCCACTGCAGCGCGAGCGTCTCAGAACGCCGCGTGCCGAGCCACGCCGAGAGCATGACCGGGACTGCGATCTGCGGTACGTCCTCACACGCGAGCTTCACGAGCTGCTCTACCTCCGCAACGTCTACCGCACGCTTTGCAGAGCCGGTGCGCGGCACGTTTGGCTTGGCGGCTTTGCTTGCCGCTGGATTGGTGGGGAAGTCTCCCTGCACGTCCACCGCGAAGCTGAACAGGGCGCGCAAGACGTTGTGCACCATCCAGATCGACGGTCCGGCAAGCGCGCCGTCGCCGCCACGTTGCCGCGCTCCCTTCGCGCCGAGCTTCGTATACAACTCCTGCAGCGTCGTGGGCGTCACGTCTCGCATACGCATCTTGCCGATGTGCGGCTTGACGTTCGTCGCGAGCACGCCCGTGTAGCGGCGGCGTGTGGTGCTCGCCAGGTGGACGGACGCCCACCGCTCGAGGTAGTAGTCCGCGTACCGCTCTACGGTCCACTCCTGCCGCTGCTCGCGCTCGACGCCGCCGGCCGCTTTGCGCTGCTCGTGCTTCTCGATCAGCTCGAGGCGGATAGCGCCCGTCGCCTTGTTGGCGGCCGTCTCGTTCTTGGCTCGGAACACACGCGACAGGAGTGCGCCGTCATGGCGAACTTGGAAGCGGTAGCGATCGTCGCCGAGGTGGCGAAGCGAGCCCGTCCCGTATTGCCTACTGGTTGTCATCTGTATCACCTCCTCTCTGCTCACTCGATATGTGTCTCATCGCCTCAGACAGGCGCTCACGCGTCTGTTGAGCTTCTGGTGTGCAGTCGGTCAGTCTGAAGCTCGACGGATAGTCGTCATCGTCCAACTCTCCCACGGCCTGCAGCAGCAGGCGAGACTCCGGAGACAGCATCGCGTCTGCAGTCTCGCCTGCTGCGCGAATCTCGTTCGCGAGCTCCTGCACGGCGGCATCGCTTGCGCTACGTACGGCGGAATCATAGAACCAGCGCAGACCGTCCCGACCAACAAGTGATGCCTCTGCTTTGTTGAACGCGTTTTGAAGCGCTCGAGCGTCTGCGTATACCCATTCCGGATGCCGGTTGTTCCAGTCATCGCATCGCTGCCGCCAGGTGCTCCCTACCGCCGCCTCGAGGCACACGAACCGTACAAGTGCGAGCTTGCGATCACCCAGGGGCCGCCGCGCCGGTACTCCGAGGTCCCTCAACCGTGGCCACAGCCTCTTGAGCTCTGCAAAGAGCGCCGCCTGTGAGAGCCGATCATCGAAGTGCAGAGTCACGCGACCATGACCAGGAAGAGCGCCCGGCACGTCATACGCGAAGCTATAGCCCCTGGGCGTGTACTCCAACTGTAGAGGCGCAATCGGGGGGTGATTCGCTCCAGCGTTCGCCTGTGTCTCCTGCAGATCGCGAAGAAGCTCCCACCGCCCATCCCGCTGCCCCTTGCTGTCTGCAGGAGCGTATGACGTTACCCCCTTGGACGTTCTCGAGCCGTAGACAGCACGTAGCGTGTCGATCGTCCTCCGCGAAAGATTCACGAATGCTGTTCTTCTCGGCGCATCGGCGCTCGCCTGAACGTACGCGGCCGAATAGCCGAGCAGGGCAAGCGCCTCGCGCTCCTGGGAGCTCACGTCTCCGAGCTCTGACCAGTAGTCATCGACTGTTACCACTTAGACCACCTCCTAGGACGTACATTACGCTCGTGTTGGTCAATGGTCAACACAACAAGGAGGGCGGGTGAAGATGAGACGACTGAAGGAGCTTCGACAGGACCGGGGCCTGAGCGCGCGCGAGCTAAGCCGACGCGCGGCGCTTGACCCTTCGACGCTCAGCCTGATCGAGACTGGCCGACTCACGCCGTATCCGGTGCAGCTACAGCGAATCGCCGTGGCACTTCGCTTCAAGGGTGACCCCGCGGCGTTGCTGGATGAGGTCGGTAGCG
Source organism: Actinomycetota bacterium (assembly GCA_036679125.1). GTDB lineage: Bacteria > Actinomycetota > Coriobacteriia > Anaerosomatales > Anaerosomataceae > Anaerosoma. The sequence goes on along the minus strand of JAZIGI010000002.1, from coordinate 48,002 downwards.
ATGCCTAGTGTGCTGCCCGCCACGATGCGCGCCGAGGACTTGCCCGAGGTGGCCACGATCGCTGAGATCGCTGCCTACGAGCGCATAGACCCTCGCACACTGCGCAAGGCGTGCGAGGCCGGGACCGTGCCGGGCGCGTTCAGGCGTGGGCGCAACTACCGGGTGAACACCGTCACATACCTTTCGGCGATCGGTGGTGCGCGATGAGGCCCAGACGCGCGGGAGGGCTCCGGTTGGTGTCGTTCGGACGGCGCGTACCGGACCACGTAGCTGCATGTGAGCGCATCGCACGCGAGAAGAGCCCGTGCGCCGATGGTGAGTGCGCCTGGGAGTTTGAGTGCCTGCACCCGCGCTCTGACGGCTCGTACCTGCACGACGATACGTGCGTGAGGCGGCAGTCATGATCGGCACCGATGATCTGCAAATGGCGCTGGACGCGATCAACCCCGCCGCGCTGGACTACGATTCGTGGCTCCGGGTCGGTATGGCGTGCGCACACGAAGGACTGCCCCTCTCTGCCTGGGAGTCCTGGTCACGGCGCGACGGTGCCCGCTTCCATGAGGGCGAGTGTGCGCGCAAGTGGGCGGGATTCCGGGGCTCTGCCAGTCCCGTTACCGGCCGCACGATCTACCGCATCGCCCGCGATCAGGGTAATTGGCCGCCGCTCGGATGGGACTCTGACCACGAGCTCTACACGGCGCTTGATGACGCACACGCCGCGTGGTCAGACGAGGACGCCGAGCGTTGGTTAGACCTGCAGTGCTCCTCATTCGCCGAGGAGTGGGACGCCACGGATGAGGAGATCGCGGCGCGACAGGCCGCAATCGATGCACTGGACGATGCACTCCGGGCGAAATACTCACCTTCTGAGCACGAGCGCCAGAGCACGAAAGATGCGCAGGAGCGCGATCTGCCGCCGCTGGTGCCCTTCTCGAGCGTCATGGACGACCTGCCGGAGCTGGCCCCCGAGTTGATCGCGGGGATTCTCAGGCAGGGCCATAAGATGACGCTTGCGGGGCCCTCAAAGGCCGGGAAGAGCTTCGCGCTGATCGGGCTGGCCGTCGCGATCGCAGAAGGGCGCGAGTGGCTCGGCTGGAAATGCGCCCGTGGGCCGGTCGTGTACGTGAACCTTGAGGTTGACCCGTCATCGTTCCTACGGCGCGTCTCAGACGTGTACGGCGCGCTCGGCTGGCCACGTGAGCACGCCGGCGATCTCTACGCGTGGAATCTCCGAGGGCACTCGTGCGACATCGCGGCGCTTGCCGATGATCTCGTGTCGATCGTGGCGACGGTACAACCTCGCGCGATCATCCTGGACCCGGCGTACAAGCTGAACGATGGTGACGAGAACGCGGCGCGGGATATGGCGCGGTTCACGCGATCGCTTGACGAGATCGCTACGCGATCGGCGGCCTCAGTCATCATCTGCCACCACCACAGCAAAGGCTCCCAGGGCGGCAAGGCCTCACGAGATCGCGCGAGCGGCTCCGGTGTCATCGCTCGAGACGCCGACGCGCTGGTGGACCTGATCGAACTCGACAAGCCCGGAGCCCGCGAACGCTTCTTCGAGCGCCTGAGCATCCAGCGCATGACCGCAGTGCTCGACGCGGACGTGTCGGGCTGGCGCGAGACGCACGGCGCGGCGGTAGACGACGCCGACGAGCTAAGGACGGCGTGCCGCGAACTGCTCGACAACGGCGTGATGAACGCGCTGATTGCCGAGCTGGACGCCCTCGAGCACCGTACCCGGTTCGCCCGGCCTCTCGAGGTATCGCCGACATTGCGCGAGTTTGCAGACGGCTACACGCAACGCGTCTGGTACATGTGCCCGGTCCACGTCCCCGCCGGGGATGAGCTGGCCGACGCACGCGCAGACGGCGCAACCCCCGCCAAGCGCACCCCCGCCGAGTATGACGCGGACACGGTGCAGGCGTTCGAGGTGCTCGCGATCGACGGTGAAACGACTGTGGCCGATCTGGCGGCGTACCTCTCGATCTCAGAGCGGCAAGCGCGGACCCGTATCGACAGGGCCGGATTAGTCCGTGTCAACGGGACGGTGACACGGTGAACGGAAGCGGAAACGGAAGCGCGGAACACTTCCGCTTGAGACTTCCGCTTGAGCACAACGGAAGCGGAAACGGAAGTCCCTCTAAAGAGAACACTTCCGCTTCCGCCGTGCTGCCGTCAGTCGGGGGAGTGGCGGGCTACGCCACGCTCCCTCCCCGCCGTCCGTCAGCAGCAAGGCGCTTCCACCAGCACACCACAGATCGAATCGATGCGCCGAACGATGCACGCCCGCCCTGATTGTGCGTGGTGAGCATGGAAAGCAGCGCATGAGGACTGCGCAGACCACGAGAAAGGAGCACGACATGAGCGACCAGGACGCACCAGACCGTCAGAAAGAAGAGGTGGACACCGCCAGCGCCGGACTACCGCCCCGCGGCACGCCCGGCATCGATGGTGAGGATGCACTGCTTCGGACCGCGATGGGCCTGCCGACCACAGAGAGCAAGGAGTAACGACCATGATCCCCACCGCAACTGATCTGCTCGATACCTTCGAGCGCGTAGGATTCGCGGTAGACCCGCGAGCACGTGCCGTCCTCAAGGCGACACACGGCCTCAGCAAGCAGCTTGTACAGGACGCCGCCGCCGACGCCCTGAGTGCCGCGATCGCATCTGGCGACCAGGCAGAGATCATCGCCGCCATCCCGGCATCGCTCGACGCGCACGCGCCGTTGCTGAACGAAGTACTCTCAGTCATCCGGGATAAGGCAGAACAGATCGTGCTTCACCAGTTGTTCGACCGGTCGGCGGCCTTTGCCCATATCGAGACGCTGTACAAGAGCGCGGCCGACAAGCTGGAAGCGGCGTGTGCGGTCGTGGACCCTGACGCCGCACCCGAGACGCTCGATCCCGAAGATCTCCCCGCGTGGCAGTCGGTGCCCTCACTCGTGGCGACGATGGATCGGCTCGCAGGACTCGCGCGGGTCCTGCTCGAGATGGGCGGCCACGACTTCCCTCCGAGGCGAGAGATCAGGGCCGCACACGAGCTGCCAGTCATCGCGGCCGCGACTCCGAGAACCGCTCACACCGCCGTCATTCAGGCATGGGACGCGTACCGGGCCGGCACCCCCTCACGCGCCGGGGTCTACTACAGGCTCGTGAAGGCGGGGGCCGTCCTGGCGCTGCCCGCGTCCGGAGGTAGTGGCGCCTGGTACCCCGGTAGGTCGAGCGTCGTGGAAACCGTCGGCATGCGCAACGGCGGCTACGCCACCAAGTAGGGCACTCGACACGGGGCCCCGCCCGTTTGACTCCTTTCCGGGCGGGGCTCCACCAGACGAAAGGCAGGACGGTATGGCCAACGAAGCGTGGGCGGCTCTGAGGCGCGATGCGACCTCATCCGGGGCCGCACTGCCTCCAGAGCCGCACGGGGCCTACGATGACCTCTGGCCGCTCCTGAGCGTGGAAGCGCAGCAGTCCGTCGCACGGGGTGATGTGACGATCGATGAGCTGCTCGAGCGCGTGACGAGCGCCGAGGGCTCGGAGCTCTGCCCACACTGCGCCAAGCGCCCGGTACGCAACCCACGGGTCGGGCTCTGTAACGCGTGCGCCACTACAGCGCTCGCAGACGCTCACAACGAGGCGCTAGCGGAGCTTGAGGCTACCCGCGCGTACAACACGGCCAAGCAGCGCCTCAAGCGGCTACGCGAAGAGCTGGACGTGCCAGCACCAGGGAGACACGGCAGAATCGATGACAGAAAGGACCGGCACGATGCCTGAGGACCGACACACGCCCGATCTCGAAGGGCGCTTCACGCGTCACGCGACGCAAGCGATCGACGACGCCAAGGCGATCTACAAGCAAGACCCGGACGCGTCGTGGGCCGCCACATTCGTTCTGGCGGCCGTAGGGGCCCTGGACCGTCTGCACGGACTGGCGGCCGACGATGACTAAGCTCACCGCCAGACAAGAGGCGTTCGCCGTCGCGATCGCGGCAGGCAAGCAGCAGCGTGAGGCGTACGCAGAGGCGGGCTACTCGATGCGCGGTAGTGCGGCCACTGTCGCGCAGAAAGCGTGCCGTCTGGCGGCCTCAGGGCTCGTCAGGGCTCGTGTGGCCGAGCTACGCGACGACATGGCCCGGTCGGCACTCTGGGACAGTGTAGAGGCCGCGAAAGTCCTCAGGCGCACGCTTGCGATCGCAGATCAGAAGGTGCAGAGCTCAGGCGAAGCGGACCTTGCGGGGTACGTGCCTGAGGACCTGCCGAGAGAGGCGAGCCGGACGGTACTCGCCACAGTGGACCGCCTGAACGCGCTGTTCGGAGTGCGGGCGGATGATGAGGCGGGCGCGCGAATCGTCATCGTGGACAACATCCCCAGACGCACGTGACTTGCCTATCGCTTGCCCATGCACAAAGCGAAGGGACCGCCCATCACGGACGGTCCCTTCTCGTGCGTCAGAGCGCGATCTACCAGGTGCAGTCCGCGATGCCGAGCACAGGGGCAGTCGTACGGACTTCGCCACTGAGGCGCTCGTACAACTCGCTCGGCTCGATCCCGAGCATCGTAGCCCGCGCCTCGAGCTGCCTGACTGTCACCTTGTCCGGCGTCTCCATCCGGGCATACCACGCGCGACCCGCTGCCATGAGCTCATCGCGCCGTGCGTGGTAGGCATCCTGATCGCTGCCGTCGAATCCCTCAGACTCGAGCATCGCATTGAGCGCGTTCTCGAGATCGCACCGCTCCTCGTGCAGCTTCGCGTAGTCCTCCATGCTCACCCAACCGCCCCGCCCGTGCATCGTTTCGTGCATCGTTCTTTCTGTATCTGTGTGCATCTGACTGTCCTCTCCCTAGTCCGGCCCTGTTCTGGTTGTGCTTGATTGCGCCTATATGTATGTATGTGCGCCTCATGTGCCAGCACTCGTAATGCGCAGGTCAGCGGTTCGAATCCGCTCGTCGGCTCCACGAACACCAGGCGGGGACTTCGGTCCCCGCTTTTGTCTTGTCAGGCGGTGCCACTTGCGGCCGGTCGCACGGCCGAGCGAGCCGACTTCCGTTCATACCCCCAGGGGTACCACTTGCACGAGAATGTAACTCGTGTTACTTTGTCGCGACGCGCCCCTGGCCGGTGTAGGCTTCTTCCGGTAAGCGGGCGTCTTCGTATCCGTGGCGCAGCCGTCTCAGGGGCGCCGGTCGCGAGTGCGAGAGGGAGGCGAGTCGAGGATGGAGTCCGCGGGGATGGACCATCTTGCCATTGGCGCGTTCGTGCTGTTCGGCGTCGCTTTCGTCGTGCTCGTGGTGTGGGTCTCGAACCTGCTCTCGCCCAAGGGCGTGGGCACGCCCGATCGTCTGGAGCCGTACGAGTGCGGCTCGGAGCCGGTCGGCCCGCCGTGGGTCCAGTTCCGCGTGGGCTACTACGTCTACGCGCTCCTCTTCGTCGTCTTCGACATCGAGACCGTCTTCCTGTACCCGTGGGCCGTCGCTTTCGGGAACATGGGCGTCTTCATCCTGGTCGAGATGGTCATCTTCATCACCATCCTCGCCGCGGGCCTCGGCTACGCGTGGAAGGAAGGGGCACTCAGGTGGCGCTAGACCGTCTCACCGGTGAGAACTCGATGCTGTTCATCAAGAGCGAGCAGCTCTTCGACCTCGCGCGCACCAACAGCCTCTGGTACATCTCGTTCGGCATCGCGTGCTGCGCGATCGAGGGACTCATGAGCGCCTCCGGGCCGCGTTTCGACTTCGATCGTTCGGGCGTCTTCTTCCGCAACTCCCCGCGCCAGGCCGACGTGATGATCGTCGCCGGCACGGTGAACGTGAAGATGGCGGACACCGTGCGCCGTCTGTACGAGCAGATGCCGGAGCCCAAGTGGGTCGTTGCGATGGGTGCGTGCGCCTCAACGGGCGGCCCGTTCCGCGAGTACCCCAACGTGGTGATGGGCGTGGACAAGGTCATCCCGGTGGACGTGTACATCCCCGGGTGCCCTCCGCGGCCCGAGTCGGTCCAGTACGCCTTCATCGAGCTGCGCAAGAAGATCAAGGCCAAGACGGAGGAACGCCTTGCTGCCCGACGCTAACGAGATCAGGACACTGCTCGCCGGAAGCGGCGTGTCTGCCGAGGTGGACACCGTCGCCCTTGGCACCGTCGCGCGTGTCGACGCCGCGGACGCCATCGATGCGCTCGCGACTCTGAAGGCCGACGGCTACGAGTCGCTCGTGGACTTCGACGGGATGGACACCGGGGAGGCGATCGAGCTCACGTGGCGCCTTCGCTCCTACTCGATGGACTGCGAGGCCTATCTCAAGACCACGGTGCCCTACGATGCCGAGATCCACTCGGCGTGGAACATCTACGCATCGGCACTGATGCCCGAGCGTGAGACAGCCGAGCTTCTCGGCCTGCGTCTGGCCGGGCACCCCAACCCCAAGCGCCTCTTCACCACCGACGGGATCCCCCCGCTGCTGCGCAAGGATGTCCCCATCCGCAGCGTGGAGGAGGTGAAGAACCGGTGAGCGACGCCCGCGACGACATCATCACCGTAGGCCTTCTCGCCGAGGGCACCCACGATCCGGGCGTGCCGCCAGCCGGTATCCGTCGCGCGCCGACCGGCGTCGACGGTCTGGCGACAGAGCACCTGATCGTGAACATGGGTCCGCAGCACCCGTCCACGCACGGCGTCCTGCGTATGCTGGTCGAGCTCGACGGCGAGGAGATCCTCAACGCCGAGGTCACCCTCGGCTACCTGCACCGGGGCATCGAGAAGCTCGCGGAGCACCGCCGGTTCGACGCGATCGCCACCTTGATGGACCGCGGCGACTACGTCTCGGGCATCATGGGCGAGACGGCGGTGGCGCTCGCGGTGGAGCGGCTGATGGAGCTCGAGGTGCCGCGCCGCGCGCAGTGGATCCGCGTGATGATGGCCGAGATCAACCGCATCGCCACGCACCTGCTGTGGTACGGCACGATGGGCCTGGACACGGGTGCGATGGGGCCGTTCCTGTACGCGATGCGTGATCGCGAGACGCTGCTCGACATCCTCGAGGCCGTCAGCGGTGCGCGGATGATGTTCAACTACGTGCGCCCGGGCGGTGTCGTGGCGGACCTGCCCGCGGGCATCGACGCGAAGATCCGCGGGTTCTGCGACGCCTTCGACACCTACGTAGAGGAGCACGACGCCATCCTCTCAGGCAACGAGATCTTCCAGGCTCGCCTCAAGGGCGTCGGGGTCATCGACGCCGAGAAGGCCCTTGCCTTCGGGCTGACCGGACCCAACCTGCGCGCTTCGGGCGTGGACTTCGATCTGCGCAAGAAGCGTCCGTACGACGCGTACGCGGAGATGGAGTTCGACGTGCCTCTGGGTACCACCGGCGACGCGATGGACCGGTTCTCGGTGCGCATCGAGGAGATGCGGCAGTCCAACCGCATCATCCGCCAGTGCATCGAGGGAATGCCCGAGGGCGAGCACACCGCCAAGGTCCCGAAGATCCTCAGACCGCCGACGGGCGAGGTCTACGCGTCGGTGGAGTCCGCGCGCGGCGAGGTTGGCATCCACCTGGTCACCGACGGCGGTACGTCGCCGTATCGTATGCACTACCACGGACCGTCGCTCTACGCGCTGCAGGCGCTCGAGGACCTCATGCCTGGCCACCTGCTCGCCGACGGCTGCGTGATGATCGGCTCCACCGACATCATGCTCGGGGAGGTGGACCGATGAGTCCCGCACTCGCGCTCGTCGTGAAGCTGCTTGCGGTCATCGCGCTCATGCTCACCAACGGCGTGCTGATGATATACCTGCTGCGCAAGGTGCTTGGTCATCTGCACATACGTCTCGGTCCGATGCATGTGGGACCGCACGGCATCTTCCAGACGATGATGGACGTCGTGAAGCTGCTCACCAAGGAGGACCTCACGCCGCGGCTTGCCGACAAGGCGCTGTTCTTCCTCGCGCCGATGATCGTCTTCGTGCCGTCGTTCCTGGCATATCTCGCGTTGCCGTTCTCCGACACGCTCAAGGCGACCTCGCTCGAGACCGGGTTGCTGTTCACGCTCGCGGCGCTCTCCGTGGTGCCGATCGGCATCCTGCTCGCGGGTTGGTCGTCGGGCAACAAGTGGGGACTGCTCGGCGGTATGCGCGCCGCGGCGATGCAGATCGCCTACGAGGTGCCGCTGCTGCTGTCCGCGCTGCCCGTGGTCATGCTTGCGGGCACCACCGACCTCGGCGGTATCGTCGACGCGCAGGCAGGTACGTGGCTTGCGGTGGTCCCGCGTTGGTTCATCACCAATCCTCTGCTGTGGCCGACGTTCATCATCTTCGTAGTCTCGTCGCTCATCGAGGTGAACCAGACCCCCTTTGACATGTCGGAGGGCGAGTCGGAGATCGTCGCCGGGTTTGGATCCGACTACTCGGCGATGAAGTTCGGCCTCATCTACCTCTCCGAGTTCTCGAACACGTTCGTCGTCTCGGCGATCGGCGTGACGCTCTTCTTCGGCGGTTGGATGCTGCCGTGGGTGCCCGCAGCCTGGTATGAGGCCGTGCCTGTGCTCGCGCCCACCGTGTTCATGCTTAAGACATACCTCGGCATCGTGCTGATGTGGTGGATCAGGGGCACCTATCCGCGTGTGCGGATCGATCAGCTCATGGACCTTGGGTGGAAGCGGCTCATCCCGGCGGCGCTCGTGATGATCGTGCTCACCGGCGTGGTCGACAAGCTCATCGTGCCGCTCTTCAACGGGGCGGTGAGCTAGCCATGTGGGGCAAGGGACTCATCAACGGTCTGCGGCTCAGCCTGAAGAACGCGATGCGCGGCCCGATCACCGTGCAGTACCCGTACGAGAAGCTCGAGCTGCCGGAGCGCTCGCGGTGGGCCGTGCGGCCCAAGTTCTTCGACGACGGTTCGCCCCGGTGTACGGCGTGCATGACGTGCGTGCGCGTGTGCCCCGACCACATCCTGTCGCTCGACGTGGAGACGCGCGAGGACAAGACCAAGCACATCGAGGCCTTCGGGTACGAGATCGGCGCATGCATGATGTGCGGTCTGTGTGTCGAAGCGTGCCCGTTCGACGCCATCACGATGAGCCACGAGTATGAGCTCGCGGTCACCGACCCCGGTGCGCTCATGGAGAACCTGCTGGAGCAGACCGACGCGGCCACCAACGCCCGACACAAGGAAGAGAAGGAGCGGATGGCAGCGGTAGCCGCCGAGGCGGTCGGGACTCCGGCAGCGTCCGATTCGGCCACTGAGGACGGTGATGCCGAGTGAGTACCACGCTGCCAGCGGTGGCCTTCTATCTGCTCGCGTTCGCGGCGCTCTACGGCGCGATCTCGATGATGTCCACCCGCAACGTCGTTCACGCCACGGTCTGGCTGCTCGAGGTGATGCTGGCCACGGCCGGTCTGTACCTCGTGCTTGACGCCGAGTTCCTCGCGCTCGTGCAGGTACTCGTGTACGCGGGTGCGGTGGCGGTGCTGACGCTGTTCACCGTCATGCTCACGCTTCGGCGTCGCGAAGACGCCGTGCGTCCGTTTCCCACGGCGTGGGGCTCCCTTGCGATAGCCGCGCTCTTCACAGGAGCGATGTTGCTCGCCATCAGGGGCTTCTGCCCTGTCGGCGTCGAGATGCCCGCGATCGTGCCGGGCATCGAAGCGTTCGGTCGCGAGCTCTTCACCACCTGGATGGTGCCGTTCGAGGTGGCGTCTCTGGTGCTGCTCGTGGCGCTCGTGGGCGCCGTGTGGTGGACGGGAGGTGACGACCGGTGACTGTCGGCTTGCCGCACGTGCTCACACTGGCCGCCCTGCTGTTCGGCATCGGGCTGTACGGCGCGCTCTCGCGCAAGAACGCCGTCCACGTGATGATGTCGCTCGAGCTCATGGCAAACGCCGTGAACCTGAACCTCGTGGGCTTCTCCCGTTTCGTGACGCCTGAGGCGATGACCGGGCAGTTCTTCGCCGTGTTCTCGATGATCGTCTCCGCCGCCGAGATCGGCCTCGGTCTCGCGCTCGTGATCGCCATCTATCGCCGCAAGCGCAGCGTCGAGCTCGACGCGGTCCAGGAGCTGAAGGGGTGAGCATGGACTGGGTCGTTCTCATACCGCTCCTTCCGGCGCTCGCCTTCACGGTCCTGGCCCCGCTCTCCCGTGCCGCACGCGCCAGGCTCGTGCCGGTCGCGGTTGCCGCGGTGCTCGGTTCACTCGGCCTCTCGATCGCCGCGTTCCTGGCGGTGTGGCCCGGCGGCCACGATGCCGTCTGGCAGGGGTCCTTCACGATCGCCCATATCGGCGACCGCGCGATCCCGCTCGGCCTGGCGCTGGAGCCCATGTCCGCGATCATGCTGCTCGTGGTGACCGTCGTAGGCGCCTGCGTGCAGGTGTACTCGCTCGGCTACATGCATCGCGAGGACCGCATCGGTTGGTACTACGCGGTACTGTCGCTCTTCACCGCCGCCATGCTCGCCCTCGTGCTCTCCGACAACTTCCTCGGGCTGTTCATGGCGTGGGAGGTCATGGGCCTGTGCTCCTACCTGCTCATCGGCTTCTGGCACGAGCAGGAGGCGCCACGGCTCGCCAGCATCAAGGCGTTCCTCACCACCAAGGTGGGCGATCTCGGCTTCATGCTCGCGCTTGCGGTCGTGTATGCCGAGGTGGGCGCGTTCGATTTCGCCACGGTGCTGCATCATGACTGGGCGGCCGGGACGGCCACGCTCGTGGCGCTGCTGATGCTCTTCGGCGCCATGGGCAAGAGCGCGCAGTTCCCGCTGCACGTGTGGCTCCCCGATGCCATGGCGGGCCCCACACCGGCCTCTGCGCTCATCCATGCGGCCACGATGGTCGCGGCGGGCGTGTTCCTGGTGGTGCGGGCGTTCCCGATCTTCGAGGTGAGCGGCATCGCGCTCACGATCACCCTCTGGGTGGGGCTCCTCACGGCGCTGCTCGCCGGCCTGCTCGCCACCGTGCAGCACGACATCAAGAAGGTGCTCGCATATTCCACCATCAGCCAGCTGGGCTTCATGTTCATCGCCCTGGGCGCCGGCGGATCCACCGCCGCGCTGTACCACCTTGTGACCCACGCATACTTCAAGTCGCTGCTGTTCCTGGGAGCGGGCGTGATCATCCATGCGGCCCACACCCAGGACATGCGCGAGATGGGCGGGCTGGCGAAGAAGCTCCCGGTGACGTCCCTTGCGTTCGCGTCGGGCTCGCTCGCGCTCGCCGGCATCGTGCCGTTCTCCGGCTTCTGGTCCAAAGACGAGATACTCACCGTGCTGCTGCACGAGCACCAGTACGCGGCGTTCGCTATCGCGCTCCTGGCCGCGTTCATCACCGCCTTCTACGTGGCGCGTCTGTGGTTCCGTGTGTTCACCGCGCCCACGCAGCAGAAGGAGCTGCACGAGGGTCATCGCTCCATGCTCGCGCCGATGGTCGCGCTGGCTGTGATCACGGCGGTGATCGGCTTCTTCGGACCGACGCTTGGCGACTTCCTGGGTCACGAGATACCGTGGCCGGCCCTCGGCACGGCCGCTATCTCCACCGTGGCCGCCCTCGGCGGAATCGCGCTCGGCTGGTACGTGTATGGGCGCCGCACGTCGGTCGTGAACACCCAGGCGATCAAGCAGCGGTTCCCGCACGCGTACGGCGTGCTTGCCAACAAGTACTACTTCGACCTCACGTACGGGTACTTCGTGGTCGGCGGGTACACGGCGCTTACCCGGGCGCTTGCCACGTTCGACGCCCGGGTGGTGGACGGCGTGGTCAACGGCGCCGCGGCGGCCTGGCGGTCGCTCTCGGCCGCTGGCTGGACGTTCGACGGCCGTGTCGTGGATGGCGCGGTCAACGGCGCCGCCTCGGCGGTCAAGGCCGCCGGCGACAAGGTGCGCACGCTCCAGACCGGTAGCGTGCGCGGATATCAGACGCTCGTCGCGGGGGCCGTGGTGCTCCTCGTGATATGGATCCTCGTGAAAGGGGCCTAGCGCGTGGACCTCCCTCTGCTCACGGTCATCGTCTTCCTCCCGCTCCTTGGCGCCGCCGTGGTGGCGCTGCTCGGCAACGCGCAGGCGGCCGCCGGCCGGGCCGTCGCGGCCACCGTGGCTGTGGTCGACCTCGCGCTCGTCGCGTGGCTCGCCATGCGCTTCGACGTGGACGGCGGCATGCAGTTCGTCGAGAAGCTCACCTGGGTCCCCCAGGTGGGGATCACCTATCACCTCGCGATAGACGGCATGTCGCTCTCGATGGTCGCGCTCTCGGCGTTGCTGACGGTGCTTGCCATCGTGGCCTCGTGGAAGACCGAGAAGAACCCGGCGCTGTGGTTCTCGATGCTGCTGCTGCTCGAGGTCGGCATGAACGGTGTGTTCGTGGCGATGGACTTCGTGCTCTTCTACGTGTTCTGGGAGCTCGTGCTCGTGCCCATGTACTTCCTGATCGCCACGTGGGGCGGCCCCCGCCGCCAGTACGCCGCGGTGAAGTTCTTCCTGTATACGCTCTTCGGTAGCGTGTTCATGCTCGTGGGCATCATCGCGCTCTACTTGCAGACCGGCACGCTCGACATCCTCGAGATGGCGGGCGCCGGGCTCGACCCCACCTTCCAGTGGTGGGTGTTCGCGGCGTTCTTCCTCGGCTTCGCCGTGAAGGTGCCGGTCTTCCCGCTGCACACGTGGCTTCCGGATGCGCACGTCGAGGCTCCCACGGCCGCGTCTGTGCTGCTCGCGGGCGTGCTGCTGAAGATGGGCTCGTACGGCTTCCTGCGCATCTCGCTGCCGATCCTGCCGGACGCTGCCGCCGAGTGGAGCACCTTCATCGCCGCGCTTGCCGCCATCTCGATCGTATACGGGGCGGCTGTGGCCTTCGCGCAGACCGACATGAAGAAGCTCGTCGCGTACTCGTCCGTCTCGCACATGGGCTTCGTGATGCTGGGTATCGCATCGATGACGCCCGAGGGTCTGAACGGCGCCGTGGCGGTCATGTTCAGCCACGGCGTGGTCACGGGGATGTTGTTCTTCCTCGTCGGCATGGTCTACGACCGGACGCACACGCGGATGATCGCCGAGGTCTCGGGTCTTTCCGCGAAGGTGCCGGTCGCGGGCGGCCTGCTCGCGTTCGCGTCGTTCGCCTCGCTCGGCCTGCCGGGGCTCTCCGGGTTCGTCGGCGAGTTCCTCAGCCTGCTTGGCGCCTGGGCGTCGGATATCCCCGTGGGCTGGGTCGTCACGTCGGCCGTCGGTGTGCTGCTCGCGGCCGCGTACATGCTGTGGCTTGTGCAGCGGGTCGTGCTCGGCTCGCCCAGCGAGGCGGTCGCCGGTATCACCGACCTGAGCGTGCGGGAGGTCGCGGTGCTGCTTCCGTTGGTGGCCCTCACGCTGGTCGTGGGTCTGTACTGGGACTCACTGCTGCGCTTTACGGACCCGGCGGTGCGTTCGGTCCTCGTGATGATGGGTGGCGCCTAGCATGTCCGAGCTGCTGCTGCTGACACCCGAGCTCCTGGTGCTTCTCGGCGCGCTCGTCGCGCTCTTCGCCGACAGGATCACCGGGCATCCGCGCGCGGCCGCGCACATCGGGGCCCCGCTGGCGGTCATCGCCGCGCTCATCGCGGCGCTCATCGGCACCCACGGCGGCGTCTTCGCGGGCATGCTCGCGCTCGACAGCCTGGCGGTCTTCGCGCGCGTGGCCATCGCGCTGCTGCTGGCGTTCTGGCTGCGATGGGTGTCCGGCCGTGGCGCCGGAGCCGAGCGCTCGGCCGAGGCGGTCGCGCTCGCAATGCTCTCAGCGGTGGGCGGCATGCTCATGGCCTCGGCGCGTGACCTCATCGTGCTGTTCATCTCGCTCGAGCTCTCCACCATGCCCGCGTACGTGCTCATGGGCTACCGGCGCACGGACGCGCGGGGCCTTGAGGGAGCGCTCAAGTACTTCCTGCTGTCGATGCTCACGAGCTTGATCATGCTGTACGGTCTGTCGTTCGCGTACGGCATCTCGGGGTCAACCGCGTACGCCGACCTCGGGGTCGTGGACGCGGGTACGCTGGGGCAGCTCGCCATCGCGTTCGTGCTGGTCGGGCTCTTCGCGAAGCTCTCCGCGGCCCCGTTCCATTACTGGACGCCGGACGCCTACGCAGGAGCGCCGGCCGGCTCGGTCGCGTATGTCTCCACCGTCCCCAAGATCGCCGGCGTGGTCGCGCTCGTGCAGCTGGTGGCGGCGTTCGCCGGCAACGGGGGGACCATCACGGTGGTGCTCCTTGCCGGTTCGCTCCTCTCGATGCTCGTCGGCAACCTCGCCGCGTATCCCCAGACCGATATCCGTCGTCTGATGGCGTACTCGGGTGTGGCCCACAGCGGCTACATCCTCCTTGCGGCGGCGGCCGGTTCGGCCGGCGGCACTGCGGCCGTCTTCTACGCCGTGGCATACGCTGTCCCATCGATGGCGATCATGCTGCTCGGTTCCGAGGAGGGCACCGCGCTCGATGATCTCGCCGGGCTCGCGGCGCGCAGGCCCGCGGTGGCCTGGGCCTCGGTCGTGTGGCTCCTGTCGTTGATCGGCATCCCGCCGATGGTGGGCTTCTTCGGCAAGCTCACCATGTTCACGGCGGCGCTCGACAACGGCCTGCTGTGGATCGTGGCCGTCGCCGTGACGATGAGCGTGGTCTCGGCCGGCTACTACTTCAAGATCCTGCGCTCGGTGTTCTTCGGCGAGCGGCTCGACGCGGGGCGCGCCACACGCAGCACCGCCGCGGTCATCGCATACGCCGCACTCACCGTCGTGACGCTCGCTCTCGGCGTGCTGGCATCACCGGTGCTGGAGTTCTTCGGCCTGAGGTTCTAGGCTGTCCGAGGGAGGGTATACGTCCCCCGGAAGGGAAGTGCTCCTGCAATGACATCGCCATTCGAGACATCGCCCGACCCCGCACGCGCATCATCCGATCCCGCACCCGCCGCGGGTCCGGCGCCCGCGTACGACCCGCCGCATGCGTCCGTACAGGGGGAGGCGCCGGGTGCAGCCGCGACAGTGGCCTCGACGCGCGGTGGCAGCCGTTCGTGCCTGGCCGTGCTTGCGGCGGGCCTGCTCGGGGGTTTGCTCGGCGCCGCGGTCACCGGTGCCGTGTTCTGGGCCGTCTGGGGCGGTTCGCCCGGCGATGATGGGTCTTCGGCGGAGACGCCGACGACTGCCGAGGAGTGCGAGTGCTACACCATCGACATCGAGGGCGAGGATCTCTCGTATGCCGAGGCCGTCGCGCTCAAGGCGATGCCTTCGGTGGTGAGCATCGCGGTCGAGCAGACCACGGTGAACCCGTTTTCCGGCCGCAGCACCACGCAGGTGGTGGGCAACGGGAGCGGCGTTATCATCAGGGAGAACGGCTACATCCTCACCAACGACCACGTGATCGCCGGAGCTGACGGCCTCACAGTGACGATCGGCGTGGAGACGGTGCCGGCCGAGGTCGTGGGTCGCGACCCGTCCTCCGACCTCGCCGTCATCAGGGTCGACCGCACCGGTCTTCCGGCGATCGAGATCGGCTCCTCGGCGTCGTTGCGGGTGGGTCAGCCGGTGGTGGCCATCGGCAGCCCGTTCGGTTTGGACCAGTCGGTCACCACCGGCATCGTGTCCGCCCTGGGCCGCACGAGCCTCATGGAGAGCGCTGAGGCGCAGATCACGGCGTACACGAGCCTTATCCAGACCGATGCCGCGATCAATCCGGGCAACTCGGGTGGTGCGCTCACCGATGCCGAAGGCAAGCTCATCGGCATCAACACGCTCATCCAGACGGGCGGGACGGCGCAATCGGCGGGTGTGGGTTTCGCCATCCCGGTGGATTACGCCCTCACGATCGCCGGTGACCTCATCGACACCGGCTCCGCCGATCATCCGTACCTTGGCATCTCGAGCATGACCATCAACAGCCAGGTCGCCGAGCGCTACCTGCTGCCCGTCGACGCCGGCGCGCTCATCGACACCGTCGCCGACGGTTCTCCCGCCGCGGCCGCTGGCATACAGCCTGGCGACATCGTCACGCGCATAGGGGAGGCCGCGATCGCCAGCGTTGAGGACGTGTTCCTTGCGATCCGGTCGCATCGCGTGGGCGATACGGTAGAGGTGGAGATCGTGCGCGGCGACGCACGGCTCACACTCGACGCCACGCTCGGTTCGGATGGCGCCCGGTGATGCAGCTCGACGTGGTGTGCGTGGGCCGCCTGAAGGAGCGGTACTGGCGCGATGCCGCCGACGAGTACCTCAAGCGGCTCGGGCCGTATGCCCGCGTGACGGTGACCGAGGTCGCGGATCGCGATGTGAGCGCCGACGAGTCCCGGGCGCTTGCGGCCGAGGCAGCCGACGTGCTGCGCGCCATCGCACCGTCCGCGCACGTGGTGGCGCTCGACATCGGTGGCGCCGCGCGCTCCTCGGACGGCCTCGCCGGGTGGTTGGACGCGCTCGCGCTCGGCGGTCGAAGCCGGGTGGCGTTCGTCGTGGGCGGAGCGGCGGGCCTTCATGCTGACGTGCTTGCCCGTGTCGACGAGCGGCTGTCGCTCGGACCGCTGACGCTACCGCACCAGCTCGCCCGCGTGGTGTTGCTCGAGCAGCTCTACCGCGTCTTCCGTATCAGCCGCGGCGAGCCCTATCACAGGTGAAGCGATGGGCCCGACGGTACACCTCGTCCTGACGCGCGAGTGGGCCCGTGAGTGCGGGTTCTCGGGAGAGGACGCCGAGGTCATCGCTCAGTCCGACCTCGCGTTCGACGCGCGATTCCCGGCCCGGGCGTCGCTCGCCAACATCACGCGCCACTTCGCCCCCCTGGCGTGGGTCTGGTCGCGCCACTACCACAGGCGTGCGGTGCGCTATCGCGATCTCACGGCGCTGGGGTACGCGCTTCACTGCGCCCAGGACGCGGTGGCGCACGGGACGCTCGGAGAGAACCACGTGCTCGCGTACCTGGGCCTCAGGCGCGAGCCGGACTCGTGGGATGCCGCACCGCCAGGAATCAGGCGGCGCATCGAGCGCGTGACCCGCGAACGGCTGCTGCGCTATCGCTCAGGGATCGCCTGAGCGGGGCGCGCTACACGACCTGTGTGACGACCACCGGCACGTGCCACTCGGCGGCGAGTCCATCGGCCAGCGCACGCGCCTCGGTCTTGTCGCCGAACATCCCCGACGGCTTCGTGGATTCGTCGTCGAAGGCGAGCGCCACCCACCACAGCTCCCGGCCACCGGCGTTGCCGATGCGGTCGCATCTCACGCGCACTACCTTCTTGCCAGATGTGCTGACCTCTGAGCTGTCGAGAAGCCCCATGGCATGCGCTCCTTCGTTGCCGGGTATCGTGCGTGTGAGAGCGCGCTCTACACGCTCCGCATTGTACGCCCGTGCACCGTCCGTGTAGCAGGGGGGAGACGGAGCCGGCGCATTGCCCGAGGGTATCGGCGGGGGTATCCTGGGTGACCGATACCCGCCGACCCAGGAGTTGCCCCCGTGCGCGACACACTCACCGCAGTCATCACCGAGACCGTCGAGTCCCTGATAGCCGATGGGCGCCTACAGCTCTCCTCGGTACCCGACGTGCACGTGGAGCGACCACGCGACCCCTCGCACGGTGATTGGTCGACGAACATCGCGCTGGTCTCCGCAAAGTCCGCCGGCATGTCGCCCCGCGACATCGCGGGCATGCTCGTGGCCGAGTTGCAGCAGCGTCTCGCGGGCGTGGCCGACGCGATCGAGATCGCGGGCCCCGGGTTCATCAACGTCCGGCTCGCCCGCGACGTGGTGGCCGACGTGGTCACGCGCGTGAGGGAAGAGGGCGACGAGTTCGGAGCGGGGGAGCGTACCGGCAGGCTCGTGCAAGTCGAGTTCGTGTCGGCCAACCCGGTAGGACCGATGCACGTCGGCCATGGGCGGTGGGCCGCTCTCGGCGACAGCATCGCCCGCATCCTCGAGCACGCCGGCGACGATGTCCAGCGTGAGTTCTACGTGAACGACGCGGGCGTGCAGATGGACATCTTTGCGGCAAGCGTCTCAGCGCGGTATCTGGAGCTCTGCGGGGCCGAGGTGGAGTTCCCCGAGGACGGTTACCGCGGGGCGTACATCATCGATATCGCGCGCGAGATCTTCGACCAGGAAGGTACGTGCTGGATGGACGCCACGGCCGCGAACCGTGAGTCGCATTTCAAGGAGCAGGCGTACACGGCCGTGCTGGAGCATCTGAAGCGCGTGCTGAGCGGCATGGGCGTCGATTTCGACGTGTGGTTCTCCGAGCGCACGCTGCATGCCGCGGGCGCCGATGGCGCGACCGCGATCGAGCGGGGGATCGCGCGGCTCCGCGAAGCGGGCTACCTGTACGAGCAGGACGATGCGCTCTGGTTCCGCTCGACCGACTTCGGCGACGACAAGGACCGCGTGCTGAAGAAGGCCGATGGCAGCTACACGTACTTCGCGGCGGACATCGCGTATCACGCCGACAAGTACGACCGTGGCTTCGACCTCGTGATCGACATCTGGGGCGCCGACCACCACGGCTACGTGAGGCGGATGGAGGCGGCAGTGGCCGCACTCGGCCACCCCGGCAAGCTCGAGGTGATCATCGGGCAGCTGGTGAACCTCTTCCGCAACGGCGAGGTCGTGCGGATGAGCAAGCGCACCGGTGAGATGGTGACCTTCGAGGACCTGCTCGACGAAGTGGGCGTGGACGCCGCGCGCTACTTCTTCCTACGCCGGTCGACCGATCAGCCCGTGGATTTCGACATCGCGCTCGCCAAGGAGCGCTCCAGCGACAACCCCGTGTACTACGTGCAGTACGCGCACGCTCGCATCTGCTCGATCTTGCGCAAGGCGGCGGGCGCCGACACCACCGACGAGAGCGTGGACGTGGCGGCGGTGGCCGGAAGCATCACGGTGGGACCGGCCGAGCTGGCGCTGCTCGGCTCGGAGCCCGGGACGCTGGCCGGTGAGGCCGAGCTCGGTCTGCTGCGCAAGCTCGCCGAGTTCCCCGAGATCGTGGCGGTCGCGGCACGTCAGCGTGCGCCGCACAAGCTCGCCACATACGCCGAGGAGCTCGCCGCGACCTTCCATGGCTTCTACACGCACTGCCAGGTCGTGGTCGAAGATCCGGCGCTCCGCAGCGCACGGCTCGCACTGGCCGACGCGTCACGCATCGTGCTCGCGCGCGCCCTCGGCCTGCTCGGCGTGACCGCCCCGGAGCGCATGTAGCGTCGGGGCATGATCAGCGTCGATCGACCTGCGGTCCGCTGTTGACGTGCTCATTGCGCATGTCTACCATATCTTGTGTCGTGGTTCCCTTGAGCATCAATATCTAGGGCTAAGAGGGAAGCTGGTGCGCCGCTCCGGCGGCAAGGCCAGCGCTGTCCCCGCATCTGTGAGCGGAGAGTCGTCACCGGAAGGACGCCACTGGCGCATGCGCGCCGGGAAGGCTCGGTGAGGGCGATGACCCGCAAGCCAGAAGACCTGCCACGACATCGCTTGGCGCAGTACGACGGGCGGGGTGTCCCGGCGGGTCGTTCACGGACGCGTTGTGTCCTGGCTGCCGCACCCCCATCGATGGGAGGCGGCATGGCAGGCACAGAGTCCACACCCACGCTTCGCTCAGTGTTCACGCGCGACGGCGCCGTGGCGCCGTTCGACGCATCGCGCATCCGTTCGGCGATCGAACGCGCGGGCGCCGCGACCGGTGAGTTCGGCGCCGATGAGGCCGGAGCACTCACCGCTGAGGTGGTGAAGGTGCTCACGCACATGGCGGTCGATGGCGCTGTGGGGATCGAGCGCATCCAGGACGTAGTGGAGCAGGCGCTCGTCTCGGCGGATCGGTTCGTGACCGCGCGCGCGTACATCGTCTACCGGGAGCAGCGGGCGCGCTTCCGCGAAGACCGCAAGACGGTCGTCGAGGTCGAGGCGTCGATCAACGAGTACCTCGAGCGCGCCGACTGGCGCGTGAACGCCAACGCCAACCAGGGGTACTCGCTCGGCGGCCTCATCCTCAACGTGTCGGGCAAGGTCATCGCCAACTACTGGCTCTCACATGTCTACCCGCCCGAGGTGGGAGCGGCGCACCGTGGCGGCGACATCCATATCCACGACCTGGACATGCTCTCCGGGTACTGCGCCGGATGGTCGCTGCGCACGCTGCTGACCGAGGGGCTGAACGGCGTGCCGGGCAAGGTCGAGGCGGCACCCCCCAAGCACCTGTCCAGCGCGATGGGGCAGATCGTGAACTTCCTTGGCACGCTGCAGAACGAGTGGGCGGGCGCACAGGCGTTCAGCTCGTTCGACACCTACCTGGCGCCGTTCATACGGTTGGACGACCTCTCGTACGACGATGTGCGCCAGTCGATCCAGGAGCTCGTGTACAACCTGAACGTCCCATCGCGCTGGGGCACCCAGACGCCGTTCACGAACCTCACCTTCGACTGGACCTGCCCGGACGACCTCAAGGGCGAGCACCCCGTCATCGGCGGCAGGGTGTGCGACTTCACCTACGGCGAGCTGCAGCGCGAGATGGACATGATCAACCGCGCGTACATCGAGGTGATGACCGAGGGTGATGCCAGGGGCCGGGTCTTCACGTTCCCGATCCCCACGTACAACATCACGCACGAGTTCGACTGGGACTCCCCCAACGCGGAGCTGCTGTTCGAGATGACCGCCAAGTACGGTCTGCCGTACTTCCAGAACTTCCTCAACTCGGAGCTCTCGCCCAACATGGTGCGCTCGATGTGCTGCCGTCTGCAGCTGGACCTCACCGAGTTGCTCAAGCGCGGGAACGGACTCTTCGGCTCGGCCGAGCAGACCGGGTCGCTCGGCGTCGTCACGGTGAACTGCGCGCGCCTCGGCTATCTCCACGCGGGTGATGAGGCCGCGATGCTCACCGCGCTCGATGCGCTGCTCGAGCATGCGCGCACCTCGCTTGAGCTCAAGCGCAAGTTGATCCAGCGGTACATCGACGGAGGATTGTTCCCGTACACCAAGCGGTACCTCGGGACACTCCGCAACCACTTCTCCACCATCGGCGTGAACGGGATCAACGAGATGATCCGCAACTTCACGCACGGCGCGCACGACATCACCACGCCTGAGGGGCATGCGATGGCCGTGCGCTTCCTGGATCACGTCCGCAGCCGCATCACGGCATTCCAGGAGCAGACCGGGCACCTCTACAACCTCGAGGCCACGCCCGCGGAAGGCACCACCTACCGGTTCGCCCGGGAGGACCGCAAGCGCTTCGGTGACGCCATACTGCAGGCGGGGACGACCGAGCGTCCGTACTACACGAACTCGAGCCAGCTCCCGGCCGGCTTCACGAACGACCCATTCGAGGCGCTCGCGCGCCAGGAGGAGCTGCAGCGCAAGTACACCGGCGGCACGGTGCTGCACCTGTATCTCGGCGAACGCGTCAGCTCCGCCGAGGCGTGCAAGACGCTGGTGCGTCGTGCGCTCGAACGCTTCCGTTTGCCGTACATCACCATCACGCCCACGTTCTCGATCTGTCCCGTGCACGGCTATCTGTCCGGTGAGCACGCGTTCTGTCCGCTGTGCGACGCCGAGGCGATCGCGCGCAAGCAGTCGGCGCTCAGCGCCTGATGAGAGGAGTCACCATGTCAGAGAGTCGCACGAACGCCACCAGCACCGAGGTCTCGCAGGTCACCCTGGCCGACGACGAGCGCCAGCCCTGTGAGGTCTGGACGCGGGTGATGGGATACCACCGTCCTGTGTCGTCGTTCAACACCGGCAAGCAGGGCGAGTACGCCGAGCGGATGTGCTTCGACGAACCGGCGCTCGCATAGGCATGCACCGAGATCCGCTCCTCCTCGGCGGGTTCGTCCCGTTCACGACCATCGACTTCCCCGGGCGGCTCGCGGCGGTCGTGTTCACGCGCGGTTGTCCCTGGCGCTGCGGCTACTGCCATAACGCGCACCTCTGGCGCGGCGATGGAACGGGTGACGACGACCCCTCGTGGGCCGATGTGCTCGGCCTCCTTGAGACACGGCGCGGGCTGCTCGATGCGGTCGTGTTCTCGGGCGGTGAGCCGACGGCCCAGCCGGGACTCGCATCCGCGTGCGCGGCCGTGCGGGACCGTGGCTTCGAGGTCGGGCTGCATACGGGCGGTGCGTTCCCGGGGCGCCTGGCCGCCGTGCTCCCGCTCGTCGACTGGGTAGGCTTCGACGTGAAGGCGCCGTTCGGCGAGTACGAACGCACGACGCGCGTTCCGGGTTCCGGCGATCGGGCGCGGGAGAGCCTCAGCGTTCTCTTGGCCTCCGGCGTGCCGTTCGAGGCGCGCACCACGGTGCACTCGGCGTTGCTCACGCCGGACGCTCTCCGCGCGCTCGCGTGCGAGCTGGACGCGCTCGACGTAGGCCGCTGGGTGTTGCAGCCGTTCCGTGCCGAGGGTGCGCCTGCGGGCCTCGGCGTGTCCCGGTACTCCGCGGACGACCTGCGCGACCTGACGAGCGCCTTCCGCGGCGTCCGCGATGTGCGGGCCGGCTGAGTCCCGGCATACCGCGCCGGCGGCGGGTCGTGTATCCTCACTGCCTACACGATGACATCGTTCGACCGGGGAGGAGCACCACCATGGCCAGGCCCTCGACTCCGCGTCCGCCGGCGCAGCCGGATCAGCGCACCGGGCGCGACCTGCTGCCCGTCCTGCCGATGACCGCCGAGGTCAAGGACGGCCGCCTGTGGATCGGTGGCGTGGATACCGTGGAACTCGCGCGAGAGGCCGGTACGGCGATCTACGTGATGGACGAAGCGACCATCCGTCATCAGCTCTCCGAGTACGTGAAGTGGACGCGGTACCACTGGAAGGACGTCGACGTCGTCTACGCGGGCAAGGCGTTCATGTCCCTCGCCATGGTGAAGCTGGTCGAGGAGGAGGACTGCTGCCTGCTCTGCGCCTCCGGCGGCGAGCTCGCCTATGCCGTGCGCGCGGGCTTCCCCATGGAGCGAGTGCAGATGCACGGCAACAACAAGACCCCGGCCGAGCTCGCCGAGTGTCTCGACGCCGGCATCGGCCGTGTCGTGGTGGACAACTTCGAGGAGATGGAGCGCCTCTCCGCACTCGCGTCGGAGCGCGGCGTCAGGCAGAAGGTGCTGGTGCGCGTCACGCCGGGCGTGGAGGCCGACACCCACGACTTCATCATGACCGGCGCCGAGGACTCGAAGTTCGGTTTCGGGCTCAACCAGGGCCTCGCGATGGAGGCCGTCAAGCGCGCGGTGGCGCTGCCGGGCCTGGAGTTCGACGGTCTGCATATGCACATCGGCAGCCAGATCTTCGCGCTGCACAGCTACGCGAAGGCGATCGAGGTCATGGTCACCTTCATGCGCGACATCGAAGCCGGCACCGGGCATGCCGTCCGGATGCTCGATGTGGGTGGCGGCCTCGGCGTGGCCTACGGTGCGCCTGACGAGCCCTCTACCGTCAAGGACTTCGGCAAGGTCGTGGTCGACGGCATCAAGGAGGAGTGCGAGCGCCACGGCATCGCCGTGCCGCGTATGGCGGTCGAGCCCGGGCGTTCGATCGTCGCGCGCGCTGGCGTCACGCTCTACACGGTGGGGTCGGTGAAGGAGATCCCCGGCATCCGTACGTATGTCGCTGTCGACGGTGGTATGTCCGACAACATCCGCACGTCGCTGTACGACGCCCATTACGAGGCGCTCATCGCCAACAAGGCCGACCAGCCGCGCGAGATGGTTGGCACCATCGCGGGCAAGCACTGCGAGAGCGGCGACATCGTGGTGCGCGACGCGCCGCTGCAGTGCCCTGAGCCCGGTGACGTGGTGTGTGTGGCGGCCACCGGCGCGTACTGTCAGTCGATGAGCAGCAACTACAACAAGCAGGTGCGTCCCGGCGTGGTGTTCGTGCGCGACGGGCAGTGGCGGTGGGCCGTGCGTCGCGAGACGTACGACGACCTCATGCGGGCCGATCTCGGGTGATGCCTGGCGTTCCCACACGCGAAGCCGTGTGCGTAGGGGACTGACGGCGCGAGTCCGCCACTTGAACGCGCCTCTGGTGGACGCGGGAGGCGGCGCGCCGCCCCTCGACGCATCCGCTCGGCTACAATGGCCGCATACTCGACAGATGCGGAGGGGTCCATGCGCACCATCAATGTCGGCCTGATCGGCCTTGGCACCGTCGGCAGCGGCGTCGTGGAGATACTCTCCCGTCACGGCGAGCAGTTCCGTTCCCGGGCGGGCGTGGAGCTTGCGCTCGTCAAGTGCGCCGACCGCTCCCCGGAGCGCGCGGCCGCCCTCGGCATCGAGCCCGCGCGGTTCACCACCGAGATCGCCGAGGTCATCAACGACCCCTCGGTCGATATCGTCGTCGAGCTCATCGGCGGGACCGGTGTGGCGCGCGAGGTCGTGCTCGGTGCCTTGCAGGCGGGGAAGACCGTGGTCACCGCCAACAAGGCGCTCATGGCAACGCATGGCCAGGAGGTCATGGATGAGGCGGCCGCACGCGGCGTGGACATCCTGTTCGAGGCCAGCGTCGGCGGCGGCATCCCGATCATCAACCCGCTCAAGCACAGCCTGGTGAGCAATGAGATCCAGGCCGTCTACGGCATCGTCAACGGCACCACCAACTTCATGCTCACCCGTATGGCCGAGGACGGTCTCGACTACGACACTGCGCTTGCCGAGGCGCAGGAGCGCGGCTTCGCCGAAGCCGATCCCACTGCTGACGTGGACGGCCTCGACGCGGCCGCCAAGATCGCGATCCTCGCCTCGATCGCGTTCAACTCGCGTGTCACCTTCGCCGATGTGCCCGCCGAGGGCATCCGCGACATCACGCCGAGCGACATCGCGTACGCTCGTGAGACAGGGTACGAGATCAAGCTCGTGGCTATCGGCAAGCGCACGCCCACCGGGATCGACGTCCGCGTAGGGCCCACGATGATCCGCGCCAGTCATCCGCTTGCCACCGTGAGCGGCGTCTACAACGCCATCTACGTCATCGGCGACGCGGTCGGCGAGACGATGTTCTTCGGCGAAGGCGCGGGGTCGCTGCCCGCCGCGTCGGCCGTGGTGGGCGACATCATCGAGGGGGCGCGACACATCCAGGGCGACTGTCAGGGCCTCGTGGGTTGTACGTGCACCGAGACGCTCCAGGTCTGCGACATCGCCGACCTGGAGACCGCATACTACGTGCGTCTCGACGCCGCGGATGAGCCCGGCGTCCTGGCCGCCATCGCGGGAGTCTTCGCCGAGCACGGGGTCTCACTCGCGTCGGTGATCCAGCGCCAGGCCGACGAAGGCGGCGCTGAGATCGTGTGGATCACCCACCGCGCCGCCGAGCGTGACATGCGTGCGGCGCTCGATCGTATCGGCGCCCTTGAGGCCGTTCGCGGCATCGGCGCGCTGCTGCGGGTGGAGGAGCTGTAGCGCGTGAGCGCGCGAGTCATCGTCCCTGCGTCCTCGGCCAACATCGGCCCTGGCTACGACGCTTTCGGGCTGGCGCTCGGCGTCTACAACGAGCTCGAGGGTGAGCTCGCCGACGAGTGGGGCATCGAGGTCGGCGGCGAGGGCGCCGGCCGGCTCAGCCGCGGAGCCGACAATGCCGTGCTTCGTGCGATGCAGCGCGTGTTCGCGGAGGCCGGACGTCCCGGTCTCAAGGCCGAGGTCACCTGCCACAACGGCATTCCCGTGGGGCGGGGGCTCGGCTCGTCGTCGTCGGCCATCGTCGGCGGCCTCGTGCTTGCCGACGAGCTCCTTGGTCTTCGGCTCGGCGCCGAGCGGCTGCTGCAGCTGGCACACGAGCTCGAGGGTCATCCCGACAATGTGGCCGCGGCACTGCGCGGCGGCTTCGTGATCGCCTCCGTGATCGACGGCGCGGTGCGCTGCACGCACATCGACCCTGCGGACGGGCTTGCTGCGATCGTGG
The DNA here is from genome assembly GCA_036679125.1 of Actinomycetota bacterium. Classification (GTDB taxonomy): domain Bacteria; phylum Actinomycetota; class Coriobacteriia; order Anaerosomatales; family Anaerosomataceae; genus Anaerosoma. The sequence continues at coordinate 22,154 of JAZIGI010000002.1, read as the reverse complement.
TGGTGGGCGAGGAGGAGCTGCCGACGGGCGACGCACGCTCGGTGCTCCCTGAGTTCGTGCCGCATGCTGATGCGGCATCCAACGCCGCCAGTGCCGCGCTGCTCGCGTACGGGATCGCCACCGGCTCGGCCGCCGACATCGCGGCGGGGATGCGTGACGCCATCCATGAGCGCTACCGTGCGGTGCTCGTGCCGGACATGGCCGCCGTGACGGGTCTGCTCGAGACGATCGGCGCGGGCCCGGCCGTCTTGTCGGGGGCGGGTCCGAGCATGCTCGCGCTCGTGCCGGGCACGAGCGACGCACGAGCGCTTGAACGCGCACGGCATCTGGCGGAGATGGCGCGCACCGCACTCAGCGGGCTCGGGCGGGGTCGCGTGCTCGCGCTGCCGGTGGATCGGCTGGGCGCCAGGGTGGTATGAGGCCCGGTCGCGTCGCGGCACGTTCGCGGGTGATGATGGGGACGCACGATAGGGAATGAACCAGACATCCCCTGTGTTCGCGGCCACGCCGCGAACGCGCATCCCCGGATTCGGAGTCGCCATGAACGCGTCAAGACCGGTCGTCATCGCGCAGATATCCGATCTCCACTGCGGATCGCAGTATCACATCCCGAGCCTCGCGACCCGCGTCGTCGACGAGATCAACGAGCTCAGTCCCGATGCGCTGGTGGTCACGGGCGATCTTACGGACATGGGATTCCGGCAGGAGTTCAAAGTCGCCCACCGGCTCATCTCGCGCATGGACGTCGAGCACGTGATGGTGCTCTCCGGCAACCACGACGCGCGCAACGTGGGGGACCTGCACTTCGAGGAGCTGTTCGGTTCACGCTCGACCGAGTTGCGCTTCCGGGGCGTGCGCATCCTCGGTCTCGACTCATCGGAGCCCGATCTCGACGCGGGCCGCATCGGCCGCAATCGGTACCGCTGGATCGAGGAGCGGTTCTCTGAGCCCGATGAGTTCAAGATCGTGGCGCTCCATCATCACCTGCTCCCGGTCCCGGGCACGGGGCGCGAGCGCAACATCGTGTACGATGCCGGCGACCTGCTGCGGGTGCTTGGCGGGAGCGGCTGCGACGTGGTCCTGTGCGGTCACAAGCACGTCCCGCACGTGTGGCGCCTTGAGGACATGATCGTGGTCAACGCGGGTACCGCCTGCTCGCACCGCCTGCGCGGCATGACCAGGGCCAGCTACAACATCCTCGAGATCACGGAAGACCGCGTGAAGGTCATCCTGAAGCACCCGTTCGCAGAGCCCGAGACGGTGGCCGACTTCGAACGCGACCTGCGGCGGGAGTGTCTCTGGAAGCCAAGCGGGGGCCGGGAGACGGCAGAACCGGATGACCCGATGCCCGGTGACGACCCGAGGGAGTGCCGATGAGCCGAGTGGTGGCCCTGATCGATGGTGAGCACTACCCGCCCGTGGTCCGGTTCGCGCTCGACGGGTTGCGGAGCGAGCACGAAGTGCTGGCGGCGGCGTTCATCGGCGGCACCGAGAAGGTCGACGCCACCGCCAGTGAAGACGTCTATGGACTCCCTGTGGTGCGCGGGGCCGACGCCCGGTCAGCGGTGCTCGAGGCGCTCGACCGGTTCGCGCCCGACGCGCTCGTCGATCTATCCGACGAGCCCATCATGTCGGCTGCCGACAGGTTCTCACTCGCGAGCCTGGCGTTGGCCCGCGGCGTGGTCTACCGGGGCGCCGACTTCACCTTCGAGCCGCCCTTGGCGGAATACGCGACGGCAACGCCCACGCTCGCCATCATCGGCACCGGCAAGCGGGTGGGGAAGACAGCGGTCTCCGCGTACGTGGCGCGCAGCCTGGCCGCACACGGCCGCAAGGTCGTAGTGCTCGCGATGGGGCGGGGCGGCCCCGCCGAGCCCGAGCTGATCCGCGGCGACGAGGTCGCGCTCACCACCGGGGACCTGCTCGCGCTTGCCGCGAAGGGGGCGCATGCCGCCTCGGACAACTACGAGGACGCCGTTATGAGCCGCGTCCCCACTGTGGGCTGCCGGCGATGCGGCGGCGGACTAGCGGGACAGACCTTCTTCAGCAACGTGCCCGAGGGTGCGCGGCTCGCCGACACGCTCGGCCGCGAGCTCATCATGCTCGAGGGCTCGGGCGCGGCGATCCCCCCGGTGGTCGCCGATGCGTCGCTTCTCGTGGTGGGCGCCCGGCAGGGCGTGCCGTACGTGCGGGACTACTTCGGCCCGTATCGGCTCTCCAGAGCCGACGGGGTCATCGTCGCCGGAGCCGAGCAGCCGCTCGTCGAGCCCGAAGCGCTCCACGCGCTGGTCTCGGCGATCCGCAGGATCCGTGAGGACGTGCCACTGGCGCTCACCACGTTCCGCCCGAAGCCGCTGGCCGACATCACCGGTGCGCGCGTGTTCTTCGCCACCACCGCACCGCCCCTCCTCCTCGAGACGCTGCGGACGCATCTCGAGGAGGCGTACGGCTGCCAGGTGGTGGCCGCCAGCACGGCGCTCTCCGATCGCACCGCGCTCCGGGCGGACCTCCGTGCCCACGCGGGTTCGTTCGACCTGCTGCTCACCGAGCTCAAGGCGGCGGCTATCGACGTTGTCGCGGCGGCCGGCGCCGAGGCCGGAGTGCCTACCGTGCTGTGCGACAACGAGCCTGTCACCCTCGGCGGAGACGGGCTCGACGCCATGATCGACCGCGCGTACCACCTCGCGCAGGAGCGCCACCGACTGAGGAGCAGCTGATGCCCACGAATCCCCCTATCATCATCAAGGACCAGAAGCACGGCCTCCCTATGAGCAAGGGCCTGCTCGCCCAGTCGTTCACCGCCGCCGGCGTCAGTCCGTCAAAGGCGTACGCGGCGGCGCAGCGCATACAAGACGAACTCCGGGCCGCGGGCCGCTACGAGGTCACCCTGGCCGAGCTCCGTGAAGCGGCCGCCCGCGTCTTGCGCGAAGACGTGGGGGAGCAGGTGGCCCGTAGATACACGCGGCTGAACGAGATCTCAAAGCGGGACCGCCCGCTGATCGTGCTCATCGGCGGCACCACAGGCGTGGGCAAGTCCACCATCGCCACCGAGGTGGCGCACCGCCTCGGCATCACCCGCATCATCTCCACGGATAGCATTCGAGAGGTGATGCGTGGTATCTTCTCTCGGGAACTCATCCCCGCCATCTACGAGAGTTCGTTCAATGCGTGGCGCGGGCTGCGGGTCCCGGCTCCCCAGGGCGCTTCCCCGGTGATCGTCGGTTTTCGGGAACAGGCGTCCGTCGTCGCCACCGGCGTCAAGTCGCTGATCGAGCGCGCGGTGGTCGAGGGTGTGAGCATGGTTCTCGAGGGCATCCATGTCGCACCCGGGTATATCGACCCTTCCCAGTTCAAGGATGCATCGGTCGTGCAGTTGCTCATCGGGGTGGACGATGAGGAGGCGCACCGGAGTCATTTCTACATCCGCGAGGTGCAGACCGAGGGGATGCGACCCTTCGAGCGGTATCGTGCGAACTTCGACAACATCCGCCTGCTCGGACACTACGTCGAAGACCTCGCACGCGAACACGGCGTGCCGGTGGTCCATAGCCACCAGTTGGACCGGACGGTCGCCGAGGTATTGGAGCTTGTCGTCGACGCGGTGATCCGCGAGGACGAAGAACAGATGCGGGAGCGTGGGGCTTCCGCTGGAGGAGAGGACGCACGGTAGATGAAGTTCTTCCTGGACACCGCGAACCTTGCCGAGATCGAAGAGGCGGCCTCATGGGGGCTGCTCGCTGGCGTGACCACCAACCCGACGCTGTACGCGCGTGAGGGCGGCTCGCTGGCCGACTTCCACGCGCACATCCAGCGCATCTGCGAGATCTGCGACGGGCCGGTCTCGGCTGAGACCGTGAGCCTCACGCGCGACGAGATCGTCGCCGAGGGCGAGACGCTCGCCGCGCTCGCTCCCAACGTGGTCGTGAAGGTCCCGGTCATGCCGGAGGGCCTTGCCGCCACCCGCTCGCTCGCCGAGAAGGGCATCGACGTCAACATGACGCTGTGCTTCACGGTGCCGCAGGCGCTCATGGCCGCCCGTGCGGGCGCGCGCTACGTGAGCCCCTTCATCGGCCGGTTCGACGACATCTCCGAGGACGGCCTTGAGCACCTCGGCAACATGGTCGTCGCTCTCAACAATTACGACTTCGGCCACGACGTCGAGGTCATCGCCGCATCCGTGCGGCACAACCAGCACGTGGTCGCCGCCGCACTCATGGGCGCCGACATCGCAACGGTGCCTTTCGGCGTGCTCCAGAAGCTCGTCAAGCACCCCCTGACCGATCGCGGCCTGGAAGCGTTCCTGGCCGACTGGGAGAAGGTGAAGAACGCGTGAGCGCACGTCCCCGCAAGAGAGGCCGCCGCGGCGGCGGTCAGCAGCAGGAGGTCGTACAGCCCTCCATCACCCGCGAGGAGCTTGCGGCCAAGACCGTCGCCGAGCTCCGCGCCATGGCCGCCGAGCTCGAGCTCGACGTCAAGGCGCTGAAGAAGAAAGACGAGATCATCGCGGTCGTCTACGACGCCAAGGTCAAGTCTGAAGGCTTCGTTGAGATCAACGGCATCCTTGACGTCCTGCCCGAGGGCTACGGCTTCATCCGCACGAGCGGGTACCTGCCGGGCGACAACGACGTGTACTGCTCGATGTCGGTCATCCGCCGCTCCGACCTGCGCCGTGGCGACATGATCACGGGCCAGGTCCGCCCGCCTAAGGAGTCCGAGAAGTACCCGGCGCTCACCAAGCTCATCGCGATCAATGGCAAAGCCCCCGAGGACGCGCGCGGACGCAAGCAGTTCCGCGACCTCGTGCCGGTCTACCCTGATGATCGCCTGCGCCTCGAGCATGGCGAGAAGGAGATCACAGCCCGCGTGATCGATCTCGTCGCCCCCATCGGCAAGGGCCAGCGCGGTCTGATCGTCTCGCCGCCCAAGGCTGGCAAGACGACCGTCCTCAAGGACATCGCGGCGTCGATCAGCGCGAACAACCCCGAGGTCTACCTCATGTGCCTGCTCGTGGACGAGCGCCCCGAAGAGGTCACCGACATGGAACGCTCGATCAAGGGCGAGGTCGTGTCCTCCACCTTCGACATGCCGAGCGAGAACCACATCGCCGTGGCCGAGCTTGTGATGGAGCGCGCGAAGCGCCTCGTCGAGGCTGGTTTCGACGTGGTCATCCTGCTCGACTCGATCACCCGTCTGGCGCGCGCGTACAACCTTGCCACGCCGGCGAGCGGCCGCATCCTCTCAGGTGGTGTGGACTCCACCGCGCTCTACCCGCCTAAGAAGTTCTTCGGCGCGGCGCGCAACATCGAGAACGGCGGCTCGCTCACCATCCTGGCCACCGCGCTCATCGAGACCGGTTCCAAGATGGACGAGGTCATCTTCGAGGAGTTCAAGGGTACCGGCAACATGGAGCTCCGCCTCGACCGCAAGCTCGCGGACCGCAGGATCTTCCCGGCCATCGACGTCATCACGTCGGGCACGCGCAAGGAAGAGCTCATCCTCACGTCGATGGAGGCGCCATTCGTGTGGGGCCTGCGCCGCATCCTGCACGGGGTGGACTCCACCGAGCGCGCGATGGACATGCTCATCAAGGGGCTCAAGCAGACCAAGTCCAACACCGAGTTCCTCACCAAGATGGCCAAGAGCGCGAGCGACAAGCGCCAGACCAACGGTATCGATATCTAGAGCTGCTCGAGCCCGGAAGGGTGGACCACGCTCGCTGTCCTCGGCGTGCTTAGCACGCCTGCGGAGGCGTCGCTTAGGTCCCCCTCCCGGGCTCTCGCTTCTGCAGGTGATGCCGGGGCCGGCCGTGTCGCCCGGGGCGCCGGTGCGGGTACCCGCTCGCTGTCCCCGACACCATAGGCCCTTGCTCGCTGTCCTCCGCGCACAGACCGCGCCTGCGGAGGCGTCGCTCGGGCCTATGGTGTCGGCGCGTTTCCGCCTGTTGAGTCATTGCCGCCTTGCGGAGCGCGTGCTATGATTCGCGGGCTGTCCCCGCTCCTGGTCGGAAACCAGGGGCATATCGATGGAGGTCCTACAGTGCGCACAGGTATCCACCCTGATTACGTCGAGTCCAAGGTCGTCTGCTCCTGTGGCGAGACCTTCATGACCCGCTCGACCAAGCCCGAGCTCCACATCGAGCTCTGCTCCAAGTGCCACCCGTTCTACACCGGCACCCAGAAGCTCGTCGACACCGGCGGTCGCGTGCAGCGCTTCTCCGACAAGTTCGGTAACGCCGCCGCTGCCGTTGCGAAGAAGGAAGCCGAAGCCCGCGAGGCGCGCCAGAAGGCTGCCGAAGAGGCCGCGCTCGCCGCTCGCGAGGAGAAGGCCAAGAAGGACGCCACCAAGGCCGAGCGTTCCGCCAAGGTCGAGGTCGCAGCCGCCGTCGAGAGCGGCGATGCCGCCGCCGACGTGGTGGAAGAGGCTCCCGAGGCCGAGTAAGCGCCCCGCGGGTCACGAACGCGCTATCATCCGGAAGGCGGGGCTACCCCGCCTTCCTGTGTTATCGGAGGCATCCAGTGGACGTCAGGCTGCTCAACCACACGCCCGACCCGGAGCGCGCGATCGCCGCGGCCGCGCGGCTGTGCTACGCGCCGGTCGGCGCCGCCGAGCTCACCGAGACGATGTCTGACGAGGCGGTCCGCCGCGTCCTCAAGACGATCATCACCTCGGGGCACACCTCGGCGCTCGAGCACGCGAGCTACACGTTCGCGATCGACGGCGTGAGCCGCGCGCTCACCCATCAGCTGGTACGACACCGCCTGGCGAGCTACAACCAGCAGTCGCAGCGCTACGTGACCTACGCCGAGGAGCCGTCTTTCGTTACGCCGCCCTCGGTGGCGGGGGACCCGGCGGTGGCTGGCGCGTTCGCCACCGCGACCCGTGCGGCATTCGACGCGTACCGCGCACTGGTCGATGCGGGGGTGCCGGCCGAGGACGCCCGCTATCTGCTGCCCAACGCCATGGAGACCAAGATCGTGGTCACCATGAACATCCGTGAGCTGCTGCACTTCTTCGAGCTGCGGTGCTGCAAGCGTGCACAGTGGGAGATCCGCGACCTTGCGCTCTCGATGTTGGCGCTGGCCGAGCCCACCGCCCCGTACATCTTCATGGACGCGGGTGCGTCGTGCCGGCGAGGCCCGTGCCGCGAGGGCAAGATGACCTGCGGCGATCCGTACCCCAAAGCCCCGAAGCGGGAGTAGAGCATGTCAGACGAATGCACGATCCATCCCACCCACATCGGTGGTCAGGCCCTGCTCGAGGGCATCATGATGCGCGGCAAGTACAACTGGGCCGTGGCCGTGCGCGAGCCGTCGGGCGAGATCTACACCGAGGAGCACGACCTCGTCTCGGCCCGTGACAAGCACGCATGGCTGCGGTGGCCTATCATCCGCGGCGTGTGGGGCTTCTACGAGACCATGGTGCTTGCCATCAAGGCCTTCACCATCTCCGCCGAGCACTCGGGGGAGAGCGAGGAGGAGCAGCTCGACAGCAAGGAGATCAGCATCGCGATGATCGGCGGACTCGCCCTGGCGATCGGCCTGTTCATCGTGTTGCCTGCCGTGGTGACCAACCTGCTCGTGGGCAGCTCGGTCGACAATCCGCTGCTATGGAACGCCGTCGACGGAGTCATGCGGCTCGTGGCGTTCTTCCTCTACATCTGGGCAGTGAGCCGGATGCGCGAGATCCATCGCGTGTTCTGCTACCACGGTGCCGAGCACAAGACCATCCACGCCTATGAGCGTCGGCTGCCACTCGAGACCGACGTCATCCAGACGTACACCACCCTGCACGTGCGGTGTGGGACGTCGTTCCTCCTGATGGTGATGGTCGTCGCGATCGTGGTATTCTCGCTCGTCCCGGGCAAGGCGATCCTCGCGTCGTGGGGCGTCAGTGGTGGCGGCTGGGTGCTGCTCTTCAACATCGGCATCCGCCTGCTGCTCCTGCCGCTCATCGCGGGGCTCGCCTACGAGATCACCGTGAAGTGGGCCGGTTCGCGTCCCGACAACCCGCTCGTGAAGGTGCTGCTGTGGCCGGGCCTTCAGATGCAGCGCATGACCACCGCGGAGCCGGATGACTCGATGATCGAGGTCGCCGTGGCCGCGATGAGCCTTGTGGTCGCGCGCGAAGAGGCCGAGGCGGCCAAGCGCGGCGAGACCGTCTGCGCCCCGCTGCCGCTCCCCGAGTTCGACTGAGGTCCACCCACCGCGCCCCTGGCTATCCGCCGGGGGCGTGCTACGCTGTGAGTACCCGTATCGGAGGACACACGATAGATGCGTGAGAAGCTGCAATCCATCCTCTCGTCATTCGACGAGATCACCGCGAAGCTGTCCGATCAGGCCGTACTGAACGACCAGAAGGAGTACGCGCGCCTGGCCAAGGAGCATTCGGACATGTCGCCGGTCGCGAGCAAGATCCGGGAGTACTTCAGCGTGCTCGACGGTATCGCCGACGCCAAGGAGATGCTCCGGAACGAGACCGACGCCGAGATGAAGGACCTCGCCAAGGCCGAGCTCGACGAACTCGAAGAGCGTGTCGAGCCGCTTGAGGACGAACTCAAGGTCATGATGCTCCCGGCAGACCCCAACGACGAGAAGAACGTCATCATCGAGATCCGCGCGGGCGCGGGCGGTGACGAGGCCGGCCTGTTCGCGGGCGACCTCTACCGCATGTACACGCGCTACGCCGAGTCGCAGAAGTGGAAGGTCGAGGAGATCGACGCCGCTGAGAACGAGGTCGGCGGGTACAAGGACGTCTCCTTCATGATCAAGGGCAAGGGCGTCTACTCCAAGATGAAGTTCGAGAGTGGCGTGCACCGCGTTCAGCGGGTGCCGGCCACCGAGAGCCAGGGTCGCATCCACACCTCCACGGCCACCGTGGTCGTCCTTCCCGAAGCCGAGGACGTTGAGATCGAGGTCAACCAGAGCGATCTGCGTATCGATGTCTACCGCTCAAGCGGGCCGGGTGGCCAGTCGGTGAACACCACCGACTCGGCGGTGCGCATCACGCACCTGCCCACCGGCCTGGTGGTGCAGTCGCAGAACCAGAAATCGCAGCTCCAGAACCGTGAGGCCGCGATGCGCGTGCTGCGGGCCCGCCTGTACGAGCAGGAGATGGAGCGCCGTAACGCCGAGCTCGGAGCGGCGCGCAAGAGCCAGATCGGCTCGGGCGACCGCAGCGAGAAGATACGCACGTACAACGTCCCGCAGGACCGCATCACCGACCATCGGATCGGGCTCACGGTGCACAACCTGCCCGGGGTGCTCATGGGGGACATAGACACCCTGCTCGAGGGCCTGGCCGCCGCCGATCGGGCCGAGCGTCTGGCGGCGGTGGTGTAGATGGCCGAGCGCGTCTGGACAGTGAAAGACGCGCTCGAGTGGACCTGCGAGTACCTGGGCCGCAAGGACGACGAGCATCCGCGCCGTTCTGCCGAGTGGCTGCTGTCCTCCGCCACCGGGCTGTCGCGCGTCGAGCTCTACGCCTACCACGATCGTCCGCTCTCCGGCGATGAACGCGCCTGCTACCGGACCCTCGTCGCCCGCCGTGCCGAGGGGATGCCGCTCCAGTACGTCACAGGTGAGATGCCGTTCAGGCATCTCGTGGTGCACGTGGAGCCAGGTGTCTTCATCCCACGTCCCGAGACCGAGGTGTTGGTGGATGTCGCGCTCGAGCATCTCGCGTCCATCGCCGAGCCCGTCGTCCTCGACCTGTGCACCGGGTCGGGATGCGTTGCCGTGTCGATCGCGAGCGAACATCCCGGCGCGCGGGTGTGGGCCGTCGACCTGAGCGAACAGGCGGTCGCCACGACACTTCGCAATGCAGGCAACGCAAACGTCGCGGAGAGGGTACAGTCACTTCATGGAGACCTCTTCGATCCACTGCCGCAAGAACTCATCGGTACGGTCGACTTCGTCGTGTCCAATCCGCCATACATCCCGAGTGCGGATCTTCCCGACCTCCCCGCCGAGATACTCGGGTTCGAGCCGGTCCTTGCACTCGACGGAGGCGACGATGGGCTGGATACCTTCCGCCGCATCGCGGGTGAGGCCGGGCGGTGGTTGGCGCCGGGCGGCGGTCTCGCAGTCGAGCTCGACAGCGGATGCGTCACGGCGGCGGCAGGGGAGTTGCAGGGTGACTACGAGGGTGTGACGGTCCGGCGTGACCTCGCCGGCCGAGAGCGTATCGTCTATGCACGGAAAGGTAGGTCGATGCAGCGATGAACAAGGTGATTCACGTCGACCCGGAAAACCCCTCGGCGGAAGTGGTCAATCTCGCCGCCACCCTGCTCAAGGACGGGGGCATCATCGTGTTCCCCACTGAGACGGTGTACGGGATCGGCGCTTCCGCGACATCATGTATCGGCTCTCAGGAGATCATCGACATCAAGATGCGGCCGAAGAACAAGCCGCTTCCGTGGCTCGTAGACGGTGAGGACGCGCTGGAGACCTACGGCGTGGACGTGCCCGACTACGCGCACCGGCTCGCCCGCGCGTTCTGGCCCGGCGCCCTCACCATCGTGGTGAAGGCCGCGGACATCGTGGCCAAGGAGTTCCGCGACGACCGCGACACCGTCGCGCTGCGCTCGCCGGACCACCCGCTCGTGCGTGAGCTCATCCGCTCCAACGGCGCGGCGGTCGTGACCACCTCGGCCAACACATCCGGTGAGCCCCCGGCGACCTCCTTCGAGGAGCTTGAGGAGCGCATCATCGCCGCTGCGGACATCGTGCTCGACGGCGGCGAGACGCCGCACAAGCTCGCGTCCACGGTGGTCGACTGCACCGGTCCGGAGCCGGTGGTGACGAGGGTCGGACCGATCTCCGAGGCGGAGGTCATGGCCGCGGCGCAGGCGCAGTAGAACTGACACCTGGCTGGCGCGGTCGATACGGTACAATCTCCCGGAGGCGACCCACGCGGGTCGCCTCCGGCGACGCAGAAGGGGAGTGTATGCGCGTCTTTCTCGGTTCCGATCACGCAGGGTTCGAGCTCAAGGAGCAGGTCGCTGACGTGCTCCGAGACCTGGGTCACGATGTCGCGGACATCGGTCCGTACACCGATGAGTCCGTCGACTACCCCGACTACGCCGAGCGCGTTGCACGCGCCGTCGCGGCCGGCGAGGCGCCGTTCGGCGTGCTGATCTGCGGCACGGGCATCGGCATGGCGATCGCGGCCAACAAGGTCCCGGGCATCCGCGCGGTGCAGGCATCCGACCCGGAGATGGCACGCATGGCGCGCCTCCACAACAACGCGAACATCCTCACGCTGCCGGGACGGTACATCGATAAGGCACGCGCCGCCGAGGTGCTCTCGGCATTCCTGACAACGTCCTTCGAGGGCGGCCGTCATCAGCGCCGGATCGACAAGATCGGCGAGATCGAACAGTCTGCGGAGTAGGAGAGAGGATCCCCCATGACGTTGCGTCACGTGTCCGCGTCCGATCCGGAGCTCGCGGCGGCGATGGACGCCGAGCTCGCGCGGCAGCGCGGCTCGATCGAGCTCATCGCATCCGAGAACTTCGTTTCGATGGCCGTGCTCGAAGCCGCGGGAAGCGTGCTCACCAACAAGTACGCCGAGGGCCTTCCGGGCAAGCGGTACTACGGTGGATGCGAGAAGGTCGACGTTGTGGAGGATCTCGCACGCGAGCGCGCCAAGCAGCTCTTCGGCGCGGACCACGCCAACGTGCAGCCGCACGCCGGGGCTCCGGCCAACCTGGCCGTGTACTACGCGTTCCTCGAGCCCGGTGACACGTATCTCGGCATGAATCTGGCGATGGGCGGCCACCTCACGCACGGCTCGCCGGTCAACTTCTCGGGCAAGTGGTTCAACGTGGTGCCGTATGGTCTCGGCGATGACGAGCGCATCGACTACGCCGAGGTGGAGCGACTGGCCAAGGAGCACCGGCCGAAGATGATCATCGCTGGCGCCTCGGCCTATCCGCGCATCATCGATTTCGAGCGGTTCGCCGCGATCGCCGCCGAGGTTGGCGCGAAGCTCATGGTCGACATGGCGCACATCGCCGGCCTGGTGGCCACCGGGGCGCATCCGTCGCCGGTCCCGTACGCCGATGTAGTGACCACCACCACGCACAAGACGCTTCGCGGCCCACGCAGCGGCCTGATCCTGTGCAAGGCCGAGCACCAGACCGCTATCGACAAGGCGGTGTTCCCGGGACTCCAGGGCGGCCCGCTCGAGCACATCATCGCGGCCAAGGCCGTGGCGTTCCGCGAGGCGATGCAGCCTGAGTTCAAGGCGTACATCGACCAGGTCGTCGTCAACGCGCGGGTGATGGGCGAGGCGATGGTCGAGGGTGGGCTGCGTCTCGTCTCAGGCGGTACCGACAACCACCTGCTGCTGGTGGACCTGCGACCGGCCGGCGTCACCGGCAAGGACGCTGAGAAGGTCCTCGAGCACGTGGGCATGACCGTGAACAAGAACGCCATCCCCAACGACCCGGAGAGCCCGTTCGTGACGAGCGGCATCCGCGTCGGTTCGGCCGCCATGACCACGCGCGGCTTCAACGAGGAAGAGGCCCACGCGGTCGGCAGGCTCATCGCCGAGACGATCTTCCACCGTGACGACGCCACGCGCGTCGAATCCATCAAAGCGCAAGTCGCCTCCATGCTCGAGGCGCACCCGCTGTATCCCGAGCTCTAGACAAGGAGGCCGTGTGATGGCGAAGGACCCGCGCTGGGACAACGTGGTCGTGATCGACCACCCGCTCGTGCAGCACAAGCTGTCGATCCTCCGCGACATCGGCACGGGGGCGAAGGAGTTCCGCGAGCTCGTCAAGGAGCTCGCCATGCTCGAGGCCTACGAGGCCACGAGGAGCTTCCAGCTGCACGAGACCGTCGTCCAGACGCCCATCACCCAGACGACCACCCACGTGCTCGCGGGCAAGAAGGTGGCGGTCATCCCGATCCTCCGCGCGGGCCTCGGCATGGTCGAGGGCATCCTGGAGCTTATCCCCGCAGCCAAGGTGGGGCACGTGGGCCTGTACCGCGACCCCGAGACGCTGCAGCCGGTGGAGTACTACTGCAAGCTGCCCGAGGACATCGGCGAGCGCGATGTGCTCATCGTCGACCCCATGCTCGCGACCGGCGGTTCGGCTGCCGCAGCGGTGCAGTTCCTCCGCGATCGCGGTGCGCACGAGATCAACCTGCTCGTGCTCCTGGCCGCACCTGAGGGCATCGAGGAGATCAACCGCACCTGCAAGAACGTCACCATCTACACGTGCGCCATCGACAGCCACCTGAACGACCACGGGTACATCGTGCCTGGTCTCGGTGATGCCGGTGACCGGTTGTTCGGCACCAAGTAGTCAGCGGAGGCGCACATGCCCAGACCATCGTGGGACGAGTACTTCATGGCGATCACCGATCAGGTCGGGCAGCGCTCCACCTGCACGCGACGCCACATCGGTGCCGTCCTGGTGAAGGAGAAGCGCATCCTCGCCACCGGGTACAACGGTGTGCCGTCGGGGCTGAAGCACTGCGGTGAGGTCGGGTGCCTGCGCGAACAGCGGGGGATCCCGTCCGGCACCCAGCACGAACTCTGCCGGGGCATCCATGCCGAGCAGAACGCGGTGATCCAGGCCGCGAAGCACGGCATCGCGATCGACGGGGCAACGGTGTACTGCACCCACCAGCCGTGCGTGTTGTGCGCCAAGATCCTCATCAACGCCGGCATCAAGGAGATCATCTTCCGCGAACCGTATCCCGATGACCTCTCCACGGAGATGCTCGCCGAAGCAGGTGTCGTCGCGACACGGTTCACCGGCGGTGCGGGCGAGTGAACTGGGCCGAGCACGCGATCGTGCTTGCGGTCGCGGCGGGTGTCACGCTTGCGATGACGCCGGTCGCTCGACTCGTCGGCCTCCGATGGGGGATCGTCTCCCACGCGGGCGGGCGGCACGTCCACCAGGGTTCGATACCGCGCATCGGCGGTGTGGGCATGTTCTCGGGCCTGATCGCAGCCGTGACTGTGCGCTGGATCGGTGAGGCGGTCTGGGGCTGGCAGCCGGTGCTTACCGCCGAGGGAAGCCCGGCGGTGGCCGTTCTCGCGGGTACGGTCGTGATGTTCGGCGTCGGCCTACTTGACGACGTCATCGACCTGTCGGCGGGTAAGAAGTTCCTCGGGCAGCTCGTCGCGGCTGCCATCACTGTTGCGGGTGGCGTCAGGATCGACTTCTTCAGCGACCCATTCAGCGGTGGGATCGTGCTGCTCGGCGTGCTCGCGGTTCCGATCACGTTGCTGTGGATGGTGAGCTTCGCCAACATCGTCAACCTGATCGACGGCCTCGACGGCCTCGCCGCCGGGGTAGCCGCTATCGCGGCGATCAGTCTGTTCGTGCTCGCGGCGGAGTCCAACCAGCCGGTCGCCGCGTTCATGGCGGTCGTGATCGTGGGCGTGTGCATAGGGTTCCTGCGCTACAACTTCCACCCCGCGTCCATCTTCATGGGTGACTCGGGCTCGCTGTTGCTCGGATTCACGCTAGCGTGCATCTCCCTCACCGGCGTGATGAAGTCGGTCGCCGCGATCGCACTGGTCGTACCGATCCTCATCGTCGGCGTCCCGGTATTCGACACGCTCTCCGCGATCATCCGTCGTAAGCGGCACGGACGTCCCATCGGTGAGGCCGACAAGGGGCACATCCACCACCGCTTGCTCGCGCGCGGATTCAGCCAGCGGCAGACGGTGCTCATCATCTACGTGTGGTCTGCGGCACTCGCCATCGGCGGCTATGCGATGCGCTGGGCGCCGATGCTCTACAAGTTCGTCACGTTCGTGGTGCTCGCCCTGCTCTCGGGGCTGATGGCGTACTGGCTCGGTCTGTTCGAGGCCGCTCACCACGAGGAGTAGGCCCAGGGCTTGACCGCCTGCCCGGGCACCACCTCCCGGGCGCACGGGATCTCGATTCTTGTGTTGTTGCGCCCCACCCGTTGTTGTATAGTGAGCACGCTTTCGAGGCCACCCCCGGGGCCCGGATCCCGATGCTTGTCGCGAGTCTTCGCGCACCGCTGCATCACATCCCGCTGCCGGTAGAGTGACCTCGCATGCTATGAGGGTATCGTGCGAAGGGACAGCAAGATTTCCGGCGTATTCTCCCTGCTCGGCCACCCGGTGGTCGCCATGGCGCTAGGAGCGCTGCTTGGCGCGGCTCTGACACTCGTGTCGGAGCGAGCCGCCTCTTTCGTCACCCCTCAGGACCCGTTCCGCGGTATGGCCATGGTCGCGGTCATGATGGGCCTCCGGTTCTTCGTCTCCCTCCTGGCGCTCGCCGCCTTCTACGTCTTCGCACCCCAGGGCTTGGCGCCGTTCGGGCTCGCCCTCGCAATCACGTTCGTTGCCGGTCTCGCGATCGAGGCCGTGAGAGTTTCGCGACCGCACGTTCCCCGTACGTCCGCCTAGGAGGGAGACCGCAATCGTGTCCGCACCTGTTGTCACGGCCGTCGGCGCTGCAGCAGAGGAAGTGAGCCCGATGACCGAGAAGATCGGCCACTTGCTTCACGAGCTGTCTGTGCTGCCGTTCACCGACTCGGCGTTCAGCCTCACGAACTACATGTTCTGGCTCTTCGTCGCTATCGCGCTCATGCTCGTGTTCTTCATCATCGCGTCCCGCAAGGTGAGCCTTGTGCCGAGCGGCATCGCCAACCTTGCCGAGGCCGGGGTCGACTTCGTCCGCAATGGCATCGTCGTCGACGTCATGGGCCCCGAGGGCAAGAAGTACTTCCCGTTCATCGGGACGATCTTCTTCTTCGTGCTCTTCAACAACCTGCTCGGCAACATCCCGCCGGCACTGCCGGGCACCGGCACGGTCGGCACCACCTTCACGTGGGCGATCGTCGTGTTCATCGTCTACAACGCGATCGGCATCAAGAAGTACGGCCTCGGCCGCTACATCAAGAGCCTCGTGCCGAGCGGCACGCCGGGCTGGCTCGCGCCGCTGATCTTCCTGCTGGAGCTCATCTCGCACCTGCTGCGACCGTTCACGCTGGGCGTCCGACTCTTCGCCAACATGTACGCCGGCCACATCATGCTCGGCGTGTTCGCGATCTTCGCCGCTCTGGCGATCGAGCACTTCACCGCCGTCGGTGCGATCGTGCTGCCGTTGTCGTTCCTCATGCAGGTCGTCCTGCGCGCCTTCGAGCTCGCGGTCGCCGTCCTGCAGGCGTACATCTTCACCATCCTCACCGCCGTGTACATCAACGGCGCGCTCCACGCGGGCGAGCACTAGGTCCGCACCGGCCGCCCCACCGGTGGTCCCGCACGGAACGCCGCGCATGCGGCGCACATGACAGGTTTTGAGCGCCGCGAAGCGGCGTAAGGGAAATCGGAAGCGTCACCTGACGGGACAGACCCCGTGGGTGGGAACTAGAAGGAGGAAGTTATGTCAGCTCTGGGTGCTGCGCTTGCGTTCGGTCTCGGGGGCATCGGCGCCGCCATCGGTCTGGCCCTCGTCGGCGCCAAGACCATCGAGTCGATGGCCCGCCAGCCTGAGATGGCCGGTCGCCTGCAGACCACCATGTTCATCGCTCTCGGTATGATCGAGGCCATCGCGCTCCTCGGCTTCGTTCTCGCCTTCGTTCTGAACGCCGGCTAGTTCAACCATCGAGCGGGAGGAGCGACAGCGTGGAACTTATCATCCCTAAGACCATCGAGATGGCGGTCAACGTTGTCGCGTTCATCGTCCTGTTCATCGTTATGGCCAAGTTCGCGTTTCCGCCGATAACGAAGATGCTGGATGAGCGCGCCAACAAGATCCGTGAGTCGCTGGATAAGGCCGAGGACACCCGTGTCGAGGCCGAGCGGCTCCTGGAGGAGTACAAGGTCCAGATGGCCGAGGCGCGCGCGGAAGCCGCGCAGGTCATCGAGCAGGGCCGCAAGGTCGCCGAGTCGATGAAGGCCGAGATCCTCGCCAAGGCGCGCGAGGAGGCCGAGGCCGAGAAGAGCAAGGCGGTCGCCGCGATCAAGGCCGAGAAGGAGTCCGCAATGGCCGAGCTGAAGGGCGAGGTCGCCGACCTCTCCGTCGCGGTCGCGGGCAAGATCCTCGGTTCGAGCATCACGAAGGCCGATCATGAGGCTCTCATCGACAAGTACCTCGCGGAAGTGGGGAGCTTGAATGAGAACTAGCGAGACGATCGAGACCCTCGCCCGGGTCCTCTTCGAGCTCGCCACGGCAAGTGACGTCGTGGACGCCGTCGACGCCGATCTCGCATCGGTGGTCAAGGCTGTTCGCGGCCACGTCGACCTGCACCAGGCGCTCACGGACACCAGCCTGCCCGCCGAGAAGAAGCGCGACATCATGCGCGACATCTTCGGCGAATCGGCTGCGCCCGAGACCCTGGCAATCGTGACACTGATGGTCGAGCGCGGTATGACCGATCAGCTCGGCGAGCTCGCACGGCGTTTCGGCGAGATCGCTGAAGCCGAGCGCGGCGTCGTCGTCGCTGAGGTCACCACGGCCATCGAGCTCGACGATGCCTTGCGGGCGAAGCTCGTCAAGCAGATCGCAGCAGCCGTCGGTCGTCCGGTCACCCTGCGCGAGCGGGTGGACGAGAAGATCCTCGGCGGTATCCGCATCAACGTCGCCGGCCGCGTGCTCGACGGGACCGTAGCGTCCCAGCTCGATGGCGTGCGCCAGGCGCTCACGACCGCACGTCAGGGAGGTGAGGCGTAAGTGGCAGAGATCACCGCAAGCAAGATCGGCGACGTGCTGCGAGCGCAGCTCGAATCGTACAAGGCCTCCGTTGACGTACGCGAGGTCGGCACCGTCATCCAGCTCGGCGATGGTATCGCTCGGGTCGAGGGTCTGAAGGGTGCCATGGCAGGCGAGCTCCTCGAGTTCGTCGCCGGTGACGGAGAGATCGTCTTCGGCATGGCCCTGAACCTCGATGAGAACGAGGTCGGCGCCGTGCTCCTGGGTGAGACCTCGGTCATCAAGGAGAACGACGCCGTGCGCACCACGGGCCGCATCGTCGAGGTGCCCTCGGGCCCCGGCATGCTCGGCCGCGTCGTGGACCCGCTCGGCCAGCCGATCGACGGCAAGGGCCCTATCTCGGCCGAGGGCGTCCGCCCCGTCGAGTTCCGCGCCCCCGGCGTCATCGAGCGCAAGGGCGTGCATGAGCCGGTGCAGACGGGCATCACCGCTATCGACGCGATGATCCCGGTCGGCCGTGGCCAGCGCGAGCTGATCATCGGCGACCGTCAGACGGGCAAGACCGCCGTGGCGATCGACGCGATCATCAACCAGAAGGGCAAGGACCTCATCTGCGTGTACGTGGCCATCGGCCAGAAGGCCTCCACGGTCGCGGGTGTGGTCGAAGTCCTCGAGCAGCACGGCGCGATGGACTACACGATCGTGGTGTCAGCAAGCGCGTCGGACCCGGCCCCGCTGCAGTACCTTGCTCCGATGGCCGGTTGCGCGATGGGTGAGTACTTCATGTACACCGGCGCCGATGGTCAGCCCGCCTCAGCGGACAACCCCGGCCGCCACGTGCTGTGCGTGTACGACGACCTCTCCAAGCAGGCCGTGGCGTACCGCCAGATGTCCCTCACGCTGCGCCGCCCGCCGGGCCGCGAGGCGTACCCCGGTGACGTCTTCTACCTGCATAGCCGCCTGCTCGAGCGCGCGGTCAAGCTCTCCGACGCCAACGGCGCCGGCTCGCTCACCGCGCTGCCGATCATCGAGACCCAGGCCGGTGACGTGTCGGCGTACATCCCGACCAACGTCATCTCGATCACCGACGGCCAGATCTTCCTCCAGACGGACCTGTTCTTCCAGGGCATCCGTCCGGCCATCAACGTCGGTATCTCGGTCTCGCGAGTCGGTGGTAACGCGCAGATCAAGGCGATGAAGCAGGTCGCCGGTTCGATGCGTCTGGACCTCGCCCGCTACCGTGAGCTTGCTGCGTTCTCGCAGTTCGGCTCCGACCTGGACAAGGCGACCCAGGCGACGCTGAACCGCGGCGCCCGCCTTGTCGAGATCACCAAGCAGGGCCGCTTCACCCCGTATCCGGTCGAGCAGCAGGTCATGGCGATCTTCGCCGGCACCAAGGGCTACACAGACGACCTGCCGGTCGAAGATGTGCAGCGCTTCCGCGACGGCCTCCTCGAGTTCCTCGAGAACGCCCACCCGGAGATCGGTCGCACGATCGTGTCCGAGCAGAAGCTCTCCGATGAGACCGCCGACGCGCTCGCGAAGGCGATCGATGAGTACAAGGCGGGCTTCGAGACGGAGGGTCAGGCCTAGCATGGCGAACCTTCGCGACATCAAGCAGCGGATCACGAGCGTGCAGAGCACGTCTCAGATCACGCGCACCATGGAGATGGTCGCGACCGCGAAGATCAAGAAGGCGCAGGAGAAGATCGAGTCCGCGCGCCCGTACTCCTTCGCAATGATGGAGGTGTTGGGAAACGTCGCCCAGTACGTGCAGGGCGCTTCGCATCCGCTCCTTGAGGAGCACGAGGAGCGTACGCGTGTCATGGTCGTGACCATCACGTCCGACCGCGGCCTGTGTGGCGCGTTCAACAGCAACATCCTTCGCATCACGGAGGACTTGATCCGCTCCGAGCGGAACGCCGGAGTCGAGACGGACATCATCGCCGTCGGCAAGAAAGCCATCGGCTACCTGCGTTACCGCGGGATCGAGCCGGTCATGTCGTACCGCGACATCTCCGACAAGCCGACGTTCGCCGAGGCACGCGCTATCGCGGCGCACATCATCCCGCGCTATGAGGCCGGAGAGCTCGACGCGGCCTACATCGTGTTCAACCGCTTCAAGAACGTGGCCGAGCAGAAGCCGGAGACCTATCAGCTGCTCCCGATCGAGCAGCGCGTCATGGAGACCGGGGAGGAGCAGGGCGGCCTTCACGCCGAGTACCTGTTCGAGCCTTCGGCCGGCGTGGTCCTCGAGCGTCTGCTGCCCACGTACGTCGAGACGCTCGTGTATCGGGCGCTCATGGAGTCGGCCGCCGCAGAGCAGGGTGCGCGCCGTACGGCCATGAAGTCCGCGACCGACAACGCGAGCGAGATGATCACCACGCTGACACGCAGCTACAACCGTGCACGCCAGGCAGCCATCACGACCGAGATCGCCGAGATCGTCGGTGGCGCTGCGGCGCTCGAGGAGGCGTAGCGGCATGGCAGAGAACAAGGAGAAGTCGCCCATGAACGTCGGACGTATCGTTCGCGTCGTCGGCCCGGTCATCGACGTGGAGTTCGCGCCCGACGCGATTCCCGCGATCCATACCGCGCTTGTCGTCGACGGCGAGACCGCGATCGGTGAAGTGCACCTGGTCGCCGAGATCCAGCAGCACCTGCCCGGCAACCTCGTGCGTGCCGTGGCCATGTCCTCCACCGACGGTATCACCCGCGGCATGGATGCGGTCGACACCGGCGCACCGATCCAGATGCCCGTGGGCCCCTCGACGCTCGGCCGCATCTGGAACGTCGTCGGCCAGCCGGTCGATGGCAAGCCGATGCCCGAGGTCGAGGCCTTCTATCCGCTCCACCGCGGGGCCCCCGCTTACCAGGACCTCGAGCCCACCACCGAGATCTTCGAGACCGGCATCAAGGTCGTCGACCTGCTCGAGCCCTACATCAAGGGCGGTAAGACGGGCCTGTTCGGCGGCGCCGGCGTGGGCAAGACCGTCATCATCATGGAGCTCATCAACAACCTCGCCATGCAGCACGGTGGTACCTCCGTGTTCACCGGCGTGGGCGAGCGCACCCGTGAGGGCACCGACCTCTACAACGAGATGTCCGAGTCGGGCGTCATCGAGAAGACGGCGCTCATCTACGGTCAGATGAACGAGCCTCCGGGAGCCCGCCTTCGCGTGGGTCTCGCGGGTCTGACCTCGGCCGAGTACTTCCGCGACCAGGGCCAGGACGTGCTGCTGTTCATCGACAACATCTTCCGCTTCACCCAGGCAGGCTCGGAAGTGTCCGCACTCCTCGGCCGTATGCCGTCCGCCGTTGGTTACCAGCCCACGCTGGCCACCGAGATGGGCGAGCTGCAGGAGCGCATCACCTCCACCACCACCGGTTCGATCACGTCGGTCCAGGCGATCTACGTGCCCGCCGACGACCTCACCGACCCGGCGCCCGCCACGGCGTTCACGCACCTCGACGCCACCACCGTTCTCTCGCGTTCGATCGCGGAGCTCGGCATCTACCCGGCCGTCGACCCGCTCGCGTCAACGTCGCGCGCGCTCGACCCGGCCGTGGTCGGCGAGGAGCACTACCGCGTGGCGCGTGGCGTCCAGCAGGTCCTCCAGAGCTACAAGGACCTCCAGGACATCATCGCCATCCTCGGTATGGACGAACTGACCGAGGAGCAGAAGCTCGTGGTGTCCCGCGCCCGCAAGATCCAGCAGTTCCTGTCGCAGCCGTTCCACGTGGCCGAGCAGTTCACGGGCATGGCCGGCAAGTACGTGAAGCTCGAGGACACGATCCGCGGCTTCGCTGAGATCATCGAGGGCAAGCACGACGACGTCCCCGAAGGCGCGTTCCGCTACGTGGGAACCATCGAGGAGGCCCTTGAGGCCGCCGAGAAGATGAAGGCGACGGCATAGCTATGGCCCGTACCCTCCTGTGCGAGATCGTCACGCCGGAGAAGATCGTCTACACCAACGAGGTGGAGATGGTCATCGCCCCGACCCTCGATGGCGAGGTCGGCATCCTGCCGCTCCACGCCCCGCTGGTCACGGTGTTGCGGCCCGGTGAGCTCCGTGTCCGCTACAACGATGGCAAGGACGTCGAGTGGTTCGCGGTCGCCGGCGGGTACCTCCAGGTCCACCAGGACAAGGTCATCGTGCTGGCCGACGCCGCCGAGCACGCTTCGCGGGTCGATGTCGAGCGCGCGCGGCAGGCCAAGGAGCTTGCCGAGCAGCGCATGGCTGAGATGAAGCAGAAGCCGCTCATGGAGCGTGAGGACATGACCGAGTGCGAAGAGGACCTCAAGTGGTGCGACATCCAGCTGCAGGTGGCCGAGAAGCGCTCCTGACAGTGTGAGGGCACCGACAAGACCCAGATGCCGCGGCCCCGGGATGACGGGGGCGCGGGGGGTGTCGGGGGGGTGTGGGGCGCCGCCCCCCCGCGCGCGTGGCCGACCCCGATAATAGCGGGGCTGTCTGGGGGATCATAGGAACGGGGGGGG
>JAZIGI010000001.1:0-108131 GCA_036679125.1 Actinomycetota bacterium | reverse complement strand
GAACACGGGAGCCGCCGCGATGATAAGACTCGCCGCGCCCGCGCTCACCGTCTGCTCGCCGTAGTTGAGCGCCACGTGATAGACGGTGATTCCGAGGAACCCCGCCAGCGCGATCCTCCCCATGTCCACTCGGGCGGGTAGCGGCATGCGGGTAGCGAGCGCGTAGAACCCCAGTACGAGCGACGCCGTGCCGAAGCGCAGCAGCGCGACTTCGCCTGGCGAGTAGAACCGCAGGCCCACTTTGATGGCCGCGAACGCCGACGACCACAGCAGCAGTGTGACGCCGATCGCCAGCGCGGTTCGCGGGTGAGGCTCCGTGGGTGTCCGGCGGTGAGACCCGGTCGTTGTCATCTCGGACATGGGCAGGTGTCCATACAGACCCTTCGGCTGGGGCTGAAGCGCTATCGGCCGGTCGGCCGAACGCGGAATTACTCGAACTTCAGCATCTTAACGCCGATGCCCAGCATCACGCCCGCGAATCCCAGGAGTACGAGCGTGGGCACCATCGCCGCTTCAACCCCCTGGTTGCGGAACACGACGTCGGTGAGCCCCATGACCGCCCAACCCGTCGGGGTGAGCTTGGCAGCCGTCTGCATGAACGGTGAGACGATCTCGAGCGGCCACATGCACCCGCCAACCATGGCGAGCGCCGTGGAGACCAGGGGCGACAGGCCGCTCATCTGGTCGCGCGTGCGCACAAGTGCCGAGACCATCACGGCCAGTCCCGTGCCGGCAAGGATGTATGCGCCCAGCACCATCACCACGGCGAGCGGGTCGTTGCCCCACGGAACGCCGAAGCCGAACGCCCCAACCAACACGAGGATGAGTGCCTGCACCGTCGCGGCGAGCACGGTCCCCACGACCTTGCCCGTAAGGATGGTCGTCCTGCTCACCGGCGCCACCATCAGTCGGCGCAGCGTACCCTGCTCACGCTCCTCAAGGATTCCGCCCGCGCTCCCGAAGGTCATGAACAAGATGAACCACACCGTGAAACCAATCGAACTCTGCGTGGTGCCCTCGGCGATCACGCTGTCACCGCGCACCTCCGAGGCCACCACCTGGCTTGCCTCGGCATATACCGGCGGCCGGGGCGACCACTTGGCGTCGGCCGTCTGGTAGACGTCATCGAAGTCGGCCTTGAGCGCGGGGGTCGCCGCGACCACCCGGGCGGCCGCGGCATTGCCCGACATGCGCGTGGCGATGCCCTGGACCACGGACACGATCGCGAACCCGTTCTGCGAGTTCGGGTTGCGCATCACCTCGATCGTTGCGCTGCCGCGTTCGAGTGCGTCAGCGAATCCCCGCGGCACGAGCACGGCGACGCCGGCGTCGCCCGCCGCGATCTCGGTCTCCGCATCCACGCGCGTCGCGTCCTCGATGCGCAGCGACTCCTCGGCGTCGATCAACTCGCCGACCTGCGCCGAATACGTGGTGTCGTCCTCGTCAACGAACAGCACGCGGATGTCGCTCGCCTGCCCGGCTGCGAACGCCGAGCCGAAGAGCATCGTGAGCGCGAGTGGCAGCACGATGACGCCTACGACCTCGGCAGGATTCCGCACGAGCTGAACGGCGTTGAGCCATGCGAGAGAAAGGATCTTCCGCATCATTCGTACCTCACCCGCCATGCGCCGAAGCCCAGCAGCGCTATGCCGATCGCCGCGACCGCACCGATGTTGGGCGCAACGTCGACAAGCGCGCCGCCCTGCATGAGCTGCAGGAACGAGTCGATCGTCCAGTAGACCGGTGAGAACACCTGTGCGGGAAGCAGCCACGACGGCAGCTGCTCCGCGGGGATCATCGCACCGCCGAGCGCCGCGAACAGCATGATGAACGCCGGTGCGATGCCGCCTATCGCACGCTCTGTCTTGCCGAGGGCGGCCAATGCCATCGCGAGCCCTGCGGCCGCGAGCACCTCGGCGAAGCCGACGAGTACGACCGCGAGCACATCGGCGCCCCAGTCGACCTGGAAGAGCATCCGGGTGCCCACCAGCAGCACGAGGAACTGCAGCGCACCGATCAACATCACGCCGAGCGCCTTGCCGCCCACGATGACCGCCGTGCTCGACGGGGTGGAGATCATGCGCGCCAGGGTCTGCTCGCGGCGCTCACGCACGAACGAGAAGGCGCCGAACATGCCCCCGAAGAGCAGGAACATACCGGACATCGCCGCCGCGTAGTAGGAGATCATCGAGACCTCCTTCTCGAGCTCGACCTCGAGTTCGCTCACGTGGACAGCATCAAGCTCGAGTTCCTGCGCCTGTCCGGGATAGCCATGCGAGACTCCGGCGGAGGCCCCCGACGCGTCAGCGCCCGGTGGCGGTCCGGCCGAGGGCGGCGTGGAAAGCGCTTCAGCCAACGTGTGCCCGGCCACGATCTGCGCCGACGCCTGTGCCACTCCTGCGCGGACCACGGCGGCCCAGACGCCCGCGCTCACGGTCGAGCCCGGGTCCTGCAGCACCTCGAGCGGCGCCGGCTCACCGCGCATGATGCGGTCCGTGAGATCGGCGGGGATGACCAGCGCAGCGGTGAGGTCACCGCGCTCCACCTCGGTGCGGACCTCTCCGGCGTCGTCGCGCACGTGGATGTTGAACACCGCGTCTATCTCCTCGGCCGACGTGAGCGCGTCCACGAACCGCTGTCCGGTCTCTCCGGTGTCATCGTTCACGATCGCGACCTCAGCATCGAGCGAGTCGCCTTCGCCGAGGTTGCCGAGTGCGGAGCCGAGGATGAATATGAGGCCGAGCGGCATGGCGAGCATCACGAGCAGCGCTGCGCGGTCGCGCACCATGATCCGCGTGTCTTTGGCGGCGATGGTCAGTAGGTTTCGCATGGCTCAGTCCCGCAGACTCTTGCCGGTGAGGTGCAGGAAGACGCTTTCGAGGTTCGGCTCTGTCACCGATACCGAGGTCACGTGGGCGCCCTCGCTCTCGAGCGTGGATACCAGCCTCCCCATGATCGATCCGCTGCTGCGGGTGAGCACCTCGAGCGCGTCCTCGGCGCTCTCCACGCCCTCCACACCCTCGATGGCGCGCACGCGCTCGAGCACCTCCGGTGTGGCGCCTGCGACCTTCACAGCCACCACATCCATGCCGCCCACCACATCACGGAGTTCGTTCAGGGTCCCCTCGGCGATGATCGCGCCGTGGTCCATGATCGCGATGCGGTCGCAGAGATACTCGACCTCCTCCATGTAGTGGCTTGTGTACAGCACCGTCATCCCGGCGGCGTTGAGGTCTTTCACCGTCTCGAGGATGTGGTTGCGGCTCTGGGGGTCGATCCCGACCGTGGGTTCGTCCATCAAGAGCACTCGTGGCTTGTGCAGGATGCCGGCGGCGATATTGATGCGCCGCTTCATACCGCCTGAGTACTTCTCGATGCGCTCCTTCGCGCGGTCCGCCAGCCCCGCAAGCTCAAGAGCATCGGCGACAGCGCGCTTGAGCGCATCCCCGCGGAGGCCGTACATGCTCCCCCAGAACCGGAGGTTCTCGGCGGCGGTCAGGGTCGGGTACAGCGCCACCTCCTGCGGCACCACGCCAAGAGCGGCCTTCAGGGCTCCGGGTTCGCGGACCGAGTCATACCCGTCGACCATGATCGCACCGGAGGTCGGCTCGATCAGACAGGACATCATGGAGATCGTGGTGGTCTTGCCCGCCCCGTTCGGGCCGAGGAGACCATACACCTCGCCTTCCTCGATCGAGAACGACACCTCGTTCACCGCGACAAGCTCGTTGAACCGCTTCGTCAGGGCACGCACCTCGACGATACTGCTCATGGATCCCCCACCCCTGCGTCTGAACACTCCGAATCGGACCGATGATAGCGCGCCAGCCGTGTTCGACGGCGGCCACGGATAGGCTACCCCTGCACCCCGACACCCTAACACGCGGCGCCTCTCGATATCGCGGTCGAGAATGCGAACGGCCGGCCGTCTGTGAGAGACGACCGGCCGTGTCATCGGCTGGTGGACGAGATCGGATTCGAACCGACAACCCCCTGCGTGCAAAGCAGGTGCGCTCCCGTTGCGCCACTCGCCCGAACCGGCCCCGCGGGGCTGGCAGACGGAGAGTATAGCATCTGTGACGAGTTCGAGCAGCGGCGCCGGGCCAAGGAGAAGCGGTGGGTACGCGTGTTCCGCGCACCCACCGCCAGTATCGCCGCACCAGGGTGACTGTCGCACCGCCCGAGTCGCCCCTCCAAAGGGCCATCCTAGAGAGCTCTTGGCCTGGCAGACGCTTCCGCCTCCCGGCCGCACCCCCGCAGGTCACAGAGGCTTATGCCCGGTATCCACTCGCGTACGCGGTCCTGCACTTGCATCGTCGAACTGACAGGATCAACACACGTACCGAACCTCGAATGTCTGAGACATGACTCACACACACGCGTAGCGGGGGGATCCTTCATCGGCCACCCTGGTGGAAAACCAGCTCGTCACAGGCTCGATGCCATCACCTCGATCCAGCTCGGGAACGAAGCGGTCGTATAGACTGTGTACCCCGGGTACGGGACTTCTACGCACGCCGGCTCACTCGAGGGCGTCGATCGCGGCGCGAAGCTGCTCCTCGGTCATCTCGCCTACAAGCAGGTCGCGCTGTGCACCATCGCTGCCGAGCAGGACGAACGACGGGACGAACTGGACGCCGAAGTCGCTCGCGAGCTGCGCCCCCTCGGCGTCGGTCTCCACGTTGATGAGACGGAACTCCACCACGCCCTGATACTCGTTCTTGAGCCTGTCGACCACAGGCGCCATCGTCTGGCAGCTGGGTCACCAATCGGTGTAGAACTCGTAGAGGATCGGGAGCCCTGAGAGCGCGACCTGCGGGCCGGTACCGGCGTCCGCCGCTGGCGCCGCTCCGCCCGCGAGCGCGCCATCCCACTGCGCGATACCGCCGTCGAGGTCGTACACGCGCTCGAAGCCCATGGACTGCAGCACGCCTGCGGCGCTGCCGCTCCGGTCACCCACCGCGCAGTAGACGACCACGGGGGCCGTCCGGTCCCAGCCATCCGCCGCTGCGGCGAGATCGCTCACCGGTACGTTTTCGGCGCCCTCGATGTGAGCGCCCGTGAACTCGGCAGCGGTCCTGACATCGATGATGCGCGCACCCTGCTTCTGGAGTCGCGACAGCTCACCGTTGTCGATCAGCCCCGGCGCCGGTGCGCCAGAGGAGAGGGCGACGACGGCCACGATCACCACGACCGCTCCGGCCGCCAGTGCAAGCATCTGCGCGCGTTTCATCTGACCTCCGCGTCATATGACGGATTGGATACCCAGGCGGGTATCTTAGCAGCAATGCCCGTGCCGTGTCGCGGGCGTTTCGGCAGCAAGAACGTGGCACAATAGGGACGGTGTGCCAGAGCCCGCCATCCTGCCCTCACGGCGTGACACGAGGTGATCGACCATCAGCCATCCCGCCGACCCCCTGCGGCCCCGCGCCGAAGAGCCCCTGCGGAGCGAACTGCTCGGCGCCGACCGCCTGACGGCCGCCGCGCGATCGCTGGCGCGACGCCAGCGATGGAACGACCGGCCCGCACGCACGCACACTCCCGTGCTCGGGCTCGTGGAGAGTGCCGCCACCGAACTGGCGGCCGTTTACCGGGTGCTTGTCACCGATGCCCGGGATGACATCCCTGTGGCTCCCGCCGCCGAGTGGATCCTCGACAACTACTACCTCATAGAGGAGCAGGTCGCGCTGGTGACCGAGGACCTGCCTGCGCGGTATGGCGCAGAGCTCCGGCGTCTTACCGAGGGACCGTTCGCGGAGTACCCGCGGCTGATGGAGGCCGTCGCCACCCTGCTCGCGCACACCGACTCACGCGTCGACGAGGAGACGCTCACGTCGTTCATGCACGCGTATCAGGACGTCTCCCCGCTCACGATCGGCGAGGTCTGGGCTGTGCCGATCATGCTCCGGGCCGTGCTCGTGGAGAACCTTCGCAGGCTCGGTGTGCGCATCCTCGAGAGCCATCAGGCGATCGTCGGCGGGGAACGGTTCGCGGATCGTCTCGTGATGGCCGCTGACCAGGGACCCGCCGAGCTGGCAGAGCGCATCACGGAGCTCGACCGGGCGCACGCGGCGGCCCCTCCCGCGTTCCTCCTTCGGCTTTCGCAGCGCCTGCTCGGACACGAGGCCGGTCTCGAGCCGCTCGCTGACTGGATCGAGCGCACGTTGGAACGGCACGGAGCCGATCTCGAGCGCCTCACTATGGAGGAGCACCAGCACCAGGCGGCCGATCAGGTGTCGATCGCGAACGCCATCACGAGCATCAGGTTCCTGGATGCGCTGGAGTGGCGCGAGTTCTTCGAGGACGTGAGCGTGGTCGAGCAGGTCCTGCGCGAGGACCCGGCCGGCGTGTACGCCCGCATGGACTTCGCGAGCAGGGATCGGTTGCGACACACGGTCGAGGAGCTCGCCGAGCGCGGAGCGCTTGACGAGGTGGGCGTGGCGGAGGCGGTCATCAGTCACTGCCTCCAGGCCCTCGCCTCGGACCCGGCCGACACCCTCCGGAGCCACGTGGGATACCACCTGATCAGCGACGGCCGGTACGCGTTCGAACGCTCGGTGGGGTACCGCCCGCGGCTGCGCGAACGCCTCCACCGCGGCCCTCTCGCCGCGCGCGGTGTCATCTACTGGGGAGTGCTGGCCGCCGCTACAGCGACGCTCGCCTCGGCGATCGGCTGGTTCGTCGCCTCGGCCACCGGAAGCGCAGGATCGGGCGTGCTGATGGGCGTGCTCGCCGTGATCCCCGTCTCCGATGTGGGTGTGACGCTCGCCAACCGCCTGGCCGCGTGGCTCTGGCCTCCGCGGATGCTCGCCAAGATCGACCATCGCACCCCTGTGGCGCAGGCGCACAGCACGATGGTGGTGTACACGGCGCTTCTCACCTCGCCTGCAGCGGCACAGCACGTGGTGGACAACATGGAGGTCGGATTCCTGGCGAACCGTGACCCGAACGTGCGGTTCGCGATACTGGCCGACCTTCGCGGCGGGCCCGGACAACATGCTGAGACCGACTCCACGGTGATAGAGGCGGCCCGGTCGGGCATCGCCGTCCTGAACGCGCGGTACGGGCGCGATGGCGACCACCCCTTCTCGCTCTTCGTGCGCGGCCGGACCTGGAGCGCGGCCGATAAGACCTGGATGGGCTGGGAGCGCAAGCGCGGTGCGCTCACCGAGTTCTGCCGGTTGCTCCGCGGCGCGACAGACACGT
This sequence comes from Actinomycetota bacterium, assembly GCA_036679125.1. Lineage (GTDB taxonomy): Bacteria > Actinomycetota > Coriobacteriia > Anaerosomatales > Anaerosomataceae > Anaerosoma. The sequence goes on along the minus strand of JAZIGI010000001.1, from coordinate 100,925 downwards.
CGTTCACCATCGCCGACGGTGATCCCACCGGGTACGCGAAGGTGACCTTCGTGATCACACTCGACACCGACACCGTCTTGCCGCGCGATGGTGCGCGCAAGCTCGTGTCCACCATCGCACACCCGCTCAACCGCGCCGTGGTGGACCCGGCGACCCGCACGGTCCGTCGCGGATACGGGTTGATCCAGCCGCGTGTGGCCATGTCGCTCGAGGGCTCGGAGGACAGCCTCTTCGCCTGGCTCTACTCCGGCGTGACCGGCGTCGATCCGTACGCGGGGGCGGTGTCCGATACCTACCAGGACGTTTTCGGCGAGGGGTCGTTCACCGGCAAGGGCATCTTCGAGGTCGACGTGTTCAACGCGGTCCTGGAGGATCGCTTCCCGGAGAACACGCTGCTCTCGCACGATCTGCTCGAAGGCTCTTACCTGCGGACCGGGCTGGCATCGGATATCGAGGTCTACGACGACCAGCCGTCGAGCTACATCTCGCACTGCGCGCGCCTTCACCGCTGGGTCCGTGGCGACTGGCAGACACTGCCCTGGCTCCTGCCGCACGTGCCTGTGCCGGGCGGCCGCGAACGCAACCCGCTCACGCCCCTGCATCGCTGGAAGATCGTCGACAACCTCCGCCGTTCGCTGGTGCCGCTCGCGACAGTGGCGTTTGCGATCGCCGGGTTCGCCGTGCTGCCACCGATGTCGTGGATCTGGCTCGGCATCATCGCCGCGCTCCTGTTGTTCCCGCTGCTGTTCGGTCTTGCGGATTCGCTCCTGCGGCGAACACCGGCCGACACCCGTAGCGAGCGCGGGACCCTGCTCTCCGATATCCGCCGTGACGTCGTGCGCACACTGCTCGACATCGCCGTGCTACCCCATCAGGCACAGCTGATGACCGACGCCGCCCTGCGAGCGCTCTGGCGCATGTTCGTGAGCCGGCGCGACATGCTGGAGTGGGAGACCGCCGCCGAGGTCGAGCGCCGACTCGGTGCGGGGGCCCTGGCGTCGTTCACCCACCGCATGGGCGTGGCGAGCGCGCTCGCGGTGATGGGCGCAGTGCCCATCATGCTCATCGGCGGACCGGTCGCCGCGGTGCCGTACGCCCCGCTCCTCGGAGTCTGGGCGTACGCGCCGGTGGCGGCATGGCGTGCCAGCAGGCCCACCCCGAAGCCGGACCCGGACATCACGCCGGCCGACGTGACGGTGATGCGAAGAGCGGCACGCAAGACCTGGCGGTTCTTCGAGACGTTCGTGACAGCCGAGGACCACCACCTCGCGCCCGACAACTTCCAGGAGGACCCGAAGGGCGAGGTCGCCCACCGCACCTCCCCCACCAACATGGGGCTGCAGTTGCTCGCGGCCGTCACCGCGTACGACCTTGGCTACCTCACGGTGACGCAGCTCACGGAGAGCGTCTCCGGGACCCTCACCACCATGGTGGGAATGGAGCGCTTCCGCGGTCACTTCTACAACTGGTACGACACCACCACCCTGCTGCCGCTCCGGCCCACTTATGTGTCCACGGTCGACTCGGGAAACCTCGCAGGCCACCTGCTGGCACTGCGCGTGGCGCTCCTCGAGGTCTCCGAGCGCCCCGTCCTCGACGCACAGCTGCTCGCCGGCATCGGTGACACTGCGCGACTCGCCCTCGAGGAGCTCGCGGCGGTGCGCGGACCGGCGGATATCGCCGACGATCGCGCCGAGGCCCGAACGGCACTCGAGGAAGTGGTTCGCCGGATCGCGCTCGACTCGGCACCGATCAACCTTGGCGAGTGGCTTGCACTGCTCGAGGGTCTGCGCGCGCTCACAGCGCCGCTCGGCGATCGGGCCGGCCGCATCGCATCCGCTGCGGCCGAAGACGCGGTAACCGCCAACGCGGCACGATCGATCGACGCGGTCGTCGAGGCCGTCGATGGCGCGCTCGGCGTCATCGACACCTACGCCCCCTGGGCGCGCGACGTGCTGGCTGGCGCGGGAACCCACAGCGGCGAGCCCGTCCCCGCCCTCGCGCCGCTGCTCGCGCATGTCCCGAGCCTGGTCGGTCTTGCCGAGGGGCTCAGCGACGCGCTTGAGGCGCTCGACGCGATGTCGGATTCCGGCGGCTCCGACGCCGCATGGGCGGCCCGCATGGCGGCCGGCATCCGGGGCGCACGCGCCGAAGCGGTCACCCTCCTCGCACGTCTCCGCCTTTCGGCCGACATCTCCCGCGAGATGTGGGAGCACACGGACTTCGCGATGCTCTTCGATGAGCACCGGCTCCTGTTCTCGATTGGCTTCAACACCGCCGAGGGCCGGCTCGATGACTCCTACTACGACATGCTGGCGAGCGAGTGCCGGTTGGCGAGCTTCCTGGCGATCGCCAAGGGCGATGTGCCCCAGGAGCACTGGTTCCGCCTCGGCAGGGCGGTCACGCGCACCGAGGGCGGTGCTGCCCTCGTGAGCTGGAGCGCGAGCATGTTCGAGTACCTTATGCCGTTGCTCGTGATGAAGACGTGGCCCGAGACGCTGCTCGACCGCACCTACACCAATGTGGTCCGCCGCCAGATCCAGTATGGCCGCCAGCGCGGGGTGCCGTGGGGCGTGTCCGAGTCGGCGTTCAACGCCAAGGACGTGGAGCTCACGTACCAGTACCAGGCGTTCGGTGTGCCGGGCCTGGGCCTCAAGCGCGGCCTCTCGGCCGACGTGGTCATCGCGCCATACGCTACCGTGCTCGCGCTCATGGTGGCGCCGCGCGACGCGCTCTCGAACCTCGAGACGCTGACCCGGCAGGGCGGCGAGGGCTGGTACGGCTACTACGAGGCGATCGACTACACACCCGGTCGCGTGCCGGCCGGCAAGGAGCGCGCGGTCGTCAAGGCGTACATGGCGCACCACCAGGGGATGAGCATGCTGTCCCTCGGCAACATGCTGTGCGGCTACCGGATGCAGGACCGCTTCCACGCCGACCCGCTCGTGACCTCCGCCGAGCTGCTGCTGCAGGAGCGCGTGCCGCGCCGCGTGCAGGTCGCCCAGCCGCGTGCCGAGGAAGTGGAGTTCGTGCGCTCGGTGCGCGAGGTGCCGCCGCCGGTCACACGTGCGTACCCGCTCGCGAACACGCCGGTCCCCGCTACGCACTTCCTGTCCAACGGCTCGTACTCGGTGATGGTCACCAACGCCGGCGGAGGCTACAGTCGCTGGCGCGACCGCACCGTGACGCGCTACCGCGAGGACATCACCCGCGACTGCTGGGGCACGTTCTTCTACCTCAAGGACGTGGAGAGCGGTCGGGTGTGGTCGGCGGCCTATCAGCCGTCGGTCGCCGAACCCGATGACTACCACGTCACGTTCTCCGCCGACCGTGCCGACTTCCGCCGTATGGACGGTGATGTGGAGACGCACACCGAGATCGTCGTCTCCCCTGAAGACGATGTCGAGGTCAGGCGCATCACCGTGACCAACCACGGTCATGAGCCCCTCGCACTCGAGGTCACGTCGTACCTCGAGATCACGCTCGCGCCCCGCGGGGCCGACCGTGCACACAAGGCCTACAGCAACCTCTTCGTGGAGACCGAGCCGCTCGAGGAGCACACGGCGCTCCTGTTCTCCCGTCGGCCACGGTCATCGGAGGAGCCGCGCTACTGGGGCATCCACCTCCTCGCGTGTGACTCCCTAGACGCGTGCTCGTGGTCGTACGAGACCGACCGCGCCGCTTTCCTCGGCAGGCTGAACACACCGGTGAGCGCACACGCGATCTTCGGTGACGGGCGCCTCACCAACACCGCGGGAGCGGTGCTCGACCCGATCTGCTCCATCAGGCAGCCGCTCGTGGTGCCGCCTGGCGAGACGGCGCGGCTGGCGTACATCACCGGCGCCGCCGATTCGCGCGAGCAGGTGGAGTACCTCGCCGAGAAGTATCACGACATCGCCAACGCCCAGCGTGCCGCGGACCTCGCGTGGTCGACGAGCCGGATCGAGCTGCGGGACCTCGGCATCACGCCCGAGGAGTCGGTCACCTACCTCAGGCTCGCTTCGCGGATGCTGCTGACCGATCCGTACTCGCGCCTGAAGGTGCTCACCGAGGTCGAGAACCGGCTGTCGGTCTCAGGGCTGTGGGAGATCGGCATCTCGGGCGACTACCCGATCCTGCTCCTCAAGATCGAGCAGGTCGACCAGACGCCTCTCGCCCGGCAGGCGCTGCTCGCCCATCAGTACTGGCGCAGCAAGGGGTTCGAGACCGACCTGGTCATCCTGAACACGCGTCCTACCGGCTACGCCTCGGAGCTCGATGGGCGTCTTCGTACTCTGCTGCGCACCGGCCACGCCCTACAACTCACGGACCGGCCCGGCGGCGTGTTCCTGCGCACCGCCGACCAGATGCGCCCGGAGGTGTTCAACCTCCTTGAGAGCGCCGCGCGCGTGGTCCTCGAGGGAGACCGCGGCCCGCTTCAGCTGCAGCTCGACCGGCGAGCCGATCACCCCGAACCGCCACCCGCGCTGGTGCCCTCTGCCGAGCCCGCGGCGTATCCCGCTGCCGTGTTCGAGCGGCCGTCGCTCGCGTTCGACAACGGCCTCGGCGGCTTCGATCTGGAGCGTGACGAGTACGTGATCGTGCTGTCGGACGGTGAGACCACACCCGCTCCCTGGGTGAATGTCATCGCCCGGCCGCGATTCGGCACGCTTGTGTCGGAAGCCGGCATCGGCTGCACGTGGGCCGAGAACAGCCATGAGAACCGCATCAGCACCTGGAACAACGATCCGGTCTCCGATGGCACCGGTGAGTGCCTGTACGTGCGGGACGAGACCACGGGCGAGTTCTGGAGCCCCACGCTGCTGCCTGTGCGCGGTGGTGGCACGCACGTCATCCGCCATGGCCGCGGCTACACCCGTTTCGAGCACACGAGCCACGGCATCGAGCACACGCTCGACTGGTTCATCGCCGACGACGCGCCCGTGCGAGTCGCACGGCTGAGGCTCACGAACACGGGGGCCATGCGCCGCGCGCTCTCCGTCACGCACCTGGTGGAATGGAGCCTCGGCGATTCGCGCAGCGCCGCGCAGCAGCGTGTGGTGACCTGGTGGGACGAGACCGCCGAAGCGCTCATGGCGCACAGCTGGTTCAACCTCGACTTCCCGGGGCGCCCCGCGTTCGTGGCGTCCACCGTGTCGGGCGGTTCGTATACGGCGAGCCGCACCGAGTTCATCGGGCGCAACGGCACACCGGCCGCACCGGCCGCGATGGGCCGGGCCCACCTCGGCGGGCTGTGCGGTCGCTTCCACGACAACTGCGGAGCCCTCATGCGTCCCCTTGAGCTCGAACCAGGAGAGACCGCCGAGGTCGCGTTCATCCTCGGCCAGACCGAGAGCGTGGAGCAGGCGCACGCGCTCATCGCACGCATGCGCGAGCCCGGTGCGATCGACATCGAGCTCGAGGCCGCCACACGCGCCTGGCGCGACCGGTTGGACGCGATCCGCGTGGACACTCCCGATCGACGTCTGAACGCGATGGTGCCGGCGTCGCTTTACCAGTCGCTCGCCTGCCGTACCTGGGGCCGCACCGCCACCTACCAGTCATCCGGTGCGTTCGGCTTCCGCGACCAGCTGCAGGACTGCCTCGCACTCATCGATACGCACCCGGGGCTTGTGCGCGATCACATCATCGAGGCCTCACGTCATCAGTTCGCCGAAGGCGATGTCCTGCACTGGTGGCAGCCGGTCTCCGGCCGGGGCGTCCGCACGCGGTTCACTGACGACCGTCACTGGCTGCCGTTCGTGGTGGCCGAGTACGTACAGGCCACCGGCGACCTCTCGGTGCTCGACGTCGAGACGCCGTACCTCGAAGGTCCCGCTGTTCCCGACGACCGTGAGGACAGCTACCTCCAACCGGTCGCGTCGCTCAAGGTCGCTTCGGTGTACGAGCACTGTCTCGCGGCGCTCTCACTCGCGCCGAAAGGCAGCCACGGTCTGCCGCTCATCGGCGGCGGCGACTGGAACGACGGCATGAACCGCGTGGGCGCCGAAGGACGCGGCGAGAGCGTGTGGCTCGCCTGGTTCCTCGACGTGACGATGCGGGGATTCGCCAGCGTCTGCGACCTTCGTGATGACGCCGCATCGGCCGCCAGGCTGCGCGCCACGGCTGCCACGTTCATCGAAGCGGCCGAGGCACACGCATGGGACGGCGCCTGGTACCGTCGGGCCTACTTCGACGACGGGACCCCCCTCGGCACGGCTCATGCCGCTGAGTGCCGGATCGATGCCATCGCACAGGCGTGGTCGGTGATCTCAGGCCAGGGCGATCCCGAGCGCGCCCGCCGGGCGATGGAGAGCGTGGAGAGTGAGCTGGTGCGCTGGGACGACGGGCTCGTCGCCCTGCTGGCGCCGCCGTTCGATCAGATGGAGCACGACCCCGGCTACATCAAGGGGTACGTGCCCGGCGTGCGCGAGAACGGCGGGCAGTACACGCACGCCGCTCTCTGGGTCGCGCTGGCATACGCACGGCTCGGCGATGGCGACGAGGCGGTCTCGCTGCTCGACCTCATCAACCCGGTGAGCCATGCCCTCGATGCGGAGGCCGTGCAGCGATACAAGGTCGAGCCATACGTGATCGCGGCAGACGTCTATGCGATCGATCCGCACACCGGCCGCGGCGGGTGGACGTGGTACACCGGCTCCGCTGCCTGGTTCCACCGCGCGGTCATGCGCGAAGTCCTCGGCATCCGCACCGTGGCCGAGGACGGTGCACGCTACCTGGTGGTGGACCCCTGCATCCCGAAGACATGGCCGGGTTTCTCGGCGTCATACCGTTTCGGCTCGTCGGTGTACGAGATAGCGGTGGAGAACCCGCGTGGTGTGAACCGTGGTGTCGCGCGCGTGCTTCTTGATGGGGAGGCGTGCGAGAACGCGCGCGTCCCGCTCACCGACGACGGCGCAAGACATCACGTGACGGTGGCGATGCTCGGCGCGTAGGCGGCCGGTGGGGCCCAGGGTGGGTATATCCACCGTATCGCCACGCGCGCACACCGTGCGCTGCGAGCTCCTGCCACCGTTCTTGAGGAGGTAGCATGGAAGCCCTGTCGCTCCAGACCATCCTGGACCTTGCACAGCCGGCCGACAGTCTGCGGGTGTCGCTCTTCTTGCCCACCCAGCGGTTCGGCCCGGGCAGTCAGGAGGCGGACTCGACACGGTTGAAGAACCTCCTGCGCGAAGCCGAAGCGATGCTTGCCGAACAGGGACTCAAGACCGCCGAGGTCGACCGGCTGCTTGCGCCCGCCCGGGCGCTGCCAGACGACCGCCCGCTGTGGCTGCGCTCACGTGACGGTCTTGTCGCGCTGCTCGGCACCGAGGGGCACCATATCTTCCAGGTGGACCTCCCTGTTGCCGAGCGAGTGCATGTGGGTCACCGCTTCTCGGTACGGCCGCTCCTCCCCTTGCTCGGCAGGGACGACTCCTACTGGGTGCTCGCGCTGAGCCAGAAGCGGGTGCGGTTGCTCAAGGGCGACCGGATCTCGCTTACCGAGGTCCCCGCAGAGCACATCCCCGAGAGCCTGAGCGACGCCTTGCAGTGGGAGGACTACGAGAAGACCTCGCTGCAGTTCCATACCGGCACGAGCGGTACCGGCGGACGCCGTCCCGCCGTGTTCCACGGCACCGGGGAACCGGACACCAAGAAAGAGCTGGTCCGCTTCTTCCGCGATATCGACCGAGGGCTCCACGAGCACCTGGGTGATGAGCATGCACCGCTGGTTCTTGCTGGCGTCGACTACCTCATCCCGCTCTACCGTGAGATCAGCACATGTCCGGCGTTGCTCGATGGCGCTGTGACCGGGAACCCTGATGCCATCGGCGAACAGGTGCTGCACGAGCGCTCATGGGCGATAGCCGCCGGGGCGTTCGACCGGCAGAGCGGCCGGGTGCTCGAGAGCGTCCTGGACATGTGGGCTTCTCCCAGAGTGATCACTGAGCCGGCTGGCATCACGGAGGCGGCCGCGGCGGGGCGCGTGGACTCCCTGCTCCTATCGGATACAGCCGAAGCATGGCTCCCGGCAGCGGAAGCCGAAGGACCCATGGACCTCCTCGAGCAGGCAGCGCTCGACACGCTGCGGAGCTCCGGGGCCGTGGTCGTGTTCCCGGCGGAGCGCATGCCGCACGGGGAGGATGCCGTTGCGCTCCTGCGATACTGAGACCCGGGATTGAGCTGGCCGCCCCGGAGTCCTACCATCGGACGCGCACGTGACACGCGACCGTAGGAGGACCCGGAGATCGACAGCCGTCTCATCGCATTCGCCGGGCTCGCGTTCGTGCTGGTGCTCACCCCGGGCGCGAACATCATGCTCGTCATCCGGTCGACGCTCATCGGTGGTCCGCGGGCCGGTATCGCCGCGGCGCTGGGCATCGGGCTCGGCCACTTCGTGCACGCAAGCGCCTCCGCCCTCGGCCTTTCGCTTCTGCTGCGCACCTCCGACACGGCATTCGTGGTGATGAAGGTCTGCGGCGCCGTGTACCTCGGATATCTCGGTGCGCGCTCGTTCATGAGCGCCTGGCGTGGGCGTGGCCGAGCGTTCGACGCCGTTGAGGGCGAGGAGGCGGAGGTGCGCGGGGTGGTGGCGCCACCGGGATCGCGCCGCTTCCTGCTCGATGGGCTCCTCTGCAACGCGCTCAACCCGAAGGTGGCCCTGTTCTATCTCGCGCTGCTGCCGCAGTTCATCGCTCCGGGAGAGCCGGCCCTGATCAGGTCGCTGCTCCTCGCGGGTGTCCATGGGTGCATCAGCGTCACATGGCAGACTGTGTTGAGCCTTGCGCTTGGCACGATCCGTCCGCTGCTCGCGCGTCCAGCCGCGTATCGAACGCTCGAAGCACTGACAGGGTCGTTGTTGGTCGGATTCGGAGTCCGCCTGGCGTTCGCTACCCGCTGATATCGGCCGGATCGTCCGGCAACGCAAGAAGGCCCCGGTCTCCCGGGGCCTTCATACTCGCGTCATGGTGGGCCCGAGTGGATTCGAACCACTGACCTCACGGTTATCAGCCGTGCGCTCTAACCAACTGAGCTACGGGCCCATGCTGCGAACAGCCTGGTTACAATAGCCCACGGCTCGAACCAGCGTCAAGAACCTTCAGGAGCGACAGACCGAGACTGTGAGCGTCCGCCGCCGCGGTCCATCGAACTCGCACAGGTACGCCCCCTGCCACGCGCCGAGCGCGAGTCGTCCGCCGAAGATCGGGATGTCGATACTTGCGCCGATGAGCGAGGACTTGATGTGGGCGTCCGAGTTGCCCTCGACATGTCGCCACCCGCCATCCTCGGGGACTAGCCGCGACAACCCCTCAAGGATGTCCGTCCGTACATCCGGATCGGCCGCCTCGTTGAGCGTGACGGCGGCGGTGGTGTGCGGGCAGAACACGAGGACCCTGCCCTCGGCGATACCCGACGCGGCCACCACATCGGCGATCTCACGGGTGATCTCCACCATCTGCTCGCGCCGTTGGGTCTGTATCTCGAACCGCATGACACCCCCCATTCCCCTACTCCCCGGTTATGAAGTATGCCCGTGTACGAGCGGGTTCCGCAACAGCGTGCTACCGTGAGAACGAGCGCAAAGGAGGAGCACCGTGATACACGTGCGCATAGCGGGATTGAGTCTGGATCCGGTCACCGAACAGCCGGTGCTGCTGCTCGTACGCGCCGACGACCCCTCCACCAACCCGCGTCTCGCGCTGCCGATCTGGATAGGGCACGCCGAGGCGAGCGCCATCATCCTTGCGCTGCAGGGCATCGAGGCTCCGCGTCCCATGACGCATGACCTGCTCCACACCACCATAGGCACGCTCGGCTTCATGGTGAGTCGGGTGGAGATCACGCGCCTTGAGGAGGGCACCTTCTACGCCGCGATACTCCTGCGGGGCGAAGACCGCGAGCTCGCCGTGGACGCCCGCCCATCGGACTCCGTCGCTCTGGCGGTGCGCGCCAGCTGCCCCATCTTCGTTGCCGAGGAGATCTTCGCCGAGGCGGCGGTCGAGGTGACCGAGGTCGATGAAGAAGAGGAGGTCGAGAAGTTCCGCGACTTCCTGGACCACGTCGACCCGAGCGACTTCATGTCATGAGGCACGGCCCGGGTCGTGAGCCACTCTAACGCGGGAACCCGCGGAGTCCTCTGCTAGCCGACACCAAGGACCGCGGGCAGCTCGGCGATGTCATCGATGATGACATCCGGGTCAGCCGCCACCAGCCGCTCGCGGGAGGCGACCCCCCATGTCGCCGCGATCGTGAACGCGCCCGCACCATTGCCTGCCTGGACGTCCATCGGGCTGTCACCCACGTACACGGCACGAGACGGAAGCACGCCGAGGGCCTCGGCACCCATCCTGACAGGCAGCGGATCTGGCTTGTGGGCCGGCGTGTCATCGGCGGTGATAACGGTCCGGAAGTACCTGCCGAGACCGAACAGCTCCATGGCGCGGTCTGCCATCGGCCGGCCCTTGGATGTCACGATGCCCATCGGGACGCCCGCCGCCAGGAGCGCGTCGAGCGCCGTCAGGGTGTTGGGGTACAACCGCGCCATCTCGTCATGCGTACGGTGGTTGAACTCGCGGTAGACCGAGAGCAGACGCTGCGCTGTCTCCTCATCGTCGGTGAACTGACGCATCTGATGTGCGAGCGGGATGCCCACACTGTGCATGAGCTCGGCGTCAGGCAACGGCGCGCCGAAGACCTCGGCCGTGGTGTGCCGGAAGGACGCGAGGATGTGAGGAATCGTATCGACGACCGTGCCGTCGAGGTCGAACAGCACCGCGTCGACGGCGGCCGGAATGGGTTCGCGAGTGTTCACGATGACCATCCTATCACCCGGCGACCACCGTACCCAGACTGGTGGTCCCCTCCCCTTCTGCGTGATCGTCATGCGGGTGTTCGTCGTCGCGGATGCGTCGTAGGAGCAGGAACGTGGCCACGGCGCCCGAGGCGTAGAGCGCGGCCGTGTAGAAGTACGGCGTCGTGTACGACTGCTCCATGAGTCGTCCACCGATCGAACTCCCCGCAAGCCACGCGACACTCCAGCCGAACCGCACCCAGCCGGCGACGAGCGGTTTGTCCGCGGCGGGAAGCCCCGCCATCGACAGTTGATTGTAGATCGGCCATGACATGTTCATCAGCATGCCTCGCAGCCAGAACAGGACGGCCGCCACCGGAAGGCTTTGCGCGAAGGGTATCGACAACAGGAACGGCAGCGACGCGAGCTCCGTGAGCACCACGGTCCCCGCGAGTCCGATGCGCCGCGCAAGGTGCGGGGTCGCAAGTGCCGCGATCGCCATCGCCACCGAGCTCACCGCCTGGATGGCGCCGACCTCCGTGACCGTCGCGCCCAGACGGTGCTTGAGGAACAACGCCACGAACGGCATCACAAGACCCGCGCCGAGCGAGATCAGCATCTCCGGCACCAGCAAGCGCACGACGCGACCCCAGGAGCTGAACCCACGGAGCGTGGCGAGCCAACCAGCGAGGCCGCGTGCTCCCGGGAGGTGGTGGTCACTGATGCCCCACGCGGATACCCCGCTGGACATCATCACGAGTGCGGCCAGTACGATCGTCGTACGATACGCGTCGTGCTCCCCTATCATCGGTCGCAACAGCACCGGCACGATACCCCCGACGAGCGAACCGGCGACCATGGCGCTCGTCTTCACCACGAAGTCCGCAGTGAACAGCCTGGTGCGCCCGCCCCGTCCCGCGTTCTCCGACAAGAACGCGGTCGAGAGCGTCTGCATCGCGCCGTCGCCCATCCCGTACAGAAGGCCCAGGCCGACGATCGCGATCGCCGAAGGCGCGTACGCCTGGCCGAGACGGGATACTCCGAGGGCTAGACCAGCGAACATCATCAGCTTCCGGTATCCCACCGAGGTGACCAGCGGCGGCAACGTGAGGCACACCACGGCGGCCGCAAGCGCCAGCGCGCCCTCGACATCACCTACGACCGCCTCACCGAAGCCGCGGTCCTTGATGTAGATGGCGAATGCGGTGCCGATGATCCCGTAGCCTATGTTCTGCAGCGCCGCCGTCATGAGGTACCGGCGGGCGTTCTCGCTGAATCCGCGCGCCAGGTCCAGGGTGCCGGCAGGCAGCAGCCGTCCGATGATCTTCCGACCCTGGCGCATATCACACCCTTCCTAGCGCATGAATAACGGCGCTCCCCGGGGGAGCGCCGATCGTGACTGTGCATATCCTAGCGTGTATCACCGTCCGCTGGCGCTGCCCCCCAGTGACGATGCCGAACCGACACCGGGAGTGGCTGGACCCCGCCATCGCTCGATGGCGGGGTCCACGCGGCACTATTCGTCTTCGTCGAAGTCCTCGCTCACGAGCTCCTCGGCTTCGGCCTCGCGGTCCGTCATGCCTGGCACGCGATCCTCAGGCTCCTCGATAAGCGCCTGTTGGCCCTCCACGGCGGCAGGACGCTTGCGCTTCTTGGCACTCACCCGGGCGATCGCCGAGACCCTGTCAGCCTCACCGACGTTCATGACCTTGACGCCCTGCGTGGAGCGGCCGAGCTGGCTGATATCCTCGGCCTTCACGCGGATGACGACACCCTCCTCCGAGATCAGCATGAGTTCGTGTCCCGGCATGACGATCTTCATGCCCGCCAGGCGGCCCTTCTTCTCGGTGACCTGGATGGTCTTGACGCCCATGCCACCGCGGTTCTGTATCGGGTACTGATCGACCGGCGTGCGCTTGCCGTAGCCGCGCTCGGTCACCACGAAGAGCTCGGAGCCCGGGTAGACGATCTCCATACCGAGCACGCGATCGTCGTCTTTTACGTTCATGCCACGCACACCGGTGGTGTCGCGACCCATCGGGCGGGCGTCGGACTCGTCCCAGGTGATCGCCTTGCCCTCGGCGGAGACCATCATCACGCGCTCACCCTGCTTCACGCGGCGCACAGCGATGAGCTCGTCACCGTTGCGTAGGTTGATAGCGATGATGCCGTCGCGGCGGCTGCGGTCGTACGCCTGGATGGCGGTCTTCTTCACCATGCCGTGCGACGTTGCGAACAGCAGATACTCGTCGGCGCTGAACTCGCGGGTCGTGATGACCGCTGCGATGCGCTCGTCTTGCTCGAACGGCAGCAGGTTGACCACGGCTGTGCCGCGCGCATGCCGCGACCCGACAGGTATCTCGTGCACCTTCAGTCGGTAGACCTTGCCCTTTGTGGAGAAGAAGAGCACGTAATCGTGGGTCGAGCTGATGAACAACTGCTCGACGAAGTCGCTCTCTTTCAGGTTCACACCCGAGACGCCCTTGCCACCCCGCTTCTGCTGGCGATACGTCGCCACCGGAAGACGCTTGACGTAGCCGGCCTTGGTGATGGTGACGACCATGTCCTCCTCGGCGATGAGGTCTTCAACGTCGAGGTCGCGCGCGGCCCCGGTGATCTCCGTGCGGCGTTTGAAGCCGAACTTCTCTTTGATCTCACCAAGTTCGTCTTTGATGATCTGCAGCACGAGCGACATGTCGCCGAGGACCTTCTTGTACCACGCGATCTTCTCGCGCAGCTCGGCCAGTTCGTCCTCGATCTTGGTGCGCTCGAGCCCGGTGAGACGACGCAGGCGCATCTCAAGGATGGCGTCGGTCTGTGCGTCCGACAGTCCGAACCGCTCGGTCAACCGGGCTTTTGCCTCGTGGTCGTCCGCGCTCGCCTTTATGATCGCGATGACCTCATCGATGTTGTCCAGCGCGATGATGTAGCCCTCGAGGATGTGGGCCCTCTCCTCGGCCTTGCGAAGCTCGTACTTCGTCCGCCGGATGATGACATCCTTCTGGTGCTCGATGTAGTGCGAGAGCATCTGCTTGAGCGTGAGCTCCTTGGGTTCGCCGTCCACCAGGGCAAGCTGGATGATGCCGAAGCTGGTCTCGAGGGGCGTGTGCTTGAAGAGTTTGTTCAGCACGACCTGGGGGATCGCGGTCTGCTTCAACTCGACGACGATCCGCATGCCTTTGCGGTCGGACTCATCGCGGAGGTCGGAGATCTCGGGCAGCTTCTTCTCGCGCACGAGATCCGCGATCTTCGTCACCAGTTTGGACTTGTTCACCGCGTACGGGATCTCATTGATGATGATCCGCATGCGGCCGGTCGAGGTCTGCTCGATGTGCGCCTTCCCGCGGATCTTGATTGATCCACGCCCTGTCTCGTAGGCGGACTGGATACCCTCCCGGCCCATGATGATCGCGCCGGTCGGGAAGTCCGGGCCCGGCATGTGTTGCATCAAGCCCTCGGTCGTGATCTCGGGATCGTCGATGAACGCGCATGTCGCGTCGATCACTTCCGAGAGGTTGTGCGGCGGGATGTTCGTCGCCATACCAACAGCGATACCGGTCGAACCGTTCACCAGTAGGTTGGGGTACCGAGCAGGCAGTACCAGCGGCTCCTGGAGCGAGTCGTCGTAGTTGGGGCCGAAGTCGACGGTCTCCTTGTCCAGGTCCCGGAGCAGCTCCATAGCGGGGCGCGCCAGGCGTGACTCCGTGTAACGCATGGCGGCCGCCGAGTCACCATCGACGGAGCCGAAGTTGCCATGGCCGTCCACAAGGGTGACGCTCATCGCGAAGTCCTGCGCCATACGGACCATGGTGTCGTAGACCGCGGTATCGCCGTGCGGGTGGTACTTGCCCAGGACTTCACCTACGGTCCACGCGGACTTCTTGTATGAGCGGTTCGGCAGCAAGCCGGACTCGTTCATCGCGTAGAGGATGCGGCGATGAACAGGCTTGAGCCCGTCGCGCACATCCGGGAGCGCACGTGCGACGATGACGCTCATCGAGTACTCAAGGAACGACTTGCGCAGCTCTTCCTCGATATCGATGGGCATCACACTGGCTGCGATATCCGATTCGGTCACCTGGTGTCACTCCTCATCACTGATGATGCTTGCGGTACAACACTACGGCCCCCGCGATGCAGCCCGCCCCGGCGAGGAGCATGATGAGCGACGTCATCGCCGCGAGGACCATCGCCGAGCCACCGGAAGGGTTCGTCCGGGAGTACATCGTGATCGCGAAGACCACCAGGAACACACCCAGGGTCGCGAGGAAGGCCGCTGATCCGTACACCAGGGTCTGACTCGCCTGCGGATTGTGCGTCTCCTGTGCCTTCAACTCGGCGAGCATCGCATCGATCCTCGCCTCCGGGACAGGGCCGCCCCTTTGGGTTGAGTCGTCCGGGGTGTCCGGCGGTGATGCAGCCGGTGCTCCTGTGGTCCCCTGAGCTTCCGCTGGCTCCCCGGTGGCGATCGCCTCCACCGGCACCACCTGCGGCGGCTCCTTCACCTGCGCCTTCACCTGATGAAGCGCGTCCTCGAGCTCTGTGGCCGCACGCACACGCTCCTGTTCCGACCGGAACCGCTCGAACGCTTCGGCCTCCCAGGGAGGAGGTTCGAATCGCGGTGTCTGCCTCTCGTCCGGCGTCATCGCGCGTCTCCGTCCGGGTCACGCGTTACACGTCCAGGAAGCGGACGCTCTTCGCGTGCCGCTGGATGAACTGCTTGCGGGGCTCGACCTGGTCTCCCATGAGATCGACGATCGCCTCTTCGGCGGCAAGGGCGTCATCCAGATTCACCTGGAGAAGCGTCCGCTTGGCCGGGTCCATCGTGGTCTCCCACAATTGCTCTGGGTTCATTTCGCCAAGACCTTTGTACCGCTGGATGCTGTACTTCGTGGTCTCGGGAAGCGTCGCCAGGAACTGCTGCAGTTGCTTGTCGGTATACGCATACTCGTGCTTCTTACCGTATGTGATCTTGTACAGCGGTGGCTGCGCGATATAGATGTATCCGGCGTCGATCATGGGCCGCATGAACCGGTAGAAGAACGTCAGGATCAGACAGCGGATGTGTGCGCCGTCGACATCGGCGTCGGTCATGATGATGATCTTGTGGTACCGGGCGTTGTCGAGGTTGAACTCCTCGGAGACGCTGGTACCGAACGCAGTGATCATGGCCTGGATCTCAAGCGACGACAGCGCGCGTGTTATGCCGGCTTTCTCAACATTCAGGATCTTGCCGCGGAGCGGCAGGATGGCCTGGAAGCTGCGGTCGCGCGCCTGCTTGGCCGAGCCGCCGGCGGAATCGCCCTCGACGAGGTAGATCTCAGTGAGGGCGGCCTCTCTGATGGAACAATCGGCCAACTTTCCTGGCAAAGTCGAGCTTTCGAGAAGACCTTTGCGACGCGTCAGCTCCCGGGCCTTGCGTGCGGCCATGCGGGCCTTGGCGGCCTGGGTCGACTTCGTGATGATCGCCCTCGCCGGCTTCGGGTGTTCCTCGAGGAACTCGGCGAGACCGGTAGTCATCGCCGATTGGACGAATGAGCGCATCTCGGTGTTGCCCAGCTTGGTCTTCGTCTGACCTTCGAACTGCGGCTCACGGAGCTTCACCGAGATCACAGCCACAAGACCCTCCCGGATATCCTCACCTGAGAGGTTGTCGTCCTTCTCTTTCAGTATGCCCTGGCGCCTGGCGTAATCGTTGATCGTGCGTGTGAGTGCGTTCTTGAAACCATCCAGGTGTGTTCCACCCTCATGGGTGTTGATGTTGTTCGCAAAAGAGAGCACCGTCTCCGAGTAGCCGGTGTTCCAACCCAACGCGACCTCGATCGCACCCTCCGCACCCTCGGCCTCGATGTAGATCGGCTTCGTATGGATGGTCTCCCGCTTCTCGTTCAAGTACTTCACGAAGTCGACGATGCCACCGGCGTACCGGAACTCCTCGAAGCGAGGCTCGAGCTCGCGCTCGTCGGTCAATGTGATCTTCAGGTTCTTGTTCAGGAACGCGGTCTCCCTCATATGTGACGCGATGACGTCCCAGGAGAACTCCGTGGTCTCGAAGATCTCGGGGTCGGGCCAGAACCTGATCTTCGTGCCCGTCGTCTTCGACTTGCCGATCGCCGTCAACTGAGAAACGGTCTTGCCCCGCTCGAAGGCCATCGCCCAGATCTTCCCATCGCGCTTGACCTCGATCTCGAGTCTTGTCGAGAGGGCGTTGACGACGCTCACGCCGACTCCATGGAGGCCACCTGAGACCTTGTAGCCACTGCCACCGAACTTGCCGCCAGCGTGCAGGATGGTCAGTGCGACCTCTACACCGGGTTTGCGATACTTCGGCACATTGTCGACAGGAATGCCTCTGCCGTTGTCGGTCACGGTGATCGACTCGTCTTGATGGATGACGATCTCGATGCTGTTACAGCATCCCGCGAGAGCCTCATCCACCGAGTTGTCGACGATCTCGTACACCAGGTGGTGAAGACCCTTCGGGCCGGTCGATCCGATATACATACCGGGGCGTTTGCGAACGGCTTCAAGCCCCTCAAGGACCTGGATGTCTTTTCCTGAGTATGTGCTTTCGGGCACTCTCGCTCCTCTGTTTGATACGTGCCGGGTGCCGGGGCGTGGAGGTCGAATCGACCACGACATATAGTCATTCGCCCTGGTCAAGTATACCACAAGTGGTGGTTCCAGACGGTTCGCCGGGGCCGCTCGCGTGGTCCCCCTCACACCCCTTTTTCGCGGGTCCCCTTCTTCAACGCAAGGTCTTTCATCATGACCCGTAGAGCGATCTCCCGCAGTTCACCATCATCGATCGCCGCCGCGACGTGTTCGGCTTGAGCGACCTCGACATCGCTCAGTTCCACAGGTTCGATCTGCTCGGGTTCGTACTCCTCTTCCGCGCGCGCGATCGTGGCTTCCCATGCGCGCTCGACAGACACCGTCCTGGATACAGTGAACCTCAGCGACCTCACTACATCCTCACCAACGTACGCGTTTATCCTCGCGCTAAGGTCGGAGGCCATCAAGGACAGTTCATTCGCCCAGGCTGCTGTGTCCACGAACACCACTAGTTCCTTGTCGTCCCGAAACGCGAAGCCCTTCGTGTGCCTGGCGATGTCGGCCCCCACGACCTCACTCCACACCCCGACCACCCGCGCGTTGTGGCGTTTGCCCGACTTGTCGATCCTCCTCAACGCCGCTTCCGCGGCGTCTCCAAAGCTCTGGCTCTTCTTCGCTCTGGGGCTCACGGGCACTTCCCAACATCGAGGACGCTTGCTTGATCCAGCAACCCTGGGTCGAAATACCCCGTGTTGGTGGTTGTTACGAACGTCTGGATGTCTTGTTGTATGAGTCCGGTAAGAGCCGCCCTGCGGTCTTGGTCTAGTTCGGACATCACATCATCAAGAAGCAAGACGGGGGTCTTCGACAGCACGGTGTTCACCACTCGGACCTCGGCGAGTTTCCAGGCCAAGGCTATCGTGCGCTGTTGTCCTTGACTCGCATAGGAGCGGGCCTCGGCTCCGTCGATCGTGAACTCGATATCGTCCCGGTGTGGTCCGACGAGTGTGACCTTGCGTTGCTGTTCGTCTACAGCCCTGCGTGCGAGCTCTCGTGTCAGTCCGTCCACGACGATCTCGTGTGGGACTTCCTCTTTGAGTGCCATATCGCCCACCCCGCAATGATCGACCATCCTTACACCCAGCACCTCGCCACCAGAGAGGTCGCGGTACACAGGGGCCAAGTATCCGGCGACCCGTGCGAGAAGGCGCCGTCTATGGGTGTGGAGCCGTGCGCCGAGGTTGATCAACTGCAAATCCCATGGTTCGAGTGTGGTGAGCGTGGCTTCGTCACGGAGAAGTGCGTTCCGCTGCCTGACCACACGCAGGTAATCGCGTCGTAGGGCTCCATACACCACCGAGAGTTGTTCACCAAGGGCATCAAGGCTCGATCGCCTCTGGTCTGCAGGGCCTTTGATCATAACAAGGTCGTCCGGTGTGAACATGACCACTGGGACGAAGCGTGTAGCGTCCGCCAGTGACCTCTTTTGCACTCCGTTGACCTTCCAGGTCCGTTGACCACCCGCATCCACTACGAGTGTCGTTGAGACTCCGGGTGTCTCCCCGTCAGCCTCTATCGTGATCTTGGAGGTCCGTTTCTCCCATTGGACCAGTTCATCCCATGTGGGTCTACGGAACGATGTTCCTGTGCACGCGACTTGTATGGCCTCGATCGTGTTCGTCTTACCGGCCGCATTCGGACCGAGAAGAACGGTCAGGGAGCGGTGTGGTTTCACTTCCCATGATGCGATATTCCGGTAGTTCGTGAGGCTGATCCTGGTGATATGCACGCTTGGGTTTCGGCCTCTATCCGATGCGCACGGGCATGAGCAGGTAAGTGAAGTCGTCTCCCTCGGTGGTCTTGATCACGCCAGGCTTCAAAGGACTCGTGATTTCGAGTGCAATAGTGTCGCCTTCTGCGACGGCCACCCCGTCGAGAAGGTATGCGTGACTGAAGGCGATTTCCACATCCTCGCCTTCTGGCTCCGCTTGGATGTCTTCGTTGGCCTCCCCCACATCTTGCGCTGTCGCTGAGAGCTTCAAGGTGTGTTCTGTCGTGTTCACGGACAACCTCACTGGCGAGTTGTGTTGAGCCATCAAGGAGACCCTCTTCACAGCCTCCAGCAGCTCCACCCTATCGATCACGACCCGGGTGACGTACTCCTTCGGAAGAAGCTGACGGTAGTTCGGGAAGGTCCCTTCTATACGCCGAGAGATGAACGTGGTGTACCCGAAAGTGAAGACGACCTGGTTTTCCGAGACACCCAACGACACAGTCTCTGAGGAGCCGATCAGTTTTGCGACGTCTTCCATCGCTTTTCCTGGAACCACCAGTTCGATCCCACCACTCAACCCCGAGACGACCGCTTCTTTGACACACAACCGGTATGAGTCGGTTGCCACCATCCTCAAGGTTCCCTCGTCAACCACGACGAGGATCCCTGTGAGGATCGGCCTGGTCTCATCGCGGCTCACGGACCGCGACACCTGGTGGACGACGTGTGAGAACTGCTCCGTCGGGAGAGACACGGTCTCTTCAGCTGAGACCTCAGGGAATCTCGGGTAGTCCTCCGGTGATAGCGTCTTCATCGTGAAAGCGGATTGACCACATGTGATCTTCGCGCTGCCTGTACCGGTGGTCTCTATCGTGATGCCGGCTTCAGGAAGGCTCCTTACGATATCTGTAAGGAGTTTACCGGGCAGCACGGACTGTCCCGCATCGTCTACCCGGGCCTGACATGACGTTCGCACGGAGACCTCGAGGTCTGTTGCCTGGAACACCACTGAGTCCGAGCTGGTTGAGACGTGGATGCCTGAGAGGATAGGGAGTGTGGTTCTCGAGGAGAGGCCTCGCGACACGGTCGACAGTGCATCGAGCAGTTCACCTCGTGCGATCGAGATCTTCATACCGTGCCCTTTCTCCTAAGGTCTTCTATCTAATCAATCACAGTAGCAGTAGTAATAGGGGGTGTGGATGATGTGGAATCAGGACGTTCTCCCTGCTCACTACATGTATCCTCCCTGTGGAACCTCTGTGTGGAGAATGCTCCCATCCATCCACATATCAACAACCACCCTGTTCTCTCCACAGACAAGCCGTTCGTTCCACACGTCTTTCAACACGCTATACACCGGGTCTGTTAGTTCCTCTGGCGCACCATATTCGTGAGTGTCTGTATCTGATTGTAGACATCACGCTGTTCATTGATGAGGCGCTGGATCTTACTGTTGGCGTACATGACGGTCGTGTGGTCGCGCCCGCCGAACTCACCACCGATCTTCGGTAGTGAGTAGTCTGTGAGTTCCCTACAAAGATACATTGCAACCTGGCGGGGGAACGCGATCGCCTGTGACCGCTTGTCTCCAACAAGATCGGCGCGGGATATCTGGTAGAACTTGCAGACCTCTTGTTGGATGGTGGAGATTGAGATCGGCTTGACAGAGCGCTCAGGGAAGGTGTCCTTCAGTACGCTTTCAGCGAGATCAAGGTCGATAGGACGCTGGGAAACCGAGCTGTATGCGGCGACCCGCACAAGGGCCCCCTCGAGCTCACGAATGTTGCTTGAGAGTCGTTCGGCTATGAATGCTAGGACGTCATCAGGGGCGGCGACACGGGCCATGTCCGCCTTCCTGCGGAGGATCGCGATACGGGTCTCAAGATCCGGCGGTTGGATGTCCGCGATCAAGCCCCAACCGAATCTCGTACGCAGACGCTCCTCGATGTTGCCGATCTCCGCCGGAGGGCGGTCCGAGGTCATCACTATCTGCTTACCTGCTTCACGGAGTGTGTTGAATGTGTGGAAGAACTCCGTCTGTGTGGTCTCTTTACCTTGTATGAATTGGATGTCATCGATGAGAAGCACATCGTTCTCACGGTACGCGCGACGGAAGCCCTCGGTGCGGTTCTTATCCCGGTCACCGATCGACTTGATGAAGTCGTTCGTGAACTGCTCACTGGTGACGTACTTGACCCGGAGATGAGGGTAACTCGAGCGGACGTATGACCCGATCGACTGCAACAGGTGGGTCTTACCGAGGCCGGCCCCACCATAAATGAACAAAGGGTTATAGGCGGTCCCTGGCGCCTCCGCGACAGCGAGAGCGACGTGATACGAGAACTGGTTCGAGGGACCCACCACGAACGAGTCGAATGTGCAGTTCGGTTCCAGGTCGGGGCCTGTGGTCTTCGCGGGTTCATCCAACCGGATCACCGGCGGCGGAGAAACGACCTCCACGTGTTCCGGTTCAACACTGGTGGGGCGACCGGTTCCTGGGACACTGAACCGCACGACCATAGGAGCGCCCGTCACCTGTGTCAGCGCAGAGGCGAGCAGCCCTGAGTATCGCGACTCCAACCAATCACGGGCGAAGTCGTTCTGGACACCCACCAACATCTCATGCTCAACGATCCCAAGCGGAGATGTCTGTTCGAACCACGTCTTGAACGTCGGGGTGTTCAATTCACCCTTGACCACGTCGAGTGTGTCCTGCCAGACCTGTTGTACATCCATCGACTACCCGCCCCTTATCGTCCGAACAGTGCGTCGAGGCACTGGATTCCTTCTTCAGTGAGCACCCGCTTACCAGTCATGTCCGCTTCCACCAAACCGAGATCCGCAAGGTGTTCAAGGTCTCGATACGCGGTGGAAAGTCCCACACCAAGCTCTCGTGCAACCACCGACGGACCGAGTGCGCCAACCTCCATGACAAGGGAGAGGACCTTCTTGTGGCGTACAGACAGATCAGGTAGCGCGGTCGTGGTCGTCTGGATCCGCAGGGGCCGACCAGGTGTAGTCACAACCTCCCGCTCCTGCGCGACGCGGAGTGTCACCACGGTGCCAGCGCCGAGATTGTCATCGACCTCGATCGTCCCCTCGGAGAACGTCAGACACTCGCGAGCGACAGGCAATCCCGAACCGACACCCTTGATGACTTGCTTCATCGTTTCGGTGGCAGTTGTGAAGCCCGGGAGGAACGCCCGCTCCTTGTCGCGGATGCCGGGACCCTGATCGGCGAACCGAAGGGTGTTCCCGCCATCCAAGACGCTCACGACCACCTCATCGAAGCCCGCATGGATGAAGTTCTCGACGATCTCACGTATGACCATATAAGGAACACACCCACCCACCTCATGCGAAACCTGGTAGGTGCGTGTTGCCAACTCCTCGATCAAGTCACGCGGTGTGTCGCGCGCGATCCTCTCCACACGCGGCGAGGATGTCAGGTTGTCATACACGGCGATCAACGCAGGGTTCAGTGACCCCGGCGCTGTCGCCGTTGGTTGAAGAGCGGCATCGGCCCGATCGGCTTCAGGTGCGCTGCCAGCCGTCATGTTGTTGTAGAAAGGCTCCACGGATACCCCATCTGACACCGATGTTCCACCAAACAATCCACAAACAAGCAAATCACACGAGAGAGAGAAACTGCTGGTAAACGGCGTATCCGGAAGTCTCACTTCCGAGTTGAGACACGCACCGTGACAACCTGTGAACAGCGGCTTTCTCGGTTATCCACAATCCTTTCCACAACTGTGGACAACCTTTCCATGGAATCCATCGAACACGCATCGAACACGCAGCTTAGGGGGCTTCCGGGGGCAGTTCTGGCTTTCCGAAGCGGTTAGACCTGTGGGCAACTTATCCGACGGACTCGCTTCCGGGTATCTGGTGGAACACGCCTCACCGAAGGGTTGACACGATTGTGGATAACCATTATCAGGCGATATGCCATATTGTGGAAGATGTGCCACAGTTAGCACGCTGACCAGCAGTTTTTCAAGGAACAAGAGCGGGAAACGGTTGCATGAGAGCGCCCCGGATTCTAGCAAAGGGGACCAACTATCCACAATGGCGCTTGGAGGGTTATCCACAGATGCGGCGTGCTTGTGTCCTGGGTTTTCCACAGTATCCACAGATTTCACTTGAATTTTCGCGTGGTGGTGGTGCCAGGGGCGAGCTGCGCGGATCAGGGTGGTCGACGACCCACCGGGTAGAGGATGCAGTTGGTCGATTGACACTGTCATCGGACCGCGGATATAATCACCAGGCTTGTGCCCGGGTCAGGCCCGGCGCGCCGAATGGAAGGACCTGAAGTGAAGCGCACGTATCAGCCGAACAACCGGAAGCGCGCGAAGACGCACGGCTTCCGTAAGCGTATGTCGACCCGTGCGGGTCGTGCGATTCTTGCTGCACGCCGCCGCAAGGGCCGCAAGGTGCTCTGCCCGAGCGCCGCGTAGGCGACGACTCAAAGGGCCGAAGGGTTGGCCCATGCATACGCTCAAGAACGCCACTGAGATAGACGGTATCTTCAAAGAAGGCATGAGGTCGGCGGGCAACGCCGTCACACTCATCGCAAGGCGTACACCGGAAGCGCGCGGTCATGACGGCCGCGTGCTTTTCGTTGCCGGGAAGCGGTTAGGGGGCGCCGTGGTGCGCAACCGCTCGAAACGCGTCCTGCGAGAGGCCATGCGGCGGACCGGGGGTCCATGGGCGGGCTGGGACGTGGTTCTCATGGCTCGGCCGGCCACACCGTCGGCCTCCCCCGCTGAACTTGACCGAGCACTCCGCTCCAGCCTACGTCGCGTGGGGGTGACCAAGGAGTGAGGAACCCGATAGCCGTGATAGCGGTGCTGGCGATCAAGGGGTATCGGCGCTTCATATCTCCCGCGCTGCCACCAAGCTGTCGGTTCACCCCGACGTGTTCCGCGTACGCTCTTACGGCGATCGAACGGTACGGCGTGCTTCATGGGGGCTGGCTTGCGGCGAAACGGATCGCGCGGTGTCATCCCTGGAACCCAGGTGGACAGGACCCTGTGCCATAACACGCGCGCGCGTGGTATATAGTGTGAGGATCGCGTAGACCCCCGGCAGAATCCGGAGTGGACCTGGACCCACGAAGACCTGCTGCCAAACCCGAGGAGGTTGGCGTTTCGTGCTTGCACCTATTGAGAAGTTCCTGTTCGACGTCCTGCAGCTGTTGTTCGGGGTGGTGCACGACTACGGATTCGCCATCATCCTGCTGACTGTCGCAATCCGTGTCCTCCTGTTGCCACTTACCATAAAACAGACGAAGTCGATGTACGAGCTCCAGCGTATCCAACCGAAGATCAAGGAACTGCAGGAGAAGTACAAGAACAACCAGGAGAAGCTCCAGGAGGAGACCCTCAAGTTCTATCAGGAGAACAAGGTCAATCCATTCGGCGGCTGTCTCCCGATGCTTCTTCAGATGCCGGTCTTCTTTGCGCTGTTCCGGATGCTGGGTACGGCTGGTGAGACACCCGGGCTCTTCCCGCAGCACATCCAGACACTCTCCGATTCAGCTGCTGCAGCGGCGTCGCGGTTCTGGGTGATCCTTCCAGACATCACACTGTCTGCCGGCCAAGTCTACAAGGGTGATGGTCTCGCCTCTGCCATCCCCTACATCATCTTCGTGCTGCTCTTCGGCGCAAGCACGCTTGTGCCTCAACTGCTCCAGCCTGGAGCTCAGGCCCAGCAGAAGCAGATGAGCTACATGATGTCCGCGATGATGCTCTTCTTCGGTTGGAGCGTATCAGCGGGTGTGGTTCTCTACTGGGTGACCCAGGGGTTGCTCGGAGTGATCCAGCAGTTGATCCAGACAAAGATCTACAAGGCCCAGGAGGGACAGGCATGATTGATGAGGTCATCACTGAAGGCCCATCTGTAGAAGACGCCCTGGATACTGCTCTCGAGCAGATGGGCGTGCAGCAGGACGCCGTCGATTTCGAGGTGTTGGTTGAGCCGAGTCGTGGGCTCTTCAAGTCAGCATCGAGCATCGCCAGAGTGCGCGTCTGGTTGCGGCCAGGCGCACTTCCTGAGACCGAGATTGAAGACATCGACGAGGTTGACGACGCTCCAGAGATCCTGACGACCGAGGATGCCGAGCTGTCAGACGAAGAGCTTGATGTCATAGCTGATACGGGTGCGGCGGCTATCCGGGCCATCCTCGGGTCCCTTGGCATCGAGGGGGACATCGATGAGTACGAGGGTGATGAGGGTGAGATCATCCTGGACATCACGGGAGACGACCTGGCTGTGCTGATCGGCCGGCACGGAAGAACGCTGGACGCGCTTCAGGTGCTCGTGTCTACGATCACGAACCGGAAGCTGGACACCCGGTACCCGCTTGTGGTGGACGTCTCAGGCTATCGGCATCGCCGACGCATGAAGCTCGAGGAGATTGCGCGCGGGGCTGCGGAGCGCGCCGTGCGACAGCGTCGCGCGGTACAACTGCGCCCGATGAGCAGCTTCGAGCGCCGCGTCATACATGTGGTGCTTAGAGATGACCGCCGAGTGCAGACCGAGAGTGAAGGCGCCGAACCGCGGCGCATGGTCGTCGTTCACCCGCGCTAGGTATTCACCAGGGCACACAAGGGGGCTCGCTATGGCGGGCCCCCCTTTCATTTCTCCTTTGATGTGAGCGACTACCACCAGGGTGTC
Organism: Actinomycetota bacterium; assembly: GCA_036679125.1. GTDB lineage: Bacteria > Actinomycetota > Coriobacteriia > Anaerosomatales > Anaerosomataceae > Anaerosoma. The sequence goes on along the minus strand of JAZIGI010000001.1, from coordinate 75,144 downwards.
GATACGAGGGAACCAACCTCGCAAGGTGTTCCCCTTGTGTGTAGCTGCCAAGATCCATGTTCGTCAGATGGGATGCGGACTCCTCCTCGACTTGGGGAGGCGCGAATCCTCTCCTCCGATGGCGTTGCGGGCGGCCGATGACTGGATTGCATGATTCGTGGAACCGAGTCATGTTCATGCACTGATTAGAGTACTGCTATGAAGCGTCGACACCATAATCGATGGACGACAGTCGAGTACCCGGTCACGAACCCGATGCTGTAGATGGGCTGGTCCCCGGGGACGGATCTGACGGTTCAGCGAGACGCGTTGTGCATGGCGCTTGTTGGTCGCCCCGGGATCCAGAACCATGGCCCAATACCCCACTCACGACGCGGCATCGTGTGTTGTCGAGTCGGAGAAGCCAATGGGCACGAGGGTGCGCCCTGACGCAGTGAACCGTCGCAGAAGGTTTCACGTGAAACATCCAGAAGTCCAGGACGCTGCGCGTGAGTCCGTCGCCGGGCAGTGTGGCCACTCTGTGCAGCCTTGCTTTCTGTCCGTGAACGGGCGAGTATGTTTCACGTGAAACGCCTCCACGAACATCCAGCCCTCCAACCGGACGCCATCGCATCGGTTCTAGCCGCGAGCGGCGTCACCGTGACCACTCGACAGGCTGAGATGCTAGGAATGCATGCCGCCTTGGTGCTGGAAGCTAACCGAGTGGTCAACCTCACAAGGATTACTGAGCCTGACGCCGTCGTGAGGTTGCATATCCTGGACTCGCTCCTGCCGTTGGTCTATGAGTCGCTAAACGGCCACAGTGTCGTCGACGTTGGATCCGGGGCGGGATTCCCGGGGATACCGCTCGCTATCCTTGGTCATGATGTGACCTGCTGTGAGGCGCGCAAGAAGAAGGCGGCAGTGATAGCCGAGATTTCGGGCGTTCTTGATCTGCCAGTAACAGTGATAGCTCAACGCGCCGAGGAGCTCGCGATCGGCGAGTCCCGGTGGGATGTCGTAGTGATGCGCGCGGTCAGCTCTCTGGGCGCACTAATGGAGCTGGCGGCGCCACTTCTAACACCCGGTGGGCGGCTGCTTGCCATGAAGGGCGTGAGGCAAGCAGAAGAGGAAGAGCGTGCGTGCAAGGTGAGCGCAATCGTTGGACTCACCCTGCGCGAAGTATATGAGTACAGTCTCGGCGATGGCGACGAAGCACGGTCTCTCTACGTGTATGAAAGGACCGGTAGCCCCCGGGTGGCATTACCTCGCCGCTCTGGGCTTGCGCAAACGCAACCGCTTGGGTGATCGGTATTCACGCTGCGCTTGACCATGCCTATACTGACGACAAGACGGCTGGAGTGGGAGGAGTGTCCGTGGTGGACTCACAGAACGACGTGACCTCGGGCGATCGCGTGCCAGCGATGGTGCTCGCGGTGGTTAATCAGAAGGGTGGCGTCGGGAAGAGTACTACGGCCGTGAATCTGGCGGCCAGCCTCGCGGACCTCGGGAAGAAGGTTCTTCTTGTCGACCTTGACCCCCAGGGGAACGCGACGTCAGGTTACGGGCTGGATAAGAACCAGCGGGAGCAGTGTGTATATGACGCGCTGCTCGGCGAAGCGCCAATCGAGCAGTTGATCGAGCCCGTTGAGGTGTCCGGAGTGTTCGTGGTGCCCTCGACGATCCAGTTGGCTGGCGCTGAGATCGAACTTGTCTCCGCTTTCAGTAGAGAAACGAAGCTCAAGCATGTTCTTCAGCCAGTCATCAGCGACTTTCACTATGTCATAATCGATTGCCCACCATCCCTCGGCCTTCTCACGATCAACGCACTCACTGCATCGAACGGAGTGTTGATTCCGGTGCAGTGTGAGTACTATGCACTGGAAGGTCTGACGAAACTCCTCGAGACGGTGCGTTTGGTCAAAACGCAGCTGAATCCGGCTCTTGAGGTCTTCGGCGTCGTAATGACCATGTACGATAGACGCACCAAGTTGTCGCAGCTGGTTGTTGATGAAGTCCGCGACTTCTTCGGTGAGCGTGTGTTTGAGACCTTGATTCCTCGTAGCGTGCGGCTGTCTGAGGCGCCGAGCTTCGGTCAGCCGGGGACGCTTTATGACCCGACAGGTCGTGGTACAGATGCGTACAGGCGATTGGCGAAGGAAGTGGTTGCCCGTGTCTAAGCGAGGTCTCGGCAAGGGCTTGTCAGCACTCATACCGGGCGCGGGGCAGGAGGTCGGAGGAGAAGTCCTCGACCTGGGGGTTGAGGAGATGGCCCCGAACCCAAGTCAGCCAAGGACGGATATCAACGAAGATCAGATCTCGGAACTGGCCGACTCCATTCGGAAGGTCGGGGTACTGCAGCCGATTCTGGTTCGCGCACACGGCACCGGCTACCAGATCATCGCTGGTGAACGTCGCTGGAGGGCATCAAAGGCCGCGGGCCTCGAGCGAGTTCCTGTACGCGTGATGGCAATAACTGACACCGAGGCCTTGGCGCTCGCACTGATCGAGAACTTGCAGCGGTCGGACCTGAATCCCATAGAAGAGGCACGCGGTTATCGCCGGCTGATCGCCGAGTACGGTATGACCCAGGCCGAGTTGGCGGACAGAGTGTCCAAGTCGCGCTCTGCCGTGACCAACACATTGCGCCTCCTCGACCTTCCCGAAGACATACAGGAACTCCTCTATGAGAGTCGACTGAGCGCCGGTCATGCACGCGCGATCCTGTCAATCGCGGACGATGATCGCCGCCACACCCTGGCGCGGAAGTGCGTTGACGAGGGTCTATCCGTGCGCGAGGCTGAGAGTCTTGCGAAGCTGCTTGCTGCTGGAGCGAGTATCAGCACGCCGAGGCCGGTCAGCCCCAAGTCATACAAGGTCGTGGCCCGCAAGCTTCGGCGACTACTGTCGACAAACGTGCGTGTGCGCCAGACGGCGAAGAAGGGCAAGATCGAGATCGACTTCCATGATGAGAGTGACCTTGAGAGGATCATGCGCCTCCTCACAGAGGGCGAGGCGGGTCCGGAAACCGGGGGTGCATGATGCGATCCGGCAGACTGGCATACTTCGTGATCGGCATATTCGTCGGGGCTGCGGCGGGTGTGATTGCGGGACTTATGTTTGCACCGGCACCCGGTACGGAGACAAGGCGGCGGCTGGCCGATGAAGCGAGTCGGCTTGGGGAGGCCGCCCGATCAGTAGCCGAGCGTGCTGAGTCGGCTGTTGAAACGGTCGGCTCACGCATGGACCACTACCTGGGACGTGATGAAGAGGTCGCCTGGCGCAAGGTCCAGGAGATCAGAGACGGCGTGCAACGCTACTCGCGGACGGTGATGTCGTCCTGATGTCAGACCCGTGTCGTATGCTTCCGCCCTCAAGATGGGAGGGAGGCGCATGACGCTGCGGGTTGTGATAGGCGCCGCGAATGTGGGGAAGACCGGAGCGCTCTATGAGTGGATCCGTGCTGCTGCGTGCGCATCCCGCGATGCGCTCTTGCTTCTGCCCTCTCCAGCCGATGTCTCCAGAGCGATGGCGGAGCTGTCGGTGGAGTTCCCAACAGGACTACAGATCACCACGCTCAACGCGCACCTTGATGGGTGCTGGCGTGCGTACGGTGACGGGAGACGACTCATCACGCCTGTTGAACGGGCGCTGCTACTGGAAGAATCTGGCAGAACCGTTGATCCAGGATGCCTTGCGGGCTCGGTCGGCACCGCGGGCTTCCGGCGACTCCTATCAGGCTTGGTGCAGAGAGCGGCAGAGTCCTCTCGATATGAAGCGCGGTGCTCGCGAGAGTGTGGTACCCCGGGCGAGGGTTTGCTCGCATACATCGACGCGTACAGCGTGGCTCTGTCGGCCGCCGGACTCGTCGAGCGAGGTGAAGCCCACCGGGCACTCGCTGTGTCAGCTGACCGGTTGGCGCTGCCTCCGCTTGTTGCGGTGAGCGGCTTCACTGGCTTCACCGGCCCTCAGGAGCGCTATCTGAGTGCGATCTCCCGTTTCCGTGATGTGGTGGTCGCGCTCACCTATGACCCTGCTGTGCCGGCAACCGAGTCCGCAGAGGGCCTCGTTGCCCGCCTCTCCGCCGGAGGGGCGGTCCAGGCGGTGGCGGGGGAGGCCGAGCGCGGAGCACCCGGAGAACTCATGGCGATCGAGCGAGGTCTCGGAGCGCCCGTCGTGGCACCTGTCGCCAGCGGCGGGGCGGTCATCATCTCCGAGGCGTGGGGTCGCAGCTCGGAGTCTGCTCGAATCGTGAGAGAGATCCAGGACGCTCTCGAGGCGGGCGTACCACCGGAGGCCGTTGCAGTCGTCTTCCGCGACCCCGCGACACACGTCGGTTCCTTGCGGCCTGCGCTGACCGAGGCCGGGATGACTGCGGACTGGGACATACAGGTGCCGTTCGAGCGTACCGGCATCGGAAGGTGCCTCCTCGGCCTCATGATGATGTGCGCGGGCACAGCGGACCGTGTGGTCTGGATGGATGTCATGAGGTCTCCGTACGGCCCGTGCTCCAGCGCGGAGCTTGATGAGCTCGACACCCGCGCGCGTCGCATGGGTGTGTCCGGAAGAGATGTCCCGCGGCGCCTGGAATCCTGGGTGGGCGGCGAGGGGGCCCGCTTCATCCATGAGGCCCGCGCCGCATTCCGAGAACTGGGTGACGGGACGGCCGAGGCTGCCTGGCACAGGCTGGCTTCCGCGATGCTTGGCCGCGCACATCCTCCAGCGGCAACGCTCGATCTCGATGGCATGCTCGATGCGGCGGCCGTGCGAGTGTTGGTGGAAGCCGTTGCTGGGCTCGCGACCATCAAGCGGCGCGCCTCCGCGAGCCAGGTGTTAGCGGTGGCACTTCAAGGCGCCCCGGTCTCCGTTGGTGCCAGCGGTGAGCCGGGCAGGGTCCAGGTGACCAGCGCCGAGCGAGTCAGGGGAAGACGGTTCGACTGCGTCATCGTGGGGGGTCTCACTGCCGGGGAGTTCCCGCGGATCCGTCGCGACGACGGCTTCGGCGCGTACGGTGCCGAGGTTGCGCTGGCGCGCGCTGGGATAGACACGGCACCACGCGACGACATCGCGGCCGAGCGTCTGCTCTTCTATCAAGTCGTGACACGCGCACGACAGAGGCTCGTGCTGAGTAGACGGTCTCATGATGACGACGGCCAGCCGCTGCAGGGCTCTGTGTTCATCGATGAGGTTCTTGATCTGTACGCAAGCTATGGGACCGCGACGGAGTCCACTCACGGGGTGATGCGAAGCACCCTGGGTCCCGATACGGGCCTGCTTGACGACCACGCACCGCACACCGAGCGACGTGTCGTACGTTCGGGTATGCGGATCGCGTGCGGAAGCGGGGGAGACCCTCGTGATCCGCATGCGGGCGACGCGCATGGTCAGGCCCGCTTGTCCGCAGAGGTGAGGGCGTCGCTGGCAGAGCAGGAGGTCTTCTCGGTCAGCGATATAGAAACATACCTGCAGTGCCCCTATCGGTGGTTCATCGAGCGAGTCATAAGACCTAACGACCTTGATGTATCCACTGACGCCTCGACAGCGGGACGTGTCGCACACGAGGTGCTTGCACACTTCTACGAGCGACTGCCCGGTACGCATGGCATGCGGCGCCTCACCCCTGAGGTCCTCGATGACGTGAGGTCGTTGTTCCAGCGAGTCGTTGATGAGGCGGTGGCGGTCGTCCACGCGGGGAGCGCCGGAGAGAAGGCGATGCTACGGCGGGCGATCAGCGGAGCGTGGAGCGTGCTCGTGGCCGATTCCCGGCTTCTCCCGGGTTTCGAGCCACTTCACTGTGAGTGGTCGTTCGGCATGGATGATGAGCCGGAGTGGTTCGATGGCTACGCGCTGCGTGGCCGCGTGGACAGGGTCGACGTCGGTGGTGATCTCGTGTGCATCACGGATTACAAGCTTGGAGGACTATCGGCGGCGCACGGTGCGGTGCGTCTGGCCGGAGAGGGCAGGGTGCAGCTGCCGCTTTACGCGTTGGTCGCCTCCCGCCGGCTGGGCCTGTCGATAGGCGCCGGGGTCTACCGCTCGATCACTCGGGGCATGACGAGAGGGTTCGCGCTCGAGCAACTCGCCGGAGAAGCGTTCGTCGCCACCGATATCGTCGACGACGAAGGCCTGGAGAGCATCCTTGAGCAGGCGCAGACGCTCGCAGCCTGCGCTGTAGCGGGTATGCGGGCTGGTTCGATAGACCCCGAACCCGCCGCAGGGCGTTGCGCCCCCTACTGTGCGGCCCGTGGATTCTGCTCTGGTTGGGGGGTGTCGCATGCCTGAGCTCGATGAACGGCAACAGCGCGCGGTGAGCGCAGGCCCCTCGGACCTCTTCATCGCTGCGGGTGCGGGGTCAGGCAAGACGCGCGTTCTGACGGCGCGATTCATCGCTGCCATACTCGGGGAGCCGCCGTTTGTGCCGACCGCGCCGGACGGACTCCTCACGGTGACGTTCACCGAGAAGGCGGCGAGTGAGCTGGCCGAGCGGGTGCGGCGCGGACTGGTGGACGCGGGCCGTCCTGACGCCGCTCGGAGGATCTCCGACTCGTGGATATCCACCATCCATGCTATGTGCGCCCGCATCGTGCGACGACATGCGCTCGACCTGGGGATCGATCCGCGCTTCGGTGTGTTGGACCAAATACAGTCATCGGTAATGCTCACCGAGTCGCTCGACGGGGCGATCGGGGCACTCGTGGACGACGATGACGCGGTGGCCACTCTCGTCGACGAGTTCGGATTCACCCAGGTATCCGCGGCATTGCGGTCTGCCAGGGCCGATCTGGTTGCTGCGGGTCGCGGTGTGAACGACCTCCTGACCGTCACGCCCGAGCAAGTCAACGACGCGCTTCGTCGCACCGCAGACGAGGTAAGCGAGTCGGCCCGCGGCTTCGGCGAGCTCCGGCAGGTCAAGACCACCGTGACGAACGCGCAGGCGGCGATAAGCCTCGCCGCCACGCTCCGGCAGGTCGTCGCCGGCACGCTCAACGACCGCGAAGCGCTCGACTTGCTCGCGAGCGTCTCGTTCAGGCACCTTCGCTCCATCGAGGGTCATGAGGAGCTCGTCGATTCGGCCAAAGCACAGCTTGAACTCGGCTCTCTGTGTCTGGCGCAGCGGGTGGTCGCCGATCACGAGCAGGCGTTCATCCGAGTGCTCGACCGGTTCGCTGTGCTGTATACGGAGCAGAAGAGAGCGCGCGGCGTGCTCGACTTCGAGGACCTGCAAGTGTTGACCGCCGGGCTCCTGGAGACACGTGAGGATATCGCAGAGCAGTACCGGACCGGTTTCGCGATGATCATGGTCGATGAGTTCCAGGACACCAATGCCTTGCAGATGGGCATCATCGAGCGGCTCGCGGATGGCGACCTGTGCACGGTCGGTGACGAGAACCAGTCGATCTACTCCTTCAGGCATGCGGATGTCGAGGTATTCCGCCGCCGGGGGCGCGTTGTGCCGACGCACGTCGAACTGGACATCAACTACCGTATCGCTCCGCCACTGCTTGCGTCTATCAACGGCCTGTTCGTGAACGCCGCGCTCCTCGGTGAGTCGTACATGTGGCTTCGCAGTCCGGAGATGCCGCAGGAGCGGCCTGACTGGCCGGGCGCACTGCCTCGGTTCAGCGTCACGTTCGTGGACACGGCTGTCTGCGACGCGGACCCCTTCGATTCTGAGGCCGCAGCAGTCGCGGACCGCGTGGCTGAGTTCATCAGGGAGGGCGTGGCGCCCGGGGATGTCGCCGTCTTGATGGGCGCCCTGAGCAGAGGTCGGGGCGCGAAGGTGGCCCGCGAGCTCGAGACGCGCGGCATCCCCGCAGTCCTGGCCGCCGGCGGCGCGTTCTTCGAGTGTCCGGAGGTGCGGGAGGCTCGCGCGCTTCTGCACGTCATCGAGAACGTCCACAACGACCATGCACTGCTATCGATCCTTGCGGGCCGGATAGTGGCGCTCGATGCTGACTCGCTCTACCTCATCCGCTCCCATGTCATTCAGCGTGCCCACGAGGCGCACGCCGAGGGCGTCGTCGGCCGTCGTCCCTCGCTTTGGGACGCGCTCCCGAGCGCCCTTAACGAGCTTCCGGGCCTCCAGCGCGAGCGCTTGGCACGCATGATGGAGGTCGTGGAGGCGTCGAGATCGAGACAGGGGATCCGTCCTCTGAGCGATACGGTGGTCGAATCGCTCACCATGCTGGACTTCGACATCACCTTGTGCGGAGAGGGAGAGTCAGGGGTGCGGGCCTGGGCGAATGTCGCGAAGCTCGCTCGTATGGCCGACGAGTACTCGTCGGCCGAACACGGTGGCCTCGGCGGGTTCCTGCGTCACCTCGAGCTGCGCGAGCAGCACGGCGCAGGCGAGCAGGAGGCGTTCCTCGAGGAGGGGGACGGTGCAGTCCGGATCATGAGCATCCACGCCGCGAAGGGGCTCGAGTTCCCCGTGGTCGTGGTAGGGTCGCTCACCGCCGAAAGCGGCACGAACCCGATCGAGGTCGCACGGGTCGGTGGTGGGATGCTGTTGGGCATGTCCCTGCCCGCGCCCACTGGGTCACGCAAGACGCTCGGGGCGCGAGACGTACACGATGCGCGCAGGGCGGTGCGTGACGCGGAGCGGCGCCGGTTGTTCTACGTCGCCTGTACCCGCGCGCGAGAAGGTCTCTGCGTCGTCGGGCGCACACGCTCTGACCGCACGGCGGACGATTCGTTGACCGGGATTCTACGCTCGATCCTAGGAATGGCAGATCCTGGGATGCTCCGGGATGCGCTCGTGCAGGTGGGGGAAGGAGTCATCGCGGTGTCGTGCGTGGGGGCACCAGGTGACCTGGAGCGCGGTGAGGCGCCCCGGGACGAGGGCGCACCGTCGACGGAGATCGGTGAGGACGAATCCCCCGCGGGACACCCGGTGCAAGCGGACAACAGCAGCAGGATGACCACCTCGCCCGACACGAGCAGACCTCATAGCGTGCCGCCCGTCTCGTACACCGCGCTCGCGGCATACGAGCGCTGCGGGTATCACTACTACCTCACGCGAGTCGCGCGCTTGCCCGCACCGACGCGGAGCACCACCACGGCCGCACTGGACTTCGGAAGCGCCCTACACCTCGTGCTGCAGCGAGCCAAGGACCACAGCACGCTCGACCCGGTGCTTCCCGAGGTGATGAGGGCCACCGGTGTCGATCCCGGGAGAGGGCAGGCGCTGAAGGCGGCAGCGGCTGCTTTCCTTGGCTCACCCCTCGCTGATCGTCTCCGGAGCGCCGGGAGAGTAGTGCATGAGGCCCCGTTCCTGGTGCCGCTTGCCGGGACGGTGCTGTCCGGCGCGATGGACGTCATCGCCTGGGAGGGGGCGCACGCGCTGATCATCGACTACAAGACGGGGGCCGGCGCGCTCGACGAGGACGAGGCGCGTGAACGCTACAGGCTCCAGGCAGAGTGCTACGCGCTTGCCGCCCTGCACGCCGGAGCATGCCATGCGGAAGTCGTGTTCGCGGAACTCGAACGCGAGCGAACTATCAGGTTCGAGTACGACGCATCCGAATCAGTGCATCTTGCCGAGCGGATCACCGTGCCGATCCTGGCGATAGGGCGCGCCGAGTTCGTGCCACGCGATGCCTACGTCCGCGGGCTCTGCGACGCGTGTCCCGGGTTCGGGGGGTTGTGTCCCGTCAGACGCCCGAAGGCCGGTGCTTCTGTGTGAGCTGACCGCATGCGGCGTCGATATCGGCACCGCGTTCACTGCGGATCGACGTCTCAACGCCCGCTTTGTGAAGCGCCGAGGCTACCTCGAGCACCCGGCCACGACTCGGCCTGTTCGCCCCCGTCCCCGCCACGGGGTTCACGGGGATGAGGTTCACATGCGACATCCACCCACGTGCGAACTCGGCGAGCGCGGCCACTTCAGCGGGCGTGTCGTTCGTCCCCTCGATGACCGCATACTCCAACGTCGGTCGACGTCCGGTGAAGTCGGTGTAGTCGATAAGGACCTCGCGCAGCCGGACGAGTGGCCACCGCCGCGTACCAGGCATTATCCGATCGCGTGTGGTCTGTACGGCGGAGTGGAGGGACACTGCCAGGGTGAACTGCTCCGGCTCACGTGCGAAACGCTCGATTCCTGGTATCACTCCACACGTCGAGACGGTGAGGTGCCGCGCGCCGACCCCCTGACCGGACGGGTTGTTCATGAACTGCAGGCCCGCGAGCGTCGCATCGTAGTTGTTGAACGGCTCGCCCTGCCCCATCGCCACAGCGTTCGACACCCGCGCACCGAAGTCCCGTCCCACGAGCGCCACCTGCCACACCATCTCGCCAGCGTGGAGGTCGCGTGCGAAGCCACCCTTGCCTGTCGCGCAGAACGTGCATCCCATCGCACACCCGGCCTGGGTGCTGAAGCATACGGTGAGCCGGTCATCGGCCGGGATCCCCACGCTCTCCACCAGGGCGCCGTCGGCGAGGCGCCACAGGTACTTGCGGGTCCCGTCGGCTGAGCGCTGCACGTCCACGGCTTCAGGCAGCTGTAGCGTCCACTCGGCGGCGAGTGCGGAGCGGAACCCCGCGGGTAGGTCGGTCATGTCCTCGAACGATGGGACGACCCGACCGTACAGCCATGACAGCAACTGCTTGGCGCGGTACGCCGGTTGTCCGAGGGCGGTGACGCACGAGGCGAGATCCGCAGGCCCCAGCGACGCGATGTCGGCTCGCTGCGGCTCAGTCACCGCTCTCAAGCGCCTTTCGGTACGCGTCGCGGTGGGACCGCTCGTAGCCACCGAGCGCCCGGAAGTAGCTGGCGATCTCGGCAAAGCCTTCAGCCTCGGCGGTATCGGCGAACGAGGGGTACATCTCCGAGGTCTCATGCTCCTCGCCGGCGATCGCGGTGTTGAGATTGTCGTCTGTGGATCCAAAGCCTGCCATGTATGCCAGGTTGCCGAGCGCGTGGGCGGCCTCTTCGGTCAAAGCACGGTCGAATGCCTTCCGGGCCGACTCGCGCCCCTCGAGCTCGGCGATGCGTGCGTAGAGCGAGTAGCGCTGGTGCGCCTGTGCTTCACCGGCGAACGCCGCGGCGAGGTTGTCGAGCGTCTTCGTGCCGGTGAGATCGCCCGGACCGTCATACGCCACGAAGAACGACTGTGGTGCACCGCACACGGGGCAGCGCTCCGGGGCCGGGCCAACGTGCAGGTACCCACACCCCTTGCACCTGTACATCTCCATATCCGACTCCTCTCCTGCGGTGGATGCCGACGATGGCTACCATCATAACGGCAGCGCCAGGTCGAATCCCGCCTTTCATCATGCCCCTGCCGCCGTTCAGCGGGTCAGCCGCCGCTGGTCGTGTCTCTGCGCTACGTTTATCAGGAGTGTGTGTCCATTCAGGCGCACCGATCGGGGACGTGAAGGGGGCGTGTGATGAAACGCAGGATAGCAGTGATGCTCGCCGTAAGCGTTGCGTTGCTGATAGTGCCATCAGTGGCCGCTGCACTTCCATCGATGCCGAGCTCGTTGTTCCAGACGTCTGCGGGATGTGGATGCCATGCGGCGTTCGTGGATCAATGGAGCGTGTCGATGCACGCCAAGGCGCTTACCGACCCCATCTACCTGTACGAGCTGAAGCTCGGCGAGGAGGCGACGGGAGGAGCGCTCGGCCCCTTCTGCAATGCGTGTCACTCGCCGATCGGCGTCATGTCAGGTGAACTGACCAGTCTTGACCAGTCCAAGGTCTCCCCGGCTGGCATGGAGGGCGTGACCTGCGACTTCTGCCACCAGGTGAGCGGCACCGCTGGCGACGTGATCGGCAACACCTCCACTGCGGTCACGGGAGACGGCGTGAAGCTCGGCCCCATCACGGACCCGCAGCCGGGTACCGCCCACGAGGCCATGTACTCCGAGTTCCACAGGAGCGCGGAGTTCTGCGGCAACTGCCACAACGTCAACCACCCCGGCAACGACATGCCGCTCGAGGCGACGTACACCGAGTGGAAGAACGGTCCGTACGCGGCCGAAGGCGTGGTCTGCCAGGACTGTCACATGACTCCCGGCCCCGGTGTCATCAAGCCCCGTGAGGGCAAGGCCGCCGCGGGTGGCCCGGTGCGTGAGCATGTCCCGATGATGACGTTCGCTGGCGCCAACGTCGGGCTCGGCGACGCGGCGCGTGCCGAGGAGAGGCTCCAGTCGGCTGCCACCCTCGACCTCCGTGTACCAGAGATCGCCGAGGGCGGCGATGTCACCATCCAGACCACGATCACCAACGTAGGCGCCGGGCACTATCTGCCCACAGGACTCACCGACATGCGCCAGATGTGGCTGGAGGTCACGGCCACCGATGCCGATGGCACCGAGATCATGAAGGAGCGTCGTGACTTCGGCACCGTACTCAAGGACGCGGCGGGCAACTACCCCGTCTACCTGTGGGATGCCGTTGGCGTGCAAAGCGACGACCGCATCCCGCCGCGAGAGTCCACGTCCAACGAGTACAGCTTCGCGATGACCGAGGGCGCGGTCACGGTCAGAGCGGCGCTGTACTACCGCACGTGCTCCGAGGAGATCGCAGAGAAGGCCGGTGTCGACATACCGACGACCACCATGGTCGAAGTGACGAAGACCGTGTACTCGTCGGCCGACGAGATCGGTATGACAGACAAGGAGTTCCGGGCCTCGCAGGACGGTACCGGCGGGTTGCCCGGCCTGGCGATCACGGTCACCATCTTCGGCCTCATGGCTGTGGCACTCGTGGTTATGAAGATCATGATGAAGAAGGAAGCGTGAGACCATCGCTCCCGGAGGTCCTGTGCACGCGCGGAGGAGAGGAACCGTCATGAATGATGTCGCCGGCCATCGGCGTCTGGTGATCGCGGTTGCGGTCGTCATGGCGTGCGTCGTCCCCGCAGCCGCAGACGCGCTGCCATCGATGCCGAGCTCGAACTTCCCACCGGGAACCGCGTGCGGTTGCCACTCGGACCTCACCGCTCAGTGGCAGCCCTCGATGCACGCCCAGGCTCTCACCGACCCGATCTACCTCACGAAGCTCGCCGAGGCCGACGAGGCAACGGACGGTGCGGTCACACCGTTCTGTCTCTCATGCCACACGCCGATCGGTGTGATGGCGGGTGAGGTCACAGGTCTCGATCACAGTGGTGCCTCAGAGGTCGCCGCCGAGGGTGTGACCTGCACCTTCTGCCACCATGTGACCGGCACCGGTGATCCGATCGGCAACGCCTCGCAGCTGGTGAGCGAGGAGGACGTCCGCGTGGCGCAGCTCAAGGACCCGCAGGCTCCGCACGCGGCGGCCTACTCGCAGTTCCACGAAACTGCGGAGTTCTGCGGCTCCTGCCACAACGTCAACCATCCCTCGAACGGTGTGCATCTGGAGGCCACCTACACCGAGTGGAAGGAAGGGCCGTACGCGGCCGAGGGTATCGTCTGCCAGGACTGCCACATGACTCCCGGACCCGGTGTGACGAAGCCCAACCCGGGCAAGGCCGCATCCACGGGGCCTGACCGCGAGCACATCTACACGATGACGTTCGCTGGTGGCAACGTCGCCCTCGGCGATGCGGCGAGGGCCGAGGAGCGCCTGAAGGCGGCCGCTGAGCTCGTACTCGATCTGCCCGAGATCGTCGAGAGTGGTGACGTGGCCGTCAAGACCACCATCACGAACATCGGAGCAGGTCACTACCTGCCCACCGGGCTCACCGAGGTGCGCCAGATGTGGCTCGAGGTCACCGCTACCGATGCGAGCGGGCAGCGGCTGCTGAACGAGCGTCGCGACTTCGGCACGGTCATGCGGGACGAGGCTGGTGAGTTCCCGGCGGAGATGTGGGACGCGGTCGCGATCCATTCCGACGATCGCATCCCTCCGCGCGAGTCCACCTCGAACGAGTACGACTTCCCGATGGCCCAGGGCGCCGTGACCGTGAAGGCCGCGCTCTACTACCGCTCATGCTCGGAGGAGATCGCCGCCAAGGCGAAGGTGGATGTACCCACGACCACGATGGCCGAGGTCACCAAGGTCGTATACCCGTCGGCCGAGGCCATGGCGGCTGGCGAGGAGGAGGATCAGACCGACACGACGCCCGGTGAGTCAGGACCCGGTCTGGACCCGGTCGTCCTCCTCGTGATCGCCGTCGGCGCCGGTGCGGTTGCCATTGCGGCCGCCCTGCTCATCAGACGCCGCTCGACGACGTAGGCCCGCGCATCGCATGTGACGGAAAGGGCGCCCCGCAGGGCGCCCTTTCTCTCGTGCGGCCGGCGCGGTCCCGGAGGCCGGGCCGATGTGGCCGGGCCTACTGGGCGCTCAGCGAGTCGGGCTTCACGCCGATGGTCATGGTGAGCTCCATCTCGCGCTCGGCGCGCCAGAGCTTGAGCGTGACCTCATCGCCGACGGACCGCCTGCGGACCGCGAGCACCAGGTCGTCCATGGTGCGGACTTTGTCGTCATCCACGGCGACGATCACATCACCCGGCTGCACTCCGGCCTTCTCCGCCTCGCTGCCCTGGGTCAGCTCCACGATGAGCGCGCCCTCGTTCACCGACAGGCCTTCTTCGGTCGCCAGCGCCGGGGTGACGCTCTGACCCACCACGCCGAGGAACGGGGTATCGACACGACCCTTGTCGATCAGCTCGTCAGCGGCGGCGGTCGCACGGTCGACGGGGATCGCCAGACCAACGCCGTCGGAGACGCCGGTGTCACTGTATATGGCCGAAGGGATGCCGATCAGGCGCCCCCGACGGTCCACCAGCGCGCCACCCGAATTCCCCGGGTTGATCGCCGCATCGGTCTGGATCGAGTCGATGTACGGGTACTGTCCGTCGCTGCCTCCGAAGCCGGTGAGCGGACGGTGCAGCGCCGAGATCACACCCGAGGTGACCGAGTGCTCGAGCCCGAACGGCGAGCCTATGGCCACAGCGAGCTGTCCCACCACGAGGTCATCGATATCCCCGACCTCGACGGTCGGGATGGCGGCGTCCACCAGGACAACGGCGATGTCGCTCTCGTCGTCCCCGCCCACGAGGGTCGCTTCGTGGCGCTCTCCGGTGGAGTCGGTGACCACGATCTCGGTGGCACCCGAGACGACGTGGTTGTTGGTGATGATGTAGGTCCCACCGTCGGGCGCCTCCTGGTATGCCACGCCCGAGCCTTCGCCCTGTATCGGTACATCAGGGTGATCGGAGGGGAGGTCCGAGTCAGATGTCTGTCCGGCCGCGACATCGATGTTCACCACCGACGGCAGCGCCACGGCCGCGGCGACGGCAACGACCTCCTCGGTCGTGTCGCCAAGCACCTCGATCGAGCGGTCCGCCGACGCGGGAGCAGTGGGAGCAAAACGGTATGCGGCGTAGCCACCTACAAGCCCGGCGGCTGCGCCCGCGAACAACGAGAACACGACCGCGATCGCCACCACGCCGACGTGGCCGGTCTTCCGCGGTCCAGCGGTGACCGATTGGACCGCGGGCGGAGCGGTCGCAGGTCCAGCAGGGTGGTCGGCGGTAGGGGAGGCGCCGGGAACGGGCACCTCTCCCGCTGTTTGGACAGGTTCGTCGTGCATGGCTCAGTCCTTTCTCACGCGCACACGGTCCGCGATGTCCACATAGTACGCCGGGCGGAGCGACTTCCAGGCCAGCCGCGAGCGAATCCACCAAAGCTCCACAGCGGGTGCAGCTCACGCACACGTTGTCCACGTGGGCGCCACTCGACTAGACTTGCCCGGAAGACCATCGAGGGAAGCGGGCCACGTGCAGGACGAGCTCAACAGCACCACCCCTGAAGATTGGCCCGTAGCGGCCTCCGAACCGGAGCGCGCCGTCGAGGAGCCCGCTGCTGTCGAGGTAGATACGCCGGTCCCGGACACCGCCGAGACGCCGGTCCCCGACGCCACGCTTGCGGACGCGACCCTGGCCGAGGCCGTGGGCGCGGGGATCTCATGGATCCCGTTCGCGGTGTACCTCGGGGCCTGGATCGCCCTCTCGGCGCTGTCCGCCTACTTCCTGCGGAGTGCGACCGCCGAGCAGCCAGCCCGTTGGCTGCCCGAGTACGTCCCGCTGCTGTGGGCCGGCGTCGGCTTGACCGCGGCCGGACCGGTGCTCTCGCTGGCGGTGTGGCTGGCCGCCCGCGCCGGACGGCTCCCGGGCCACAGGCGCGGCCTGTTCGCCTCGGCGATGACCAGGGGCGCCCTGGCGGCGCTCTTCGGCGTCATCATCTGGGTCGCCACGCTGTACATCCTTGAGATAACGACCATGAACGGAGCCCTGTGATGGAAGCCACCGCGCTGCGGATCGCCGTGCTCATGGGCGGCCGTTCGGCCGAGCGTGAGGTATCGCTGCACACCGGAGAGCAGGTCTGCGGAGCGCTCTCCTCGCGGGGTCACCAGGTCGTCTCTGTCGACACGGGCGATCCAGGCTTCATCGACACCCTGCGCACGGGTGGGTTCGACGTTGCGTTCATCTGCCTGCACGGCAGATTCGGTGAGGACGGGACCATCCAGGGCCTGCTCGAGCTGCTCGACCTGCCGTACGTGGGCTCAGGCGTTCTCGCGAGCGCTCTTGCGATGGACAAGGTGATGTCCAAGCAGTTCTTCGTCGCGGCGGGCATCCCAACGCCCCCATGGGTCGTCGTTCGCCGGGGCCAGCGGCACTCGGCCGGAGAGATCGCGGACACACTGGGCGAGAAGCTCGTGGTCAAGCCGGTCAGCGAGGGCTCGTCGGTGGGCATGTCCATCGTGCACGAGCGTGCCGAGCTCGAACCCGCCATCGAGCGAGCGTTCGAGTACGATCGCATGGTGCTGGTCGAGCGGTTCGTGGCGGGTACGGAGGTCACCGTGGGCGTGCTCGGTAACGAGGAGCTCATGGCGCTACCGACGCTCGAAGTCGTTCCGGAGCACGAGTTCTACGACTACGAATCCAAGTACATCCCGGGGATGAGCCGCCATATCATCCCCGCCAGAGTGCCCGAGGCAGTGAGGGCCGAGTGCCAGCGTATCGCGTTGGCCGCCCACCGCGCGCTCGACTGCAGGGGGATGTCACGCTCCGATACGATCGTGAGCGCCGATGGGACCGTGTACCTGCTCGAGGCGAACACCATCCCTGGCATGACGAAGACGAGCCTGTTGCCCGATGCTGCTCGCGCGGCGGGCATCGAGTTCCCTGAGCTCTGCGACCGACTTGTGTCACTCGCCCTGGAGCGCTAGGCGGGCGTCACATCCGACGCCGTCAGGGGCAGCTCGATGACGAACCGCGTACCGCGCGGCGTGGCCTCTACGTACGACGTGCCGCCATGGGCCTCGGAAACGACGCGCACGATGTACAGGCCGAGACCCATGCCTGGCGTGTCCTTCGAGCCGCGCATCCCGCGCTCGAAGAGCGACTCGCGCTGATCGGCGGGGATACCCGGGCCATCGTCCTCGACTGTGACGAGCGCATGGCCGTCGCGTGACGACACCCCGACGCGAATCCCTCCCTCGGCGGGTCCATGCTTGATCGCGTTGCCCACGAGGTTGGTGATCGCCTGTTCCAGTCTGTCTCGATCGCCGAGCACGGTCACGGGTTCCACGGCGTCTACGATGATCGTCTGGAGCGCCCCTATCTGCAGTGAGCTGGCCACCGACCGTGCGAGCTCGCCGAGATCCACAGGACGCATGACCTGGGGCGCCAGGACCCGTTCGGCGCGTGTAGCATCGAGCAGGTCGTTCAGGAGGCCCTCGAGACGCTCGGTGGCTCGACGCGCCGCCGCGACGGCTTTCTCTCGCTGCTCGTCGGCGATCGGCTTGTCGAGGATGTCGAGGTATCCGCGGACGACCGTGAGCGGACTGCGAAGGTCGTGGGATGCGAGCGACATCACCTCCTCGCGCAGCGCCTCAAGGCGGCGCTCCTCGGTGACGTTGCGCGCCGAGATGACGTAGTCGCGCTCCTCCGGGTCGATGAATGCGACGCTCATCTCCATCCAACGCTCGGGCTGTTCGTCCACCAGGCAGCGGACGATGTGCGCCCGGCCGCCGCTCTCCTGCGCGATCTCAAGGAAATCCACCGGGTCGTCGGCTTCGTCAAAGAACCGCACGCCCTCGAACAGCCCGTCCGGATCGGCGCGGAGCAGGTCCCCCAGATTCAGGCCGAAGAAATGCGCCGCGGCGGGATTGGCGATCTCGACCACGCCTTCGCGCACGAGGATCTTGAGCTCGGGCGATTCCTCCACCACCGTCCGGAATGCACGCTCGGCAGCCAGTGCCTGGTCGTTGGCCTCGAGCAGTTCCGCCTGGTTCACCCTGAGCTGCTTCATCAGGTCCGTGATCACATCACCCAACTCGGCGAAGTCACCCGGGATCCCCGGCTCGACGATGACGGTCTCGTCGGTCCGCAAGCCGTGAAGGGCGAGGTAGCCCTGCTCCTGCAAATACGTGACGAACCGGTGTATCGGTGCGGTGATGCTCCTGCTGAGGGCCATTCCCAGCAGGAAGGCGAGACCGACGGTGACCACCCCGAGCGCCACGGGGACGATGACCACCAACCACAGCCGACCACGCGCGAGGCCTGGGTCCGGCTGCTCGAGCCGTACCGTCGCAGCCGGCCGCCCATCGATGCCGGTGAGGGTCGCCTGGATGAGGAACAGGCTGTCACGGGCATCGGCGATCGCTGCGGAGTACCCCTCCGGGAAGGTGATCTGCGTCCACTGTCCGTCGGTGCCAGACATCGCGTCAGAGGCGATGAGCGTGGTGGTCAGGTCCGAGGTAAGGATCTCTCCGGTCTGCAGCGGCTCCGCCACGACGATCGTTGCGGCCGGAGCGGTGCCACCCACGGGTGCGAGCGCCACGGCGGCCGGTCCTGAGGGAAGCGCGATGAGGCCGAAGTGTGCCGTTGTGCCCGATGTGACGAGTGAGGCCATGGTACCGATGTCCGCGGTGTCCCCGTGTGACAGGGAGACGGTTCCGTCTTCGGCCACCCACACCACCGATCGGGCAGTGGGCTGGCCAGAGAGCCATTCGCGGAACGCCGCTGACGGCTCGGCGGTGCCGGTCGAGAGTGCGCCGCGCGGGGCTTCCGAGGCGGCGAGTCCCGTGGCGAGCGTGCCGAGCGCACTCGCCTCCAGGTCGAGGCGTGCCCGGAGCGACTCCAGCCGGCTTTTCGCCTCCACGGTTGCCAGGGTGCGTGCGTAGTCGGTCACACCAAGGCCGACGATCACCGCCACCACGGTGAACACGACCGCCGCCGAGAGCGCCATGGTGAGCTGCATGCGCATGGAGATGGTCGTCATGCGTTCGGAGGTGGTGCGGCGTGTCTGCCTCGGCCGGTCACCCATGCGTGCCTCCCCTAGGGATGTGCCCGGTCTGCCAACACGGGACCTTACCAGGATACGACAACCTCTGCGGCTCGTGACCAGACCGTTTGACAGCGGCTGGCGAGCGAATTAGTATTCGGTTCCAGGTGGACTTAGCAGAGACTAACTCGCACACGGATACCGGTGGTGATGGAATGTCTGGACGCAGGGACCAGGGACAGGGGCGCGGACACGAACGTGGTCACGGCCATGGCGCGTTCGCGCGACGGGGCGGACGGTTCTCCAGGGGTCGGGACGCGGGTGCCGCCGGCACACTGCTCTCCCTACAGCCCGGTGATGAGTGTGTGATCGGTTCCATCGCCGACGACTGCGCACGCGCGCAGGCGGTCCGTTTCGGAATCGGGAACGGCGCTCTGGTGAGCTGCGTGACGAAGTTGCCCGGCGGTCCCGTGGTGCTGCGCGCCGGTCGTCAGGAGATCGCGGTTGGTCGCGGGCTCGCGTCCCGCATCGAGGTGAGCGCCCCCGGGGCGCAGACGGCAGGTCAGGTGTGAGCGGGCGGACGTGCCACACCGGGGCTCATGCAGCCGTGACATCGGGCGACCGGCCCTCCCTCGTGCTCGCCGGCAATCCGAACGTGGGGAAGTCGGTAGTGTTCGGTCTTCTCACCGGCACCTACGTCGAAGTCAGCAACTTCCCCGGGACGACGGTCGAGATCACGCGCGGCCGCCATGGCGACTACGACGTGCTCGACACACCCGGCGTCTACGGCGTGGGCTCGTTCAACGAGGAAGAGGCGGTCGCGCGCGACGTCATCCTGACCGCGGACGTCATCGTGAACGTGGTCGATGCCGTGCACCTGCAAAGGGACCTCTTCCTCACGCTCCAGCTCGCCGACCTCGGATTGCCGATGGTCGTCGCGCTCAACATGGTCGATGAAGCGCGCTCACAGGGTGTGGGAGTCGACAGGGATCTGCTCGAAGACCTCCTGGGCGTGCCGGTGGTCGAGATGGTGGCGGTCGATGGTTCCGGACTCGACACCCTCGTGGGCCGACTGGGCGAGGCGCGCAGGGGTCACGCCGACCTCCTCATCGAGGAGGAGTCGCTCGAGACCGCGCTTCCCGGCGGGTGCCGGCCGGATGCGCTGCTCGTGCTCGAAGGCGATGCCACGATCGCCGCACGGCACGGTGTTGCGGCCGGGTCTCGGCGTGATGAGATCTATGCCCGCCGTCGGGCCCGTGTGGACGACCTGGTGGGTCACGTCGTCACCGATACTGACGACGGGCTCTCCCTGGGGGCACGCATATCACGCATCATGCTCGAGCCGCTCACGGGCTTCCCGCTGCTGGCCGCGCTGCTCGCGGCCACGTACGTCGTGCTCGGCCAGTGGATCGCCGGTGGCGTCGTGGGCGTCACCGAAGAGACGATCATGCTCGGGTACTGGGAGCCGTTCGTCCGTGAGTCGGTGAGCGGCGTGCTCCAGCAGGGTTCAGCGCCCTACACGTTCGTGGCGGGTGAGTTCGGTGTCCTGACGATGACCCCGACCTACCTGCTCGGCGTCATCCTTCCGCTCGTGGTCGGCTTCTACCTGCTGATGGCCCTGCTCGAGGACTCTGGCTACCTACCGCGCATCGCCGCTCTCGCGGACCGTGGTCTCACGGCCCTCGGCCTGAACGGGCGTGCGATCATCCCGCTCATCCTCGGTCTCGGGTGCGTGACGATGGGGACGCTCACCACGCGCATCCTCGGCTCGAAGCGCGAGCGGTTCATAGCCACCGCGCTCATGGCTGTCGCGGTACCGTGCTCGGCACAGATCGCGGTCATCGCGGCTCTGATGGCTCGTGTGGGCGGTGGGTACGCCGCCGCGTACTTCGGGTTGCTGATCGCCGTCTTCGTCGCGCTCGGCACCGTGCTCAACCGGGTCGTGCCAGGCGTATCCACGAGCCTGCTGATCGACCTGCCGCCGTTGCGGATCCCGCGGCTGAAGAACGTCGTGCGCAAGACCACCACCAAGGCCTGGGGTTTTATGCGCGAGGTAGCGCTGTTCTTCCTGGCCGGAACGGCACTCATCTCCGCTCTCGACATCTCCGGTGCGCTCGCCTGGATCCAGCGCGTGGCCGCGCCACTCACGGTGTCGTGGTTGCACCTGCCGGCCGAGGCCGCCACCGCGTTCGTGATGGGCTTCGTGCGACGCGACTTCGGCGCCGCCGGGTTCTTCACGATGGACCTGAGTGCGCCGCAGCTGCTCGTGGCCATGGTGACGATCACGCTCTTCGTCCCGTGCGCCGCCAGCATGATGGTGGTGCTCAAGGAGCGGGGCTGGAAGTACCTCCTCGGCCTGTTCGGAGGCTCTGTCGGCCTGGCGTTCCTGATCGGTGGTCTGCTCACGCGGGTACTGGAGGCGCTCTCGTGAGCGCGTCCACCACCCAGACGCCGCCCACCCCGTGTCCCCGGTGCGGGTACACGGCCGTGGGCGTGCGCTGCCCGCGATGCGACGCCGTGAAGGTGCTCTCATGCACCGGCGCGTGCATCACGTGCACGCTCAGTGCCGCGTGCTCGGTCAAGGAGTGACGCGCGTCGCATCGGGGAGTGCCCTTTTCTGACTCTGGCACGGAACGTGCACGATTGTGCGCAGCCGCCCCAGGGCGTATGATGACCGAACGCTCACACGCCTCTCTGGCACGCATGTGGAAGGACGATGATGGAAGAGACCACCCCGACCGCACCTTCGACCAACAAGACGGTCACGATCGCACTCATCGCGATCATCCTGTTGCTCGCCGCAGTGATCGTGTACTTCCTGTTCAGCGGGAACGATGGTACGGCGACCGACCAGCCCGCCTCGACCGGTACCGCCAGCACGGACACCGGCAACGCGACGCCTCCCGCCGGGATGCCCGGAACGACGGAGGCCGCACCGTTCGACCCCGCCACAGCCACGAAGGTGGCCGAGGGCACGACGCCCGAGCAGCATGTCACCGTGTACTTCGACGCTGTTCTCGCGGGCGACTACGCTACGGCGTACGCGATGCTCCCCACGAGCAAGCAGCAGAGCTACGGCACCGCCGACGCGTTCGGTGAACAGCTCAAGTCGTACGGAATGACCGAGTACACGATCGACTCGGCTGTCGAAGAGGGAGACGAGACCCAGGTCCTGGCCACCGCGGTCATGCCCGGTGGATCGTTCCAGTACCTCTGGACCTTCGTGAAGGACGGCGAGGGCTGGCTCGTGAAGTCGCGGGATCTGCCGGGTATGGGCAGCTAACGGTCCTGAGACCGAAGACGCACCGACCAACGGCGCCCCCTCGGGGGCGCCGTCGTGCGTTTCGAGCGGGGGTGTGATCCCGTGCGAATCGTGCCTATGGTCGTGGCTGGTATGTCGTACCGGGGTCACAGCGGCGTGCTACGCTTCCCGTCATGGCACGAGAACCACTCACCCCGTTCCTCCAGCCGGGCACCGATCCCGACATCGCCGCCGCATACGCGACGCTTGCCGAGCGCGCACCGGAGTCGGTATTCGGTTTCGAGGAGGAGATCGCGTTCCTCGACCTCGAGACCACGGGCTTCGATCCCGGATGCGATGAGATCATCGAGGCCGCGGTCGTGGTCGCCCGCGGTCCCGAGGTCATCGAGCGGTGGTCGTCGCTCGTCCGGCCCCTGCGCCCGATCCCGTTCGAGACCACGCAGCTGACCGGGATCGACGACGCGATGGTCGCTGACGCTCCGCCCATCGCACGGGTGGGTGCCGATCTCGCGCGCATAGTGGGCGGCCGCACGATCGTGGCGCACAACGCCGCGTTCGATCGTACGTTCCTCGAGCACAGCGCGTCGGGCGCCGCACGGCTCGCGAGCCCCTGGATCGATTCACTCGAGATCGTGAGGATCGCGTTGCCGCGTCTCCGGTCACATCGTCTTCCCGACCTCGCCCGTGCGTTCGGCATAGATGCAGGCCGGGGCCACCGCGCGGCGGACGATGCCGCAACGCTCTTCAGCATCTGGCGGATCGCGCTCACCGCACTCGGCGACCTGCCGCCCGCGGTGGTACACGAACTCGCCCGGTTGAGCATGGCCGTTCCGGGGTGGGGGCCGGGGCGGCTGTTCTCTCACCTGGCTGCGGGCACACAGGCGCCGGCATTCGACCTGCGTCGTGTGCGGACGGATCGGCAGCGCGCCGAGCGCATGGAACCGCTCGCGGACGCGTGCGACATCGCGATCACCCGTCCCGAGGCCGCGGAGGTGCTCGCCGAGTTCGAGCCCGGCGGTCTCGTGGAGCGCATGTACGACAGCTATGAGTCGCGTGACGAGCAGGTGGCCATGGCCGAAGCCGTGCTCGAGGCGTTCAGCTCCAGCCGCTCCGCCGCGATTGAAGCGGGGACCGGCGTAGGCAAGTCGGTCGCCTACCTCGTGCCGGCGATCCGATTCGCACTGGCTAACGGTATCGCCGTGGGCGTGGCCACGAAGACCAACACGTTGATGGACCAGCTCATGCACCGCGAGCTCCCACGCCTCGATGAGGCGCTCGGTGGTGGCGTGCGCTTCACGGCGCTCAAGGGCTACGAGCACTACCTCTGCCTGAGGAAGGTCCAGCGGCTGCTCGACGCCCCTCCCGACCAGGAGGCCGCCGCTGCGCTCGGCATGCTCGTGAGCTGGATAGCGCAGACCACGTGGGGAGATCGCGACGGCATCAACCTGCACTGGCCCGCACGGCTGAGGCAGGAGGCGCAGGCGTCCTTCGCCGACTGCACGAAGAAGCGCTGCCGGTACTACCCGAACCAGTGCTATCTCCACGGCGTCAGGAGGCGCGCGGCCTCGGCGCACATCGTGGTGACGAACCACGCGCTCCTGTTCAGAGACCTCATGGCCGACGGAGGCATCCTGCCTCCGATCAGGCACTGGGTGGTCGATGAGGCCCATGCCGCCGAGGCGGAGGCGCGGGACCAGCTGTCGGTAGGTACGGGCCACGTAGAGCTGCGCGCGCTCCTCGGCGGACTCCACACGAAGGGGCGCGGCGGCCTGCTCGACGCGGTGCGCGTGAAGGTGGCGCTCGGTGGCGTGGAGGATCGACTTGCGGTGACGGCCACCATCGATGAGATGCGCGACGCGGTGGCCGAGGCGTCTGTCGTGGCCGATTCGTTCTTCGACTTCATCAAGGACCTCGGGATCGAGCGCGGTGGTTCCTATGAGACGGCCGAGCTCCGGCTTACCGCGCCGCTGCGGGAGAGCGGAACCTGGGGCACCGCCGCGGGGGTGGGCCGATCGCTCGCCCGGAAGCTGGAGCGGGTCGTCGAGCTCGGCAAGTCGGTGATCACCGCGCTGGAGTCGGGCAGCGACGATCTCGCCGAGCACCGGGCCGACCTGAGCGGCCGCCTCTCGGGCGTGGCCGGACAGCTCGAGGGGTTGGTCACGGTGCTGGACGGCACTGATGACAGCTATGTGTACGCGGCCACCGTCGACCGCCGCCGGCAGAACACGTCGGAGCGGCTCGACGCGCTGCTGCTTGATGTCGGGTCCGCGCTTGCCGAACAGTTCTATCCCCGCCTGTACTCGGTGGTCTATACCTCGGCGACCATCGCCGCCGGATCGGACTTCTCACACTTCGAGCGGGCCGTGGGGCTCGATCGCGTCGAGGGGGGCGGCTTCCGTACGCTTCGCCTCGACAGCAGCTACGACTTCGAGCGACAGATGGCCGTGTTCGTGCCCACAGGCCTTCCCGACCCGTGCCGGCCATCGGATCGCGGATACGCCGCATACCTGGAGGCGCTGGCGGATGTCCTTGGCGACGTCCATCGCGCGATGGACGGATCGGTGCTCACGCTGTTCACCAACCGGCGCGATATGGAAGAGCTCCACCGCAGGCTCGCGGCGCCGCTTGCTCGCGACGGACTGCGACTGCTCATCCAGGAGCGCGGTATCTCACGCAAGCGGGTTGCGGAGGAGTTCATCGCCGACGAGCGCGTCTCGCTCTTCGCGACCAAGTCGTTCTGGGAGGGCTTCGACGCCAAGGGCGATACGCTGCGCTGCGTGGTGGTCCCCCGGCTGCCCTTCGGGGCGATCAACGATCCGGTCCTGGAAGAGCGTAAGGAGCGCGACAGCGGGTGGTGGGAGCACTACTACCTGCCAGAGGCGATCCTTGAACTCAAGCAGGCTGCGGGCCGGCTGATCCGCTCCTCGACCGACCGTGGCTGCCTGGTGCTCGCCGATGCGCGTCTCAGCGGATCGAAGCCGTATGCACGGCGTTTCCTCGATGCACTGCCGGTCCGCGATGTGGAGCGGCTGCCAGCAACCGAACTCGGCCGCGTCGTGCGCGAGCGGTTCGGCGTAGCAGGCTCCTAGCCGCGACAGACCCACGGGGCGGCGACTGCTACTGGATCTGCTCCAGGGCGTCGATCGCCGCCTGTCGGACTGCGGCGCGCAGGTCGGGCGGCGCGATGACCTCGGCAGCCCCCAGGTACGCCATCACGCGTCGCGCGATCCACGACTCCGTCTGGTACGGCACGGTGGCGAGGGTGGTGCCGTCCGGCTCGGTCTCGAAGGTCGCGCCGGGCCACGCCTGCGGTTCGGGGAGGTGCGCTCCGGCGGCGAACCGCACCGCCGCTACCGGGAGCTCGTCGGTATCCGGTGTGACGTCGAGGGGGACGAGGGTGGGTGGCTCGAACAGCTCGCCGGTCGGACGCGCGTCGAAGATGCGGTCCAGCCTGAACACGCGCTCCTCATGCACAGCCTCGCACAGAGCTACCAGGTACCAGACCCCGAGACGGTTCACGAGGGCCCACGGGTGAACGGTCCGGTCTGACACGTTGCCGGTCGAGCCGGTGAAGTAGTGGATGTGCACCTTCTCATGCGTGTCAGCGGCAGCGGCCAGCGTGGCGTACGTCTCGGCGAGTCCCCCTGGTCCCGCGCTTGCGCGCACGGTGAGCTCCAGCTCGTCGAGCGACACCGTGCCCGAAGCGGTCTCGCGGAGCTTCTCGCGCAGCGGAGCGTCGCTGTCGTAGCCTGCGGCGTCCAGGGCGGCGCCGAGTGCGCGTGCTTCGCCGAGGGTGAGCCGCAGCGGACGGTCGATGCCCGGCGCCTCGGCATAGACGGTCACGGAGTCGCCGTCGATCACAAGGTCGATCATGTCGTAGGGCGTGAACGGCGGGACGCCGCACATCGAGAGCGTCGAGAGGTCGGCGGCCACCTGCGCAGGCTCACAGCCGACCGCGGCGGCGAGCTCGGCGAGAGCGATAGTCTCGCCCTTCTTCAGCATCGGGATGAGTGCGAGCAGTCTGCCGGCCCGTGTCGCGGTATCGGGTCGCTTACCCATGGGATCCCGCCACTCTCTTCAGCCCGGCGACGAGCTCCGCGATCACGGGATCGGGCTCCACAGCGTAGAGTCCGGGACCCTCATCGATGATCCACGAAGCGAGTCGATGCGCGTCATGCGCCTCCACTGTCCACACCGCCGAGCCGTCGGGCAGCGTCTGCGATTCCCCGTGGCCACGGGCGAGGCGGTCGATGCGCCATGCGGTCTCGGGCAGGAACCGCACCCGCGCTGTGAACGGCTCGTCGCCGTACTGGAACGGCAGCCGTTCGACCTTCCGTATGTCGAAGTCGGCGGGACGCTCGAAGTCGGGCGTGCGGGGACGGGAGGGATTCACGTCGATGTCACGCACCCGCGTGATCGCGTACGTCCGGATCTCATCGACATCACGGTCACGGCCGACGAGATACCACGAGCCATCGCGGAAGAACACGCCGTACGGGTCCACTGACCGGACACGGGTCTGGTTGGCGGTGTTCGTGTACTCGAAGGTCAGCGTCTTGCGCGTCTGCACGGCCTCGGCGAGCGCGCGGGCGTGCGCGCCCTGTCCCTCCGGAGCCGTGCGCCCAAGATCCGCCGAGGCGAGCGGGCCACCCGAGCCGGAGGTACCGAGCTTCGATGCCGCGGAGCGGAGTTCATCGCCGAAGGGGAACGCAGGGTCTTCCACGAACGCGGTGGCGACCGCACGGAGCACGGACCGCTCCGCATCTGTGAGGTCCACCGGCCTGGCGTACGTGGCGTCGGGGTCGATCCGGTACGCATCGGACTCGCCGGTGTCGACGACCTCGATGACGAGGCCGCCCGCCCTCAGCGCGTCCTTGTCGCGTTCGAACATCCTGATGAACGCCGCGTCGTCCTGATCCTCGGGATACCCGAGCCCTGCCGCCCGACAGTCTTCGGCCGTCTTGGGTGCGTGCGTCGATGCGAGGTACAGCGCAAGGTTGACCATACGTTCGACCGGGTCGGACACACAGCCTCCCATCGCCTGGCGGTCACATCTGGATTCTAACCGACTCATGACGTAAGGACACGTGCACCGCGTGGCGCGGGTGTGAGGGCAAAAAGTAACGAGGCGCGCGGGGGGAGGCGCGCCTCGTTGTGTGGGCGGCGTGTCCCGCCCCTGAGGGGGGAGGAGTAGGCGGGTCGCACAGTCCCGATTCGATTCTAGCAACGCCCGTGCCACAATGCTATGCATTGCTCCGACTTATGACCTAAGCGCGTGAAGGCACCCGGGTCGGGCCGCTCTCAAGGCGGTGTGCCAGGTTGCCGGGTCGCCCGTTGCGGGTTACAACAGTGCCGATAAGGAGGGGCGACATGGACGACGCACCGGAGTACTCCGGAGCCACGGAGATGAACGAGGGCCCAGACACGTTGCCGGAGGAGGCTCCTCCGGGCAGGCGGTCACGTCGGCACGCCGAACCGCAGCGCGGGAGGACCGCGGTGCGTGTGCTCATCGCACTTGGTGTGCTCCTCGCGTTCGCCGCCCTGATCTGGTACGGGTTCCGCTGGGTGAGCGCGAACGAGCGGGTGCGGACCGCGCGCGAGGACGTCGACGCCGCCGCCCGGTTGATGGAGGTCGCCGAGGAGGACCTGATCGTCGTCGATGAGGCCGTGCAGACCGACATCACCACCGACGTCGCCACACAGACGGCGGACGCCGCCGAGCTTGCGGGCCCCGTGGGCGAGCGGCTCGTGGACGCCATCGGTATGATCGAAGGAGCACTGCCCGACCTGCCCGCCGACGACCAGCCGCTCGCCGAGGCCCTCCTGGAGAGCGCCAAGGCGCGGGCTGCGATGATGACTGAGGCTCCGGCGATCCTGGAGGCCAACCGCAAAGCGGCCGCCGCCGCGGTGTTCGCCGACGCGGCGCTCGAGGCGCTCAAGGCCGCCGAGGGCCACTCGGCACAGGCCACCGCCGAGTTCAACAAGCACACCAAGGAAGGCGTCCGCGCTTCCGGTGAGGCCTCGGTCAAGGCCGAGCAGCAACTGGTCGTCGCCAGGTCGCAACTCGCGAGCGCCACAGTGGTGTTCCCGGAAGTCGACTATGCCGCCTTCACCGCGTACATCGACGCCAAGGTCGAGCTGATCGGCATGTCCAAGGAGATCGACCAGTTGTGGCTAGCGGACAAGATCGAGGAATCGAACAAGAAGCTCGACGCGTACAACAAGCGTGATGCCGAAGTGGTCGCGATGGCCAAGGCGTTGCCCGCATCGGTACGGGATCCGATCGCCGATGCCTACGCGGCCGCCACGAAGGAGGCCGTGGAGCGGTACTTCATGGCCCGCGAACGCGCACGGGCTGCCGGCGAGACGGTGGAGGAGCTACGGGAGGCGGCCTCGCGCAGGCCGTAGCGGCGAGACCCGGATCGTGCGTCGTGCCGCACGCCGGAGCTTACTCTTCGTACCCTGAGCCGAGCCTGGCGAGTGCGCCCACATCGAGAATGAGCATGTCGTTGCCCCGGACCTCGAGGATGCCTTCGTCTCGCAGTCTGCCGAGCGCACGGGAGAGCGTTTCCGGGACGGTCCCGAGCGAGGCGGCAAGCTCGCTCTTCGGCATTCCCAGCGACACCCGGAGGCCCTCGGCCGTGGCCTCGCCCACCGCGAGGGAGCGCTGGAACAGGTATCGCGCCAGTCTGCCGGGCACATCGAGGGCGAGCGTCTGCACGACCGACGTGAGGTTGATCACCCGGTTCGCGAGATCGGCGATCATCGTGCGGCTGACCGATGGTTCAGCCGCCATCAACTCGAACAACGATTCCCGCGGCAGCCAGGCCACGGTCACCGGGGTGGCCGCATCGATGTTGGCCGGGTATCGACCGCCTGCGAGCGCTGCCACCGCAGCCAGTGGACCGCCGCTATCCACCGTTTCATAGGTGATTGAGCGGCCGTCGGCTTGCAGGTGGAACACCCGGGCCCGCCCGGCCACCATCACGCCGAACGTGTCGGCCGGATCGCCCTCGGTGGCGAGTGTCGTGCCCCGCGGCACCGAGGTCACTGTCGCCACCGCCGCTAGACGGTCGATGGCCTCATCTGACGCGGTGTGCCACAGGCGGCAGGCCCGCAGCGCCGTACGGACATCGTCTCTCTGTGCGTCGCTCATGCATCCTCCTCGGTGACCTTCCCAACGTTCGGCGGAGATTTGACCGGCGTCAAGGATTGATCGGTTCCGCGCGGGTACCTTTCTCGAGGAACGGCATGCACACCGAGGGGAGTGATCGGGTGTCCGACAGGTTCGCAGAGCGCATGCGGGACGAGAGCGTGCGATCCGACACCAGGTTGGTGGCGGACTTCGCCGCGATCTACTGCGGAGCCAAGCACAAGGACCGTGAGCGCCCGCCGATCACGAGCGATGCGAGTGCGCTCGGCGTGTACGGGAACCGGGTTCCGCACATGTGCGAGGAGTGCGCCGGGCACATCCGGTACGCGGAGAAGCGCCGGGCCTTCTGTCCGAAGGACCCCAAGCCGTTCTGCGCGCACTGTGACACCCATTGCTACAAGCGCGACGAGTCCGATTGGCAGCGCCAGATGATGAGCTACGCGGGGCCGCGGTCGATGTTCCACGGCTATGCGATCCCGGGCATCAAGCACGCACTCGAGGCTATGAAGTGGAAACGCGAGATGGCCAGACGACAGGCGGACGGGCCGACCGCCACAGAAGACGACGCTGCCAGATAGCGGCGATTCGAGAGAGGAACGAGCGTGACGACGACAGTGACACGACAGATCGTAAGGATCGACGAGGACCTGTGCACAGGGTGCGGAGTATGCGTGAGCCCGTGTGCCGAGGGAGCCATCGTGATGGTGGATGGCAAGGCGAAGGTCATTCGCGAGGAGCTATGTGACGGCGCCGGCTTCTGCCTCGGCGTGTGCCCCACCGG
Organism: Actinomycetota bacterium; assembly: GCA_036679125.1. Classification (GTDB taxonomy): domain Bacteria; phylum Actinomycetota; class Coriobacteriia; order Anaerosomatales; family Anaerosomataceae; genus Anaerosoma. The sequence goes on along the minus strand of JAZIGI010000001.1, from coordinate 44,747 downwards.
GGCGCTCACGCTGGAGACCCGCGAGGCGGTACCGTTCGACCACGAAGCGGCCGAGCCGATCATCGCTGAGAAGCAGAAGACGTACATCCCGCAGGTCTGCTTCAAGTGCGGGGTCGACGAGGATCATGCACCGCTTCTCCCCGTCCGTCAGCAGGGCCGGAGCGAGTGGGTCTGCACCCGCTGCCTGCCGGCGCTCATCCACGGCTAGGAACAATCAGCGGCGGACCCGTGGGGTCAGTCGCCTCGACAAGAAGGAGTGATGGCACGTGTTCTGTAACCAGTGCGAACAGGCAAGCAAGGGCGTGGGATGCACCACCGTTGGCGTGTGCGGCAAGACGCCCGAGGTGGCGGCGCTGCAGGACCTCCTGATCCACCAGCTCAAGGGCATCGCGACCATCGCGGTCGCTGGCGCCAAGGTCGGGGTCACTGATGACGTCGCCGATGAGTACGTCAACGGCGCGCTCTTCACGACAGTGACCAACGTGGACTTCGACGCCGAGCATCTCGCGGGTCTGATCCGCCGCGGTACCGAGGTCAAGTCCGCGCTCCGTGCCAAGGTCGAGGCCGCGGGCGGCGTCGTGCCGACTGACGATCCGGCGGTGGCATTCGAGCCGGCCGCAACGCTCGAGGAGCTGATCGCGCAGGGCGAGGCCGTCGGCATCTTCTCCGACCACGATCGCGACGAGAACGTCCAGGCGCTCCAGCAGACCGCCGTCTACGGCCTCAAGGGCATCGCGGCCTACGCCGACCATGCCCGCGTGCTCGGCCACACCGACCCGGTCGTGTACGGCTTCGAGCATGAGCTTCTCGCCGCGCTCTCCGACCCCAGCATCGACCTGAACGGCTGGGTGGCGCTCGCGCTCAAGACCGGTGAGGTCAACCTCCGCGTCATGGAGCTGCTCGACGCCGCCAACACCGGTGCGTATGGGCACCCGGTCCCCACGAGCGTGCCGCTCGGTCATCGCCCCAACAAGGCGATCGTGGTCTCCGGCCACGACCTCAAGGACCTGAAGGAGCTTCTCGAGCAGACCGAGGGCCTCGGCATCGACATCTACACGCATGGCGAGATGCTGCCGGCGCACGGCTATCCGGAGCTCAAGAAGCACCGCCACTTCTACGGCAACTACGGCACGGCATGGCAGAACCAGCGCAAGGAGTTCGATGCGTTCCCGGGCGCGGTGCTCATGACCACCAACTGCATCCAGAACCCGCGCGAAACATACGCCGACAACATCTTCACTACTGGCCGCGTGGCGCATCCGAGCGCGAAGCACGTGGAGAACGGCGACTTCAAGGCTGTGATCGACCGTGCGCTCGAGCTCCCAGGGTTCACCGACGAGTTCGACGGTGGCTCCGTGATGGTGGGCTTCGGCCGCAACGCGGTCATGTCCGTGGCCCCCACGGTCATCGAGGCCGTGAAGAGCGGTGCCATCCGCCACTTCTTCCTGGTGGGCGGGTGCGACGGCGCGAAGCCGGGTCGCAGCTACTACACCGATTTCGTGGACCAGTCTCCGTCCGACACGGTCATCCTCACGCTCGCGTGCGGTAAGTTCCGCTTCTTCGATCACCAGATCGGCGAGATCGGCGGCATCCCGCGTCTGCTCGACGTGGGCCAGTGCAACGACGCCTACTCGGCCATCAAGATCGCGGTCGCGCTCGCCGAGGCGTTCGAAGTGGGTGTGAACGAGCTGCCGCTGTCGATGATCCTGTCGTGGTACGAGCAGAAAGCCGTGGCGATCCTGCTGACGCTGCTCCACCTCGGCATCACGGATATCCGGCTTGGCCCGACGCTCCCGGCGTTCATCACGCCCGCGGTGCTGCAGGTGCTCGTGGACAACTTCGCGATCAAGCCGATCGGCGAGTCGGCCGCGGCCGACCTCGAGGCCATCCTCGGCGAGAGCGTGGCGTAGCTCATGGCACGCACGCGGAAGCGCATCGTGCTGATCGCTGGTTCGGCGGTGCTCGTCACGGCCGCGCTCGTTGTCGCGATGTTCGCCTTCGGCAAGCCGGTGACCCCGCAGACGTCGTCTGAGGCCGCGGCGCCTCCGGGGGTCGTGTCGACACAGACTCCGGTCGGCGCGTCCGGGAGCGGATCCGATCTGCTCGCCGTGGAGATCCCGGGCTGTGTCTGTCACAGCGACGACCCCGCGGTCGTGGCGGAGCACGCCTCATACCGCATGAGCCAGTGCTTCGAGTGCCATCAGAGCGGCATGCCCGAGATGGGGCAGTGACCGGCCGTTGAGAGTGTGACCATGCGATACGTCCTGGATCCGGAGGCGCACATGCCGGGTCCAGGGCGTATCGTTGTGTCATGAAGTCCACGCGCACGACCATCACATTCCCACATGCGGTGAGCCGATCGGCAGCGATCCTGCTGGCGGTCGCGATCGGCATCCTCGCATTCACCGCCGCCGCCGTCGTGACCGATGAGATCGGCCCACTCTCGGTGGCTGTGCGGCTCACACCCGCTTTCGACGGTGCGACCACGCTCGCCTTCCCGCCATTCGGGAGCATCTCGGCCGACACCCATGCCGCGCCGCTTGATGCCGAGGTGCGGCTCGACGAGGTCGACATCGCCGGGCTTGAGGCGCTGGCGGCCGAAGGTGTGCCCGACGGTACGGACCTTGAGGCGTGGACCGGCTCGGCGATGCGCGCCGTGGTCACGGCTGGTGTGCGGGGGACGCTCGCCGGGCTGCTCGCCGCAGGGCTCGCGGCGTTCGCGTTCACGCGGTCCCGGAGGTTCACCGCTCTCGCGCTCGCCGTCGTCATCACGGTGTGCGGGGGCACGCTCGGTCTCGGCGCCGCGACCTTCGAACCGGGCGCGTTCGCCGAGCCCACCTACAACGGCGCCCTCAGCTACGCCCCGGGCGCCATCGCGCTCGTGCAAGACCGGCTCTCCGACATCGAAGGCCTGCAGCGGCAGGTCCGTTCCCTGGCATCCGACCTCGCCGCGTACTACGGGGTCGATCAGTCCTTCACGGGCGGGGGCTCGCTGCCCGATACGTACCGGGTCTTGCACGTCACCGACCTGCACCTCGATCCCGTCGGGATGCAGCTCACCCTGGACCTCGCGCGTGCCTACAACGCTGAGCTGATACTCGACACCGGCGACATCTCCCACTTCGGCACCGAGCAGGAGGCCGCGCTCGCGATCGCCCAGATGAGCGGACGCCCGTACGTGTTCGTGCCTGGCAACCACGACGCCCCCGACCTCGTGACGCGCATCGCAGCGAGCGGCGTGACGGTGCTCGACGACGAAACGACCACCACCGCGCGCGGACTGGTCATCCTCGGCATCGGCGATCCGGCGTCGGCGGGGCCGGGGGTGGAACCCGACTCCCGGCGCGCTCGTGAGCGTGGTCAGGAGATCGCGGACGCGCGCGACCCCGACCAGTTCGACATCGTGGCCGTGCACGACCCCGCGAGCGGGAGGCCCTTCATCGGGCGTGCTTCGATCGTCGTCTCAGGGCATACGCATACGCCGTCGTTCGCCATGGAGGACGGGACGGTGCTCCTCGGCTCCGGCACCACCGGAGGCGTGCACTTCACCGAACTGCGGCCCGACCCGCATATCCCACACGGGGCCTCGATCCTGTACTTCTCCCGGTCGGAGCCGGGCCGACTCGTGGCTGTCGATCAGATCGAGGTGTACGGCAAGACGAGTCAATCATCGATCCGCCGTACCATGATCACGGCCGATGGATCCGAAGACGAGCGGTAGCCCGAGCCGGCGCGCAGCCGGTGACGCTGCGTCCACGCTGCCGACGCCCGGTGCGTAGAGCGTGCGCGGCTACGGTATCATTGCACCAGGGCGGCCGTTCGGCCGGCACGTCGACCGAGTGCTTGGAGCAGCCATGTCGCAGGTGATGGAGCACATCAACCGTCTCGCCGACGCCATCGGTCCACGGCCGGCGACCACTGACGCCGAGGCCGAGGCGGCTGAGTACATCGAGTCGGTCTTCCGCGCACACAATCTCGACGTCGAGCGGCAGGAGTTCGATTCGCCGCGCTCCGACGCGCGGGCCCACATCGTGTACGGCGTTCTCATCGTGGCAGCCGCGGTCCTTTCCGTCTGGTGGAGTCTGCCTGCGCTCGCCCTTGGCGTGGTGGTCGCGGTGCTGGTGTGGCTGGATCTTGGCATGCGGTTCAGTCTCGCGCGTTTCCTGGGACAGGGTCCCAGCCAGAACATCATCGCCCGCCACGTCCCGCGCGCCCGGCGCAACGAGCGTTTGCAGCGCGTGGTGATCGTCGCGCACTACGACACGGCCAAGCCGTCGTTCCTTTCGAGCCCAGGGCTCGTCCGCCATGGCGCGCTGGTCGTGAAGCTGATGCAGTGGGTCCCGGTCGGGCTGGTCGTGTGGCTGGCGTTCACCTCGCTGCCGTTCGCAGCCGCATGGAAGCCCTGGACGGGGTATCTTGCGATCCTGGTCGCCGCCTTCTGGCTCCTGCCGATCGCGGCTGGAGTGCAGCGCGAGATCCTCGGCCACGCCACCGATGGCGCCAACGACAACGCATCCGGCGTGGCGGCGATGCTGGCGGTCATGCAAGCGACCGTACCCGAGTCCGCCGAAGGGCGCACGTATGCACCCGTGCGCCGGGGCGCCGAGGCGGTCATCGAGGCGGGCGGGCTCGACGACGATATCGTGCTGGAGTACCGGCCGATGACCTCCGCAGCTGGCGAGACGCAGATGCTCATGCCTCTCGGCGACATCGATACCGAAGACGACGGGTGGCCCTCGGCGGAACCCGCACCCGCTCCGCGTATACCGCTTGACGACGGCTGGGACGACCAGGGGCCCGCAGGCCATGCGGAGCCGACGCCGGCCTACACGGCGCCGGCCGACCTGTCGGGACCGCTGGACCTCGGAAGCGGCTGGGACGACATCGAGCCGGCCGCGGGCCAGGGCTCGTTCGATCTGGAAGACGCTCCCGAGGCCGTGCGGGTCGAGGAGGGACCGATCGCCGACGCTGAGGCCACACCCCCTGATGACACGTCCTATGACGACTGGTCGAGGGAAGGGCGCACACGTTCTCGCAAGGAGCGCCGTGAGTCGGATGACGAGGGCCACGGCCTTCGCGATTGGCTCGGTATCGGCCGTGGGTTCGATGTCCGCCGCGCGGGCAAGCAGATCGGCTCGTGGGAGAACCTCGAGAACGACGATGATGAGTTCGGCTTCAAGGCCGGGTCTGCCGGCGGCGACATCACCGGTTCGCTCGATCCGACCGAGCTCGCCGCGCGCATCCGCAGGCAGGTCACCGACGGCGTGGACAGGGCGCTTGCCGAGAAGGAGATCTGGTTCGTGGCCACCGGTGCCGGCGAGCCCGGAGGCTACGGGATGCGGGCGCTGCTCGACGCGTATGGCAGCGACCTGAGGGGTGCGGCCATCATCAACATCGATACTGTCGGCGCTGGCGCCATCTCATTCATCACCCACGAGGGGGTGACGCGTCGGCTACATGCCGATCGACGACTGGTGTCTCAAGCCAAGCGGACCGTGCGGGAGCAGGGGCTGTCGGTGCGCGGCCGGCAGCGCATGGGCGCCACCGGCGACGCCGTCGTCGCTCTGGCGCAGGGCTTCCGGGCGATGAGCGTGATGGCGTTCGACATCAACGATCGGCTGCCCAACTGGCACTGGCACACCGACACCGTGGACGCGGTCTCGGCTGACACCGTCGAGCAGGCCGTCGACTTCGTGAGCGCGCTGGTCCGCGACCTGTAGGCGCCGTCGGGCGTGGGCGCGCCCCAGCGCGTGCTACACTCGGCACCTGGCAGGCGGGTACCCTCGCATGGAGGCCGTGCGTGATACAGAGCAGGATCGCCAAGACACTGGCGCGTGGCGCCGTCGTGTCATGGCGTGAGCAGCCCACCCAGTATGACATCGAGGCGCTGCGCTCGAACGTCGAGCGCGTGCGACTCGTCATCCGCGTACGCTGGGCCATCGTAGCGGTGCTCGCGATCTTCTCGGTCGTCGGCGCCAGCGTGTATGCCTCCTCAACGGATCTCGATTCGCTGACCCGGAACATGACCATCCCGGCGATCGCGTTGATCTTCGTGCTCATGTACAACGGGTTCTACCAGGCGGTGCTGCCGAAGGTGGCCAACGTCGCTTTCCTGAACCAGGCGCAACTGCTGTTCGACATGCTCGTCGCCACGGTGCTCGTCTACTACAGCGGCGGCGTCTACTCGTGGTTCTCCGCCATGTACCTCGTCTTCATCCTGGAGGCCGCGTTCATCCTGCCCCGTCGCTCGCAGGTCTGGATGCTCGTTGCGGGTGCGGCGGTCCTATACGGCGCCGTTCTCCTCGGCGACTACACAGGACTGCTCCGTCATGTCGAACTCCCCTTCGTGACGTCGGGCCTTGAACAGAACATCACGTACGTGCTGGTGCGCTACCTGTGGCAGGTCACGCTGTTCTCGGGCGCCGCGCTCGTCGGCATGCTGATGATGAAGACGATCCGGGTCCGTGAGTCCGAGCTACGGGAGAGCTCGTTCGTCGACGATCTGACGGGGCTGTACAACCGGCACTACTTCCAGCGTGTCCTGATGACCGAGTGCGAGCGCGCCATGCGTAACAACCGTCAGGTGGCGCTGATACTCGCCGACATCGACCACTTCGGCGAGGTCAATCGCACCTTCGGTGTCGAGGTGGGCGATGAGATCCTCGCCTCGATCGCTCGACTGCTCAAGGACATCGCGAGCGCCGACACGGGCGTCGACGGCTGGCACGTGAACACGGCCTGCCGCATCGGGGGCGAGGAGCTGGCCCTCATCGTGCCCGAAGTCGCCCGCGGCCTCTCCGACCGCACGCCGCTCGAGCACCGCGCGTACTCGATCGCCGAGACGTTCCGGCAGGCGGTGGAGTCGCTTCGCGTGAGCGGTGTGAGCGTGACTGTCAGCGTGGGCGTTGCGTTCCTGCCCGCAGACGGCGTGTCGCACGATGCGCTCCTCGAGGCTGCCGACGGCATGCTCTCACTTGCAGTGCTCGCCGGCGGCAATGGCGTGCGTACGTCGGTACCCGGTGCGGGCATGTCGAGCGATGACATCCTCAGGTGACCCTCGTGCGGCGGTACGCGCCGCTGAGATATCGGCGGCGGCACTCGCGATCCTCCTGTTGGTCCTGGGCCTTTCCCTCTGGGTGCTGACCACTCCGGCGTACGTGAACGCCCTGGTCAGGGTCGTGGGCAGCGCCGAAGCGACCGGGCTGGGCGAACAGACCACGCTCGAGGCGGCTGAGAGCGTCCGCCGTTTCGTCGTCGACCGGGACGCACCCGACCTGCCCGAGATGATCGAGGGCGTGCCGGCGTTCGACGCGGCTGCCGTGTCGCATCTGGCGGACGTGCGCGACGTGGTCGTTCCCACGCGATGGCTCACGCTGGTGCTGCTGGTGCTCGTGCCGGCCTGGGCCGCGATCCGGTGGCGGACCCCGGATGGACGGCGGCGATTGTCGCGGGCGGCTGGCACCGCCTCCGCGGCTTTGTTGAGCGCGACGGCGCTCGCGATACTCGCGGGGCTGCTGGACTTCGACGCCCTCTTCGCCTGGTTCCACTCCCTGTTCTTCGCCGAGGGGACGTGGGTGTTTCCTTACGAAGCGCTCCTCATCAGGGTCTTCCCGCTGCGGTTCTGGATCGCCGCTGGCGCGACATGGGGCGTGCTCGTACTCATCGCGGCAGCGTTCTTATGCTTGTTTGCTCGACGGCTACGCTTCACAGCGGGTACGTACGGTGTATAGTTGCGGGGAAGCGTTCGCGCTTCCACGCGAAATGGAACCCCACGGGGGACACGACAACAGGATCGAGGAGGTAGCGCACATGGCGGCGAAGGAAGGCTACTGCGTCAAGTGCAAGGCCAAGCGTGAGATCAAGGACGCGCAGGAGATCACCATGAAGAACGGCCGTCCGGCCACGCAGGGTCTGTGCCCCGAGTGCGGGACGAAGATCTTCAAGATCGGCAAGTAGCTGCCACGCCTTCGGGCGTTGACACCAACGGGCGCCCCTCGGGGCGCCCGTTGTGGTTGTGTCCCCGGTCAGTGACAGGGGCTGACGATCGGTTCGCCGGGCATATTGACGGCGCCACGAACAGGGAGTAGCGTCAGCCGTTGTTGTCGAGGCCGGGGGCGCCGGCGGCAGGGACAGAGGGCAGGCGAGGTCATGAACATCATCGTCGTCGGATGCGGGCGAGTCGGCTCTCAGCTCGCAACGATGCTCTCGATCGAGGGCCACAACGTCGTGGTGATCGATCGCGACGAAACGGCGTTCAGGCGCCTCGGCGGCACGTTCAACGGAGTCACGATCCGCGGCCTCGGTTTCGACGAGGAGACCCTCGAGCAGGCCGGTATCCGCGAGGCCGACGCCCTTGCGGCCACGACGGACCTGGACAACACCAACCTGATGACCTGTGAGGTCGCGCGCAAGATCTTCGGCGTGAAGCATGTGGTCGCGCGTCTCTACAACCCCGTTCGTGAGCGCACATATCAGCAGCTGGACCTCGACTACGTGTGCGGCACCACGCTTGTCGCCGAGTCTCTTGTGGAGAAGGTCAAGGCGGGCCACGGACATCACCTGAACTCGATCGAGGACATCGAGGTGATCGAGTTCCAGGCTGGACCGGCGATGGAAGGTGAGCGGGTGTCAGACGTTGAGATCGGTCGGCGCTTCCGCATCTTCAGCGTCGTGCGTGGACGTGCGGCCCATGTGCCTGATGGTGACATGGTGCTGCACGAGGGCGACATCGTGTTCGCATCGGTCAAGGACGAGGCGTTCGCCAAGGTCGAGCGCTTCATGAAGGAGTAGGCCATGTACGTCGTCATCAACGGCGGTGGCAAGGTCGCCTCGTATCTCGCGCGACAGCTGCTCGAGCACGGCCATGCGGTGTCACTCATCGAGAAGCGTGAGGAGGTCGCGCGCAAGCTCGCGACGGAGCTTCCCGGCGATCCGTTGATCATCCTTGGTGACGGGTGCGACTCGGTCTACCAGGAAGACGCGGGCGTCACCCGTGCGGATGTCTTCGTCGCCGCCACCGGCGATGACGACGACAACCTGGTGGCGTGTCAGCTCGCGAGAATCGCTTTTGGCGTGCCGCGCGCCGTCGCCAGGGTCAACAATCCGAAGAACGAGCACATCTTCCATGCCCTCGGCATCGAGGCGATCTCGTCGACCACCATAATCTCCCGCCTGATCGAGGAGGAAGCGACCATCGGCGATATGCGTACGCTGATGGCCCTTCGGAAAGGCGATATGGCCATCGTGGAGATCGAGTTGCCCGTCGATCGTTGTGTCGTGTGTGGCAAGAAGGTCGCCGACCTGAACCTGCCGGTCGATTGCGTGATCGTGGCGTTGCTCAGGGGAGACAGCGTCATGGCGGTGCACGGAGACACGGAGATGCAGCCGGGTGATGTGGTGATCGCGTTCACCAACGTCTCCCACGAGCGTGCGCTCAAGAAAGCGCTGACTGGAGCCTAGAAGCGATGCGTGGGGGACGGTCGCTCGACCGCGGGCTCACGCGGCGCGAGCTATGGCCTCAGTACCTCGGTGGTCTGGTGACCGAGGTCGTCTATATCGCCGTGCTCGGAGCGATCGCGTTCGGAGTCGCCGTGCTTGCCGGGGTGGTCTTCTAGATGCTGCTCAGACCCCGCCGCGAAGACCATCTGGTCATCGGCAAATACACGGGCAAGATCGTCATCGGCATCGGCTTCCTGATGGTGGTCCCCTTGCTGACGTCGATCGCGTTCGGCGAGTGGGACACGGTCGTCGACTTCGTCATCAGCATCTCGTTGTGCATGGCGTTCGGCTACGGGACGCAGGCCGTATGTCGCACCGACCGCGATCTTGGCTGGAGCCACGGCCTCGTGGTGGCGTCGAGTTCATGGTTGGTCGCCACGGCCATCGGAGCGATGCCTCACTGGCTCTCGGGCCACATGGGGTCGTACCTCGACGCGATGTTCGATGTGATGAGCGGGTACACAACGACCGGCCTGTATCTGATGCAGGACCTCGACCACATCGCTCACGGTCTCAACATGTGGCGCCACCTGCTCACCTTCGCGGGTGGTCAGGGGATCGTGGTGATCGCGCTGACGTTCCTGTTCAAAGGCGCGGCAGGTGCGTACACGGTGTACGTGGGAGAAGGCAAGGACGAACGGCTTCTGCCGAACGTGGTGCAGACCGCCCGCGCCATCTGGCTGGTCTCACTCGTATGGCTGGCGATCGGCGCGGCGGCACTCGCGATCGCTGGCCTTGCGCTCGGGCAAGACCCGGTGCGCGCGGTGCTGCACGGGCTGTGGGTGTACATGGGTGCGTGGTCGACGGGTGGCTTCGCCCCACAGTCGTACAACACTCTCTACTATCACTCGCTCGCCTACGAGTTGATCGCAATCGTGGTCATGATCGCCGGGTCGTTCAATTTCGCGCTTCACTGGGCGGTCTGGACCGGCAACCGTCGGGAGATCAGGCGCAATGTCGAAACGGTGTCGTTCGCGATCACGCTGACCCTGCTGGTGCTCATCGCGACGTTCGCCCTGGCGAAGGCGGGCGTGTACTCGGATGCGATGGTCCTGTTCCGGAAGGTGTTCTACCAACTCGCCTCGGGCCATACCACCACCGGATTCTCAACGATCTACTCGCGCGCCTTCGTCACGCAGTGGGGTCCGATCGGCATGCTGGCGACGACCATCGCGATGGCGATCGGCGCATCGGCGTGCTCTACGGCCGGTGGCATCAAGGGCATCAGGGTCGGTGTCATCGCAAAGGCGTTCCTGCAGGATATCCGCAAGTGGGTGTCCCCCGAGCACGCGCTCATCACCGAGCGCTACCATCACATCCGTGACATCACGCTGAGCGACGGGCTCGTTCGCTCGGCGATGACCATCACCATCGCCTATGTGCTGCTCTATGCGCTGATGACGCTTGCGGGGGTCCTGTACGGCTACGACTTCGCTGACGCCGTCTTCGAGGGTGTCTCCGCGGCATCGAACACCGGGCTTTCGTGCGGGGTCACGTCGCCCTCGATGCCTGAGGGGCTGAAGGCGCTGTACATCTTTGCGATGTGGCTGGGCCGGCTCGAGTTCATGTCGGTCTTCGTCCTCGGCGGATACGCAGTCTCACTCGTCAGGGGGCGGCGATGACCGTGCCTGTGTCGCGTCCGTGGAGTGTCGGCCTGGCGCTCACACTGGGTATTCTGATGGCCCTGGTGCCGGGTCATGCGTTCGCATCCGATGCCACCGGTGACTTCGAACCGTCGAGTTCGGAACTCGTGGAGTCACCGGAGGAGTTCGACGGCGACACCATCATCTTCACCGGCGAGGTCATCGGCGAGATGATGACACGCGGTGACATGGCATGGCTGCATCTCAACGACGATGCATACCGCGATCGCAACGTCGAAGAGGGCGCTCCGCTGGGTGGCTACAACAGCGGTATGGCCGTCTGGATCCCCCTGGAGTCGACGAAGGGGGAGCTCACCTTCGGTGATCATGAACACGAGGGCGATGTCGTACGCATCTCGGGTACATTCAACGCCGCGTGTCCCGAGCATGGCGGGGACATGGACATCCACGCGAGTTCGCTTGAAGTGGTCACTCCGGGTCACAGGGTCGACGACCCCGTGAGTCCGGTCAAGGTGGTCTGGGCGATCGTGCTCTCCATGATCGCCCTCGTGGCGTTCCTTGCAGACAGGCTGCGCGCCCGCGTCGAGGACACGATGGGCGTGTGATTTGCCGCGCGTTCGGACGGTGTCCTACAATACGCAGGCACCGCGCGGGTGTAGCTCAGTGGTAGAGCATCGGCTTCCCAAGCCGAGTGTCGCGGGTTCGAGTCCCGTCACCCGCTCCATGATGCCTTTCGAAAGGGCCGCTACGGCTCTTTCGTCATGTGTAGGGCAGTGTCGGCGATAGCGGGCGTAGCGGTCCCGGATCACGCGTTCGCCCATGCGTGTGTGCGCGCGTCCCTGCAAGCAGCCCCGTTCATCAGGGCATGCAGCCATCCGTCGGAACACCGCTTCTCGGGGCCGTCCGGCTGGTAGTATACGAACACGCGTTCGTACTGGCCCGCCACCCCCTCTCGGCAGGCGATCGAGAGAGGGGTGTGTCATGAGGTGCATGTCGTGTGCGCTGGCGGCGCTCGGGCTCGTATGCATGGTGGCCTCCGGTCCTCCAGCATGGGCGGCGATGTGGTCGCCGCCGGTCGATGAGCCGGTGATCGTAGTCCCGTTCGGCGCATCAAGGCCTGCCGGAGTCCATTGCGGTGTCGATCTGCAGGCCGAGCCCGGGGCCCAGGTACGCTCACCGGTATCCGGGCAGGTGGTGTTTGCGGGGGCGGTTCCTGCGGACGGGGGCGGCACGTGCGTAGCGGTGACCATCGAGACGCCGGACGGGTTCCGCATCAGCCTGTTGCCGCTTGACGGATCGTACGTCCGCTCGGGCATGGTCGTGGCGGGCGGAGACTCTCTCGGTCGCCTCGCGACTGCCGGTGATGACTCCTCCGATATGCCGCACCTGCATGTCGGCCTGCGTCAGGGAGATCGGTACATCGACCCGACACCGCTCCTGCCCGCGATGACGGCCTCACCGGTCCAGGCGCCGCCATCGGCTGATGAGGCACCTGGCGCGGCTGGCTCATCTGAGGTGGGGTCCCCGCTGCCCGGTGCAGCGGCGGAGGCTCCGGTCTCTTCGCAGCGCCCGAGCGTCGAGGATGCGCATGCCGATCAGACCGGCCGGGCGACATCCACGGGCGTGGCTGTCACACCGGTGGTCACCGCGAGTCAAGGAGGTCTGGTCGGTGCCGGTGCTGTCAGCGAGATCGTGTCCGCCGGGTCACCGAGAGTCGATACGAGGGTACGCCAAGCCCGGCTCCTGCGGCAGGCGGGGGTCTCATCCACGGGCGCGGAGCATGGCTTCGCCCCGAAGACAGGTGATGTGGCCGGCGGCGGTACGTGGGTCAGCGGGCGCTCGATCCTCGGGCCTACGGCCGGCGCTGTTGGCGAGGCCGTGACCAGATCGCTTGCACTGGCGGCAACGCTCGTCGCCGCCGTTGCGGGAGCCGTGCGAGTGAAGGCGTTGGTGCGCGTACGGTGATGCGGAGCGACGGGGTGTCAGAGACCGGGGGTAGTGTGGTTGTGAGACGGTCGGGTCTCTGTTACACTCCGTAAGCTTCATTTCCTGCTCCGGGCGATGCCTTCATGGTCCCGGGGCCGCAAAGCCCAAGGGAGGTGAAACATTGAAGGCTTACGAACTCATGCTCATCATGCGCCCCAACCTCGACGACGAGGCGCGGGAGGCCGTCCTGGAGAAGGTCCGGGGCATCCTCACCGCCGAGGGCGGTACTGTCGATTCTGAGGAAGCGTGGGGCAAGCGCCGCCTCGCTCACGAGATCGACCACACCGAGGAGGGCGACTACCAGGTCGTCCTGTTCCATGCGAACACCGCTACCGTCGCCGAGCTCGACCGTGTCCTGAACATCACCGACCAGGTTCTTCGCTTCATGGTCGTCCGTCGTGACGACCTGGCTTAAGCACCGGGTCGGTCGGTAACGACCGGTCTCTACAGTGAAGGTGGCATCAGCAATGAGCATCAACAGAGTGGTCATCTCAGGCAACCTTACGCGCGACCCCGAGCTCCGTTCGACGGGTGGCGGCACGAGCGTGCTTCGTCTCGGCGTCGCTGTGAACGACCGTCGCAAGAACCAGCAGACGGGCGAGTGGGAGGACTACCCGAACTTCATCGACGTCACCGTGTTCGGTGCCCGCGGTGAGGCCCTCTCACGGTTCCTCTCCAAGGGCTCGAAGGTTGCGATCGAGGGCAAACTCCGTTGGCGTCAGTGGGAGACCCCACAGGGCGACAAGCGCAGCGCCATCGAGGTCATCGCCGACGAGGTCGAATTCATGTCCTCGCGCGATGGCGGTTCTGGTGGTTCCGGCAGCTACGGCTCCGCACCGGCACCGTCAGCCGGCTCCGACGATCTGGGAGAAGAGATCCCGTTCTAGCAATACGTCCGATCGCGGCGGGCCCCTCCCGCCCGCGGTCGTAGAACACCACCCGAGAGGGTCTGGAAGGAGGTACATGCACATGAGCGACTACGCAAGGAAGCCGAAGCGGCGGTACTGCGCGTTCTGCAAGGACAAGGTCGAGTACATCGACTACAAAGACATCAACATGCTCCGCAAGTACACGACCGACCGTGGCAAGATCAAGCCGCGTCGGGTGTCGGGCAACTGCGCCCAGCACCAGCACCAGGTGGCGACGGCGGTCAAGCGCGCACGCGAGATGGCGCTGATCCCCTACGCCGTGCCTGTGGTGAGCGGAAAGGTCGATGGCAAGGGCCGCCGATAACACTCCGGCCGCCCCGGATGGAGGACGCACGCTCCTGCTCGCGCTTGCCGCGGTAGGGGGAGCTCTGCTCGTCGTGCTCGTCCATCCGATGGTGGGTCTGCCGGTCTCCGCGTCAGCGCTGGTGGTACTGGCGCTGCGGAGGCGTGCTGGCGTGGCGGCCATCGCCGCCATCGTCGGAGGTGTCGTGGCAACCGTGCTCGCCTCGCTGTCCGCGTACATCGTGTTCGTTCCGCTGATGGGGGTCCCTATCACGGCGCGGGTGCCGTACGTGCATGCGGCCTGGATAGCCGGATCGCTCGCGATCGCTGGTCTGTTGACGCCGTGGCTGCTTCGGCGGGTCCCGGCGCTTCAAACCGCGGCGCTCGTGGCGCTTCTGCTGTCTGTAGCGGAGGTGGGGGCGCTCGTGCTCCTCGCCGCGGGGGCTGGTATGGGACTGGCCGAGTATGTGATGGCTGGCGCACGCGAGATGGTTGGACTCGTGGGCATGGCGGAGGAGTACAGCGAGATGTTCGCCACCAGCTGGCCGGCGATGCTCGTGGTGCTCAACATGCTCGCGGCGCTGTTCACGGTGGTGGTTGCAAGCACGTCAGGTTCACGACTCGATCCCCGGATCGAACCGTTCCCGGCGCTCGCGGACGTGGATCTCGATCCTCGCTTCGTGTTGCTGGCGATCGGGTCGATCGCGCTGCTCGCCGCCGGGCGACTGATGGCTGCGAGCGTGCCGGTGATCGAGGTGTTGGGCATGAACCTGTTGGTGGTCACCCGGATGGTGTTCCTCCTGCAGGGGGTCGCGGTGTTCGCGGGGCTCTATCGCCGTGCCAACCTGTCGCGGCCGGTGCGTGCCATGGGGTTCGCTCTTCTTGGAGCAACCGAGATGTTCGTTCCGGCGGTCAGCCTCACGGGGCTGGCTGATGTATGGCTCAATCTCCGGCGATTGCCGCGGGACGGAGCCACCCCCGAGGGGCCTGCGGGCACCCCGGGGCCAGATGATCCGACGCAGTACTGAACCGCATCGCTCCATAGTGGAGCGGTGAGGAGTGAGTAGGAGAAACGATGAAGGTCATCCTGTTGTCCGATGTGAAGGGCAGAGGGAAGGAAGGCGACGTGATCGAGGTCGCCCGTGGCTTTGCCACGAACTACCTGCTGCCCCGCAAGATGGCCATCCAGGCCACCCCCGGAAACCTCAAGCAGCTCGAGGCCCGGGTGCATAACATCAAGAAGCGCGAAGAGACGAAGCGCGCCGAGGCCGAGGCCCATGCGGCCCAGGTCAGCGGCAAGTCGATCGTCATCGAGATGAAGGCCGGCGACGGCGGCAAGCTCTACGGCTCTGTGACCGGCGGCATGGTCGCTGACGCGCTCGCCGATCAGATCGGTGTGGACGTCGACCGCAGGAAGCTCGACCTCCACGGTCACATCAAGACCGTTGGCGAGCACGTCATCGACGTGCGTCTGTATGACGAGGTCACGGCTCAGATCACGCTGAACGTCGTGCCGATCGGGGGTGCGGCTGCTGTTGCTGAGGCCGCCGCTGCGGCGGTAGAGCAGGCCGAAGTCGAAGCTGACGCCGTTGTGGACGTCGAGGCTGAAACGGACGTCGAGGCTGACGCGGACGGCGCTGACGAGAGCGACGCGGACGCGGAGTAGCGGTTCGAGGCCGGGCAAGGGTGGCGCCGCCCGGCGGCGCCACGCACGCCCGCTATAAGGAGCATAGATGGCCGACGACGGTATGCAGGCCCTGCGAGAGCGGGTGCCGCCTCACAACAATGAAGCGGAGCAGTCCGTGCTCGGCTCTATGTTCCTGTCGACCGACGCGGTCGAGAACTGCCTTGCGCTCGTAGAGGCTGAGGACTTCTACCGTCCGCAGCATCAGCGCATCTTCTCGGCCATCGGCGAACTCCACAGGCGGGGTGAGGCGATCGATCAGATCACCGTGGCAGCCCGCCTCGAGTCGACTGGCGACCTGGATTCCGCCGGGGGCAAGACGTACCTGCTCGATATCGCTGGCTTCGTGCCCTCCGCCGCAAACGCCGAGCACTACGCGCGCATCGTGAAGCGCACGTCTCTCTTGCGCCAGCTCATCGGCGCTGGCACCGCGATCCAGGTGATGTCGTACGAGAATCCCGACGACATAGATGAGGTGGTGGAGCGGGCGGAGAAGGTGGTCTTCGACGTGACCAACAAGCGCGTCTCCTCGCGCTTCCAGTCTCTCGAAGAGCTCATGAAGTCCGGCTTCGAGGAGATCGAGCACCTCTACGACCACAAGTCGCATATCACCGGTGTTCCCACCGGCTTCCCCGATCTCGACAAGATCCTCGCCGGCATGCACAAGGGAGACCTGATCATCCTCGCAGCCCGCCCGTCGGTCGGGAAGACGGCTCTGGCGCTCAACATCGCCGTGAACGCGGCCAAATCCGGAGCGGCTACGGCCGTCTTCAGCCTCGAGATGGCGGCCTCACAGCTGGTGCAGCGCATCTTGTGCGCCGAGGCGCGCGTTGACTCACAGAAGCTCCGGACCGGGTATCTCGCCGACGAGGACTGGCCGCTCCTGATGCAGGCCATGGGTCGTCTTGGCTCGGTTCCTCTTTGGGTGGACGACACGCCATCGATCTCGATCCTCGAGGTGAGAGCCAAAGCGCGCCGTTTGCTGCGTGACAAGGAGCCGCGCCTGATCGTAGTCGACTACCTGCAACTCATGCAGCCGCATGGGCGCCGCTCGGAGAACCGGCAGGTCGAGATCGCCGAGATCTCCCGGGGACTCAAGATCCTCGCCAAGGAGCTGGAGTGCCCCATCATCGCGCTGTCGCAGCTCTCGCGTGCCGTGGAGCAGCGCACATCCAAACGGCCGCAGCTCTCCGACCTGCGTGAGTCGGGCGCCATCGAGCAGGACGCAGACGTCGTCATGTTCATCGACCGCAATACCGACCCCACCGCCGAGCCGGAGCCGGGGCGCCCTGGCAAGGGTGAGGCCGAGGTCATCGTGGCCAAGCACCGCAACGGCCCTGTAGACAGCTGCCGACTCGCGTACCTGGAGCGGATCACGCGGTTCATGCCACTCGCCCGCAACCCGTAGGCTCAACGGGGATTGGAGCGCGCCGTGAGCAACCAACGGTATGACGCGATCATCGTCGGCGCCGGACCAGCGGGAGTCTTCGCGGCCATCGAATTGGCCGAGCGTCGCCCGGGATCACGTGTGCTCGTCTTGGAGCGAGGCAGACCCATATCCGAGCGGTCGTGTCCGGCTCGCGAACGATCCTGCGTCAACTGTCCCACATGCGCGATCATGACCGGCTGGGGCGGTGCCGGCGCCTTCTCCGATGGCAAGCTCACCCTGTCCACCGATGTGGGTGGATGGCTGGGCGACTATCTCGGCGCAGCGGACCTCGAGCGGCTCGTGGACGACAGCGATCGCATGTGGTTGCGATTTGGCGCAACGACCGAGGTTCACGGTCCCGATGCCGGGACAGCCGCGCGCCTCGTCCATGATGCCACCCTCGCGGGGATGCGCTTGGTGCCCATGAGGATCCGCCATATCGGCAGCGATCGCTCTCCGGCGGTCTTGCAGGCGATGTACGATCACCTGGTCGAGGTGGGGGTGGAGGTCCGCACCAGAACGGAGGTCGCCCGGATCCGCGAGCATGCGGGGACGGTCCAGGGTGTCGAGTTGGCCGATGGCACCATGATCGATGCCCCCGCGGTGGTCGTCGCACCCGGCCGCGATGGAGCGGACTGGCTCGCCACACAGGCACGGGTCCTGGGGATCCCGCTCGTCAACAACGCGGTGGACATCGGGGTTCGCGTCGAGGTACCGGCTCCGGTGATGGAGCCGCTTACGGTGCCCCTGTACGAGGCGAAGCTCATCCAGTACTCACGGAGGTTCGGAGACCAGGTACGCACCTTCTGCATGAACCCGTATGGCGCGGTAACCACGGAGAGCTACGGCAACATCGTGACCGTGAACGGACACTCCTATGCGGAACAGCGCACCGAGAACACCAACTTCGCGGTCCTGGTGAGTCAGAGCTTCACGCATCCCTTCCAGGAGCCGATCACCTACGGCACCTCCATCGCCCGCCTCGCCAACCTCCTGGGTGAGGGCATCCTCGTGCAGCGCCTTGGCGATTTGCGTGCGGGTCGCCGCTCCACCGACAAGCGCATCGCCGAATCGGTCGTGGTGCCCACTCTGCGCGGCGCAACACCCGGCGATCTCTCGTTCGTGCTGCCGTACCGGCACCTTGTGGACATCCTCGACTTCCTGGACTCGCTCGAGACTCTCGTGCCGGGCGTGGCGGCCGACGGCACGCTGCTGTACGGCGTCGAGGTGAAGTTCTACTCGTCGCGGTTGCAGGTGGGACCCGATCTTCAGACGCACATCACCGGTCTGTATGCGATCGGCGATGGCGCTGGGGTGACACGAGGCTTGATCCAGTCAGGCGCGAGCGGCTTGCTCGCGGCGCGGGCTATCGCCGAGGTCCTCTGACCCCTGCTTGACACTCGTGTCTGACGGTACGAGAATACCCCCCTGGGTATAAATCGCCACTCGGAGGTGTCCTCGTCGTGACCGCCACATCCGCTTCAGTCCCTGCCCCCGGCTCCACAGCCGGGTCCGGATCATCATCCGCCACAGGCGCCTCGGCGGGAGCGCGGGCTGCCGCACCGCTGCATCCGGTCATCCGTACGCTGGCGTCGCTCTCGAAGCGCCTCGTGCTGCTGATCCCGCTTGCCATGGTGGCCGGCCTGGCCGCGGGCCTCTTGTTCGATGTCAGACCGCTCCAGGCACTGGTGCTTCCAATGACCATGCTCATGGTCTACCCGATGCTCGTGAACTTCCGCATCAGCGAGGCGCTCGACCTCAAGGATGGACGCGCGATAGCGCTTGCGATGGCGCTCGACTTCATCGCTCTGCCGCTGCTCGCCTGGGGGCTGGCCATCTTGTTCTTCTCCGGAGAGCCGGGTCTGTTCGTGGGCATGGTGCTCGCGGGGCTCTTTCCAACCAGCGGCATGACCATCAGTTGGACGGGGTTCGCTGGCGGTAACGTCACCGCGGCGGTGAAGATGACGGTGATCGGTCTGATCGCGGCGTCGCTGCTTGCCCCCGTGTACCTGCTCGTCTTTGCCGGCGCTGTGGTCGAGGTCGATTTCCTCGAAGTACTGCGGACCGTCGTCTTCGTGGTCGGCATCCCGCTCATCGCCGGCACGCTCACCCGCGCGGTTCTGGTGAAGCGGTACGGCCAACCTCGCTACAAGGCGCGGATAGCCCCGCTCTTCCCGGGCCTGTCGACGCTCGGCGTGCTCGTGATCGTCTTCGCGGCCATAGCGCTCAAGGCGAAGATGATCGCACAAGAGCCGATGCTCGTGCTGCGCATTCTCGTGCCTCTGCTGGTCTTCTACGGTCTCAATTACGTCATCGCCACGTTTGCCGGCCGAGCGCTGCTCGGCAGGGGAGACGCCATCGCCGTGGTGTACGGCACGGTCATGCGGAACCTGTCGATAGCCCTCGGTATCGCGATGACGGCGTTCGGCGCCGAGGCGGCGCTCCTGCTGGCAACGGCATACATCGTGCAGGTGCAGTCGGCGGCCTGGTACGTGAAGGCCACCGGGAAAGTGTTCGGCCCGGCGGACTCATCCACCGGGCCGGGTACCGAAGCGACTGCGAACACGCGGCCGGCATAGGAGAGTCTGCATAAGCGCCCAGCTCTCGCCGTACCGCCGCTCTCCGCTTCCGGGAGGCTACGCGTCGATCGGAAGCAGCTCGTCGAAGTCGTCGAGCGTCTGCGGCTTGTCCAGGATCAGGCCCTCGCTCGAGAACTCGACTGCGCGTGTGCCTTCGATGTAGAACTCGACACCGTCCACCGTTGGGAACTGCTCGAGCGTGTAGACCACCTGGGCCAGCCGGGACGTCACGCTGAAGGTGCCGCCGCCGCTCTCGAACTCCTCTGAGAAGTCGACCTTCGCGATGCCGCCGTCGATCGTGACGCCGAGGAGCCGGGTGCCTTCAGGGATGGCCGAGCTGATCGCCGGCCAGGTCGTCTTCTCGGCGTCGGTCGGTCCTGCGATGAGCGCCTCGAGCGTGGCCTTGGCCACGGCGTCGGTGCCCGGCAGTGTGCGCTTCACGCCGAGCGCGTTCTCACCCGCGGAGACCCAGTAGAGTGTGACTTCCATGTCGTCTTGCGGCTCCGGCGTGACCGTCTCGGTTGGCTCAAGTGGCTCAGTGTCGCCATCTGGCTCAACGGGTGTCTCACCGTTGGCGGCTGGCGGCTCGGGCTCGTCCTTCGTGCAGCCGCTCATCGCGGCCAGCGCGAACAGCATCGTCATCGCTACCGCGAGCGCGATATATCGGGTGTGTCGCATCGTGACCCCTCCCTGTCGATCGGCAGGCCCGCACGGGCGCTGCCGTCGATCCGGACCGCTCTTGTACAAACACGATACTATTCCTATGACGCTGGGCCTGACCGAGAGGTTCCATCGTCACCCAGTCGATTCCCGGGAGATGCACCATGAGAACACCCGCTGGCGCCGAGTGTGCGCTCTACTACGAAGACTTCGCCCGGGGCAAGAACGTCCAGGAGTGTCGCGCGGCTCGCGAAGCGGGATCTGCGACCTGGCGACCGGAAGACTGCGCGGGGTGCCCCGTCCCTGTCGTCCTGGCGGCGAACGGGAGTCCGTGGTTGACCGTGGCGATCCGCATCCCGAACAAGCGGTTCCGCACGCGCAGACGTGTGACAGCCACCTTCACCTGCTCGCTGCATGGCGGACCGCTCGCCGATCCGAACACCGGCTGTCCGACCTGCAACGCAGACGCCGACGATCTGCTCCGTTCGGCGTTCGAGTAGAGGGATCGCATCGCCGACTGGCGCGGATCGCGCCGGTCAATCATACTTACCCACGCATCCACTGTGAGGGAGGATGCGTGCGTGCGTCGCCTGGCTCGGCGATGCACCCGGTCCGGGAGCGGCGGCGAGAGTCCGCGGGACCGAACACACCGAGGAGCTCATCACATGGCGGGTATCGTGCTGGTCGGCGCCCAGTGGGGCGACGAAGGCAAGGGTAAGATCACCGATCTGATCGCCGACGACTTCGATTACGTCGTGCGCTTCCAGGGCGGCAACAATGCAGGACACACGGTCATCCATGCGGGCAAGACCCTGAAGCTGCATCTCATTCCGAGCGGCATCATGTACCCGCACATCACGCCGGTCATCGGTAACGGCTGCGTCATCGATCCCAAGGTGCTGCTCGAGGAGATGGACCGCCTCGAGGCTGACGACATCT
Organism: Actinomycetota bacterium; assembly: GCA_036679125.1. Taxonomy (GTDB): domain Bacteria; phylum Actinomycetota; class Coriobacteriia; order Anaerosomatales; family Anaerosomataceae; genus Anaerosoma. Next base: position 23,157 of record JAZIGI010000001.1, on the reverse strand, counting down.
CCACGCACCGTCTGCTCATCAGCTGCAACGCGCACCTGATCATGCCCTACCACCGTGACCTCGATGGTGCGAGCGAGCGCCGGCTCGGCTCACTCGAGATCGGCACCACGCGTCGCGGCATCGGACCTGCGTACATGGACAAGGCATCGCGCATGGGGCTGCGCATCCAGGACCTCATCGACGAGCACATCTTCCGCAAGAAGCTCGAGGCGGCGCTCGTTGAGAAGAACGACATCCTTGAGAAGGTCTACGGTCTGCCCACCTACACGGTGGACGAGATCGCCGAGGAGTACCTCGCGTACGCCGAGCGGATCAAGCCGCACATCGCCGAAACGAGCGCGCTGATCAACCGGGCGCTCGACGCCGATCAGTGGGTGCTCTTCGAGGGCGCCCAGGGCGCGCTGCTCGATCTTGACCACGGCACGTATCCGTTCGTGACTTCGTCGAGCCCCACCGCCGGTGGAGCGTGCACGGGTGTAGGCATCGGCCCCAAGCGCATCGACCGCGTCCTCGGCATCGCCAAGGCCTACATCACCCGCGTGGGATCCGGTCCGTTCCCGACGGAGCTCTCCGATGAGATCGGGCGTTCACTCATCGAGGTCGGCCACGAGTACGGCACCACCACAGGTCGGGAGCGACGCGCCGGGTGGTTCGATGGGCTCATCGCGCGCTTCGCCGTGCAGGTGAACGGACTCACGGACCTGGTGATCACCAAGCTCGACGTGCTCTCGCACCTCGACAGCATCAAGGTATGCGTGGCCTACGAGTACGAGGGCAAGCGTTACAACGACCTGCCCGCGCACCAGACGGCATTCCACCACGCGAAGCCGATCTACGAAGAGCTGCCCGGCTGGAAGACGGATATCACGGGCTGCCGCACGTTCGAGGAGCTCCCGAAGGCCGCGCAGGACTACATCACCTACATCGAAGACCTCGCCGAGGTCCCCGTTGCCATGATCGCCGTAGGCCCCAGCCGAGAGCAGACGATCATGCGCCGGTGGGAAGACCGGCCGTAGGTCGGGAGGCGAGCGCCTGAGCTCGTTGCATCCGGTACAATCGGTGCACCATTCGACCCGTCCCGCTTGGGGGTAGTCCACCATGCGCATCCTGGTTCTTGGCGGCGGAGGCCGCGAGCACGCCATCGTCACGGCGCTCTCCCGCTCGGCGCACAAGCCCGAGCTCTTCTGCTCGCCTGGCAACGGCGGCACCGCGGCGCTTGCTGTCAACGTCGAGATCAACGACGAGGACCCGGCGTTCATCGCCGAGTGGGTCGAGCGGAACCACATCGACTTCGTGGTCGTCGGCCCCGAAGCGCCGCTTGTCGTCGGAGTGGCCGACATGCTCGGCTTCGACGGCGTCCCCGTGTTCGGGCCGCGTGCCGCGGGCGCGCAGATCGAGGGCTCCAAGGCGTTCGCCAAGGACCTCATGGAGCGCTACGGCATCCCCACCGGCGGCTACCGCCTCATCCACTCGTACGAAGAGGCCGAGGAGTACCTGCGCGAAGTGGGCGCGCCTGTCGTGGTCAAGGCGGATGGTCTCGCGGCGGGCAAGGGCGTCACGGTCGCGATGACCGTGGAGGACGCTCTCGGCGCGGTGCGCCTGTGTCTCGATGGCGCCTTCGGCCCCGCGGGTGAGCTCGTGGTGATCGAGGAGTTCCTCAAGGGCCCTGAGTGCTCGCTGCTCGCGTTCACCGATGGGGAGACCGTGCTGCCGATGCTGCCGGCGCAGGACCACAAGCGTGCGTACGACAACGATGAGGGCCCTAACACCGGCGGCATGGGCGTGTACGCCCCCGTGCCGGTGGTCGACGATGAGGCCCTCGCCGCTATGACCGCCATCCTGAAGCAGACCGTGGCGGCGCTCACGAGCGACGGCATCGACTACCGGGGCGTCCTGTACGGCGGGTTCATCCTCACCGATGAAGGTCCGAAGGTGCTCGAGTTCAACGCCCGCTTCGGCGATCCCGAGACCCAGGTGTTGCTGCCGCTGCTCGAGAACGACCTGCTTGATGTGATGCTCGCGGTGGCCGAGGGCCGCCTCGGCGAGGTCGAGCTCAGTTGGCGCGACGGCGTGGCGCTCTCGGTGGTGCTTGCCGCTGGCGGCTACCCGGTCGCCTACGACAAGGGCGCGGTCATCAACGGTCTTGAAGAGGCCGGGCAGATCGAGGGTGTCACGGTCTATCACGCGGGAACCGCACTCGACCCGGCCGGTCGTCTGGTCACCGATGGCGGGCGCGTCCTGAACGTCACCGCGATCGCGCCGAGCTTCTCGGAAGCGCGCAGTCGGGCGTACGAGGCGGTCGACCTCATCCGGTTCGACAACATGCACTACCGCACCGACATCGGCCTCAAGGCCCTCCATGCCAGGGGTGAGGCCTGATGCTCGCCGAGCGGCTGCTATCGCGCGCCGTCAGCGTCACGCAGGGCGGCTACTTCGCCAGGACGCCGAGGCCGGTCCCGTCGCTTCCGGGGCCAGAGGCCGGCAAGCAGTACCTGCTGTACGCGCACGTCCCGTTCTGCGAGCGCCTCTGTCCGTACTGCAGCTTCAACCGGTTCCCCTTTTCCGAAGACCCGGCACGCACGTACTTCAAGAGCCTGCGTGCGCAGATGCGCATGGTTGCGGACCTCGGCTATACATTCGATTCGCTGTACATCGGTGGCGGCACGCCGACGATCCTTGTCGACGAGCTCTGCGAGACCATCGACCTCGCTCGCGAGCTCTTCGGCACCCTTGAGGTCTCCACCGAGACCAACCCCAACCACCTGATCCCTGAGATCCTCGATCCGCTCAAGGACCGCGTGCAGCGTATGAGCGTTGGCGTACAGAGCTTCGACGACGGCCTGCTGAAGGAGATGGACCGCTACGACAAGTACGGTTCGGGCGCCGAGATCCTCGAGCGTATCCAGTCGCTCGAAGGGTTCTTCCACTCGCTCAACGTGGACATGATCTTCAACTTCCCGAGCCAGACGGAGGAGATCCTGCGGCGTGACGTGGAGATGGTGAAGGCGAGCCGCTGCAACCAGACCACGTTCTATCCGCTGATGGCTTCGCGCTCTGTAGAGGCGAGCCTGAAGCGTACGGTCGGCATGGTGGACTATGACCGCGAGGCCGAGTACTACAAGATCCTGGTGGAGGGACTCTCGGACACCTTCGAGCTCTCCACCGCATGGACGTTCTCGCGCATCGGCGGCGGGATGATCGACGAGTACATCGTCGACTACGAGGAGTACGTGGGCATCGGCAGCGGCGCGTTCAGCTACCTGCGCGGCGACATCTACCTCACCACGTTCTCGCTCAGGGACTATTCGGCAGCGATCGCCGAGGCCAGGATGCCGGTGGCGATCGGCAGCGCGTCGGCCAGCCGCAAGAACCAGATGCGTTACCGTTTCCTGATGTCGCTGTTCGGGCTCAGGCTCGACAAGAAGGCGTTCGAGCGCGACTTCGGCGTGAGTGTCGATCGCGGTCTGCCGCTCGAGATGCTCTTCTTCCGGGTGTTCGGTGGGTTCGCTACCGATACCGTCGAGGAGCTCACGCTCACCGACAAGGGTCGCTACCTCGCGGTGGTCATGCAGCGCACGATGTTCGCGCAGCTGAACGACCTGCGCGACGCCGCGCGTAAGGCGCTTGCTTCAGACGAGCGACAGCTGCTGTTCGGGGACGGCGCTGGTGGATGCGGGAGTTCGGACGACTGCGCGTGATCGACAAGGAGGCGGAGATGGCCGGTCAGACACCGCTCGTGGGCATCATCATGGGCTCGAAGAGCGATCTCGATGTGATGAAGGAGTGCGCCGCACAGCTGGAGGAGCTCAGTGTCCCGTACGAGCTCGTCGTGGCCTCGGCGCATCGGCAGCCTGCCAAGGTGCATGACTGGGCGGCGGGAGCCGCCGATCGCGGCATCAAGGTGATCATCGCGGCGGCCGGCAAGGCCGCACACCTCGGTGGCGTGGTGGCGGCGTACACGCCGCTTCCGGTGGTGACCGTGCCGATGAAGACATCGGACCTCGGCGGACTGGACTCACTGCTCTCGATGGTGCAGATGCCCACCGGTGTGCCGGTCGCATGCGTCGCCATCAACGGCGCGAAGAACGCCGCCGTCCTGGCGACACAGATCCTTGGCACGGCGATGCCCGAGTACCACGCACGCATCACCGAGTACAAGGCTGCGTTGGCGGATGCGTAGACTCGGAACGTTCGTGCCGTTCCTCGTGGCGATCGGTGTCACGTTCTTCGGCTTCGGATTCGCGGGTGGATGGCTTGGTGAGTTCGCCGAGTCGGTGGCGCGTTCGATGGCCGGAGGTGGCCCGATCACGCGAGGTGAGGCCCTGCCGGTGCTGCTCGCGCTGGACGCGGTCGTACTCGCTCTCACGTTTGCGGGGTCGTACCTCGGCGGAGTGTCCCTGCCGTCCGGCCTGCCGCATGTGGCGTTCGGCCTGTTCTTCCCGCTCACGCTCGCGGCCACGCAGGCGCGGTTCTTCGAGCTGGCGGGGGGTGTTGACGGCCTCTCGGACGCTTTTGGCGGGTACAACTTCGCCGCGACCTTCGTGCTGGTGATCGTCATGGCCGAGCTTGGCGTGCAACTCAGGCGCCGCAGGTACGAACGGCGCTCGGCTTAGGCGAAGGGGTCGGCACTGCGGTGCCGATGGGGCGCTCAGTTGAGACCGAGCGCTCCGGGCTCGCCGATGAACGGCCCTACCACGTTGGCTGTCACCCAGCCGCCGTGGAAGCGTCCCGGCTGGGGAACGGCCTGTTCCCCGTCAAGCATGCAGCTGTCCATCGACGCGGGGTAGAACGCCACGTATCCGGCCAGGGATTCGTATCCCGGCTTCGGGCTCGCATACGACCAGGCGGCCTCGGGGGCCCGGTGTCGCGCACTCACCACGTGGTAGTATCGCGCTTCGCCCTTGAAGTCGCAGTAGCTCACGCGGTCTCCCGCCACCAGTGCCCCCGGCACGACATCGCTCAGTGGCACGTAGTAGACCGGCGCATGGCCGGTCTCCACCACTCTCAGGGCGCGGTTCGTCCGGGCGATGACCTGCCCGTCGAACATGATCTCGATAGTCTTGTCGGTAGGCTGTACCAGGGGCGGTCTGGGGTACTCCCACACGGACTCCTGGCCAGGGCCGGGTCTGGCGTGTCGTGCGTGCATTATGCGGTTCCTTTGCTCGCGTATGCGGTGTATCTACCCGTTCACTCGTTGGGTGAGCGGTTTGCCACGGGTGCGCCCCGGTCGCGCATGCGTGATAATGGCCTGCACATACCGAGCGATACGGAGGTCATCATGCCGCACGGTCCGTACGAGGATGTCAGGGTCACCGGGCACCTGATCGACTCCGGGATCATGACCCGGATCATGGACGACATCGTTGCGCTTGACGGTGAGTTCGAGACGGTGACCTTCGAGGTCGGCCGGACCAATGAGGATCCGTCGACGGCGGTGCTCCGAATCCGCGCCAAGGACCCCGCGCAGCTCGATGCGATCCTCGGCGAGATCGGGCAGCTCGGCGCCGAACCGGTGGATGCCGAGGACGCCCGAACCGCACCCGCGCCCGCGGACGGTGTGTTCCCCGCCGGGTTCTATGCGACGACCAATCTGGAAACGGCCGTGCGCATCGACGGTCGGTGGGTCGGCGTGACCGAGCCGGAGATGGACCTCGGGATCGTCATCGACTCCGGAGCGGCGTCGACAGTGGCCATGGCCGATGTGCGAGCTGGGCAGCATATCGTCGTCGGCCATACTGGAGTGCGCGTCCGCCCGATCGAGCGGCCCCGCGACAAGCAGGAGTTCGAGTTCATGAACTCCGAGGTCTCCTCTGAGAAGCCGAAGGCGCTCGTGATCAAGGATGTGGCCCGCATGCTGGGCCGCGTACGCGATCGCGGGCAGAAGATCATCTTCGTCGTCGGCCCGGCGGTGGTGCACACGGGGGCCGCCGAGCATCTGGCGAGGCTTGTGCGGAGCGGGTACGTCTCCGTGCTCTTCGGCGGCAACGCGGTGGCCACGCACGACATCGAGTCAGCGCTCTACGGCACGTCGCTCGGTATCACGATGGACGGAGGCCGGCCGGCCGCGGGCGGTCATGAGCATCATCTACGCGCGATCAACACCATCCGTGGGTGCGGAGGCATCCGCGAGGCGGTCGAGCAGGGCGTGCTCACGTCCGGCCTCATGCATACCCTGGTCACCACCGGGACGCCGTACGTGCTTGCGGGGTCGATCCGCGACGACGGCCCGCTGCCCGATGTCATCACCGATGTGCTCGAGGCGCAGAAGACGATGCGTACGCACTGTCAGGAGGCGGGGGCGTGCATCATGCTCTCGACCATGCTGCACTCGATCGCCACGGGCAACATGCTGCCCGCTCGGGTGACGACCGTGTGCGTGGACATCAACCCCGCTGTCGTGACCAAACTGGCCGACAGGGGTAGCTTCCAGACCATAGGGATCGTCACCGATGTCGGGTTGTTCCTGGAGATGCTTGCGGACGAGGTCGAGCGACGATGAGCCAGTTGCGCTGGCAAGAGGCGGCGGTGCGTGCCTGTGTGCGGCCACGAAAGCGAGGGCCTCATGACGAAGCGCTATGATGTCGATCGCTCGAACGAGGAGTGGCAGACGATCCTGTCTCCCGAGCAGTACCGCATCTTGCGGGAAGCAGGGACGGAGCCACCGTTCAGCGGAGAGTTCGTCGATGCCGACGACGAGGGGCTCTACCGCTGCGCCGCGTGCGGGAACCCGTTGTTCCGCTCGGAGGCGAAGTATCACTCGGGGTGCGGCTGGCCGAGCTTCTACGAGCCGGTCTCCGGAAGCGCCGTTGAGGAGCGGCTCGATACGACCCACGGGATGGTGCGCACCGAGATCCGGTGCGCCCGATGCGGCTCCCACCTGGGGCACGTGTTCGAGGACGGGCCAGAGCCCACCGGGCTGCGGTACTGCATGAACTCGGTGGCGCTGGACCTCACAGCCGCGGGAGAGTGATCGGATGTACCAGGAGAGCGAGATCGTCGACCTGCTGATGGTGCTCTTCCTGACGCCGATCATGGTTGTCACGTATCGTGTCGTCACGGTCAGGGGCAAGCGCTGGTTCGCCGCCGCGTATCTCATGATCGCGGCCGGCTACGTGTTCACCGTGCTGGAGGGGTACGTGGCGCCAGACGCGCTCAACACGCTGGAACACGTGACTCACGCTTTCGCGGGAGCGTTCTGCCTGGCCGGTGCCGCATCCGTCTTCCGTGCGGCGCACACAGAGGTCGAAGGCGCCACGCCATGAGCATCGTCTCGCTCTCGGACAGCATCGCGCTCCTGTGTTTCGGACTCGGTCTCGTCCTGCTTCTGCTGGCTCCGGCGCGTGCCCGATCGGTCGGCGCGAGCTTCAAGTACTCGCTTGCAGTGGCGATCGCGCTCCTGGTGTTCGTGAGCCTATCGAACGTCCTGGAACACGCTGGCATCACGACCGCTCTCGATGCCTACGAGGACTATGCCGAAGTGCTGTTCGTGCCCCTGGCGGCCTACATACTGTTCAGCCGCTCCACGACCGAACAGCTCGCGGCGGCCGAGGCCGCCGAGGAGCAGACGCGGCGGGAACATGCGCTGCTGATGAGCGTTGTCGATACCGCCCCCGCCAGCATCATGGTCGCTGACGCCGAGGGCAACGTCTGGTTCGCGAACGATGAGGCGCGCCGCTACGTGGAGCAGCCGAGCGATGGCGTCTCGCTGGTGCTCGTGCCCGGGCTACGATCCGTGATCGCGCGCGCGGTGGAGGCGGCGCCAGTGCGCATCGCCCGCCGGTGGGCGATGCTCGACGGCGCCGAGCGGTGGTTCTCCATCAGTGCCACACGCCTCATGAGCAGTCCGGGCGGCGGCGATCATGCCGTCGTGGCTTTCCAGGACGTGACCGAGCATGTGGCGGCCGAGGCCGAACTCGCGCAGTACCGTGAGGAGCTTGAGGAGCAGGTCGATCGGCGCACCAGCGAACTCCTCGAGCTGAACCAGCAGCTGACCGAGGTGAATGAGACGGGACAGCGACTCCTTGCGAACGTGAGTCACGAGTTGCGTACGCCGCTCAACTCGATCATCGGCTTCACCGATCTCATGTTGGGTGAGGCTCCCGGTCCACTCAACGAGGAGCAGCGACGGCAGCTTGGCTTCGTCAACGCGTCGGGCAATCAGCTCCTGACCATAGTCGAGTCGGTACTCGAGTTGTCGAAGGTCGAGGCAGGCCGTGGGGCCGTGTCCCTGAGTGTGGCGGAGCTCGGCGAGACCATCAGAGATGTCGTGAACCCCCTCGGCATCATCGCCGAAGACAGGGGACTCACCCTCAGGTGCTCGTGCGAGACCGCCCTCACCGTTCTCGCCGACGTGGACAAGCTCGGCCAGATCGTGCGCAACCTCGTAACCAACGCTGTGAAATTCACCGACCCGGGTGGTGTCGTCGATGTCCGGCTGGTGACCGGTGCGAGAGAGGCCTTGATCCAGGTCGTGGACACTGGCATCGGCATCGCACCGGAAGACCAGAAGCGCGTCTTCGACGCGTTCGAGCAGGTGGACCGTACCGATCGCGCACGGTCGCCTGGCGCCGGCCTGGGGCTTTCGATCTGTCGCGATCTGTGCGGGCTCCTCGGATACGGACTCTCACTGGAAAGTGAGCCGGGCGTGGGATCCACGTTCACCGTCCATGTTCCGCTCGAGTCGGAGACGGCCACGACTCTTGTCGGGGAGACCGAATGACATCTCATGACACCGCGCTCGACGAGCTCGGGTATGGCCCTGCGGTCGCGGCGCTGATCGCCGCGCATCCTTCAGGGTCCGCGCCCGGCAGGGTCGTGCGCTCCGACAGGGGATACGCCTTCGTGCAGACGGCCGGGGGACTGCACGTGGCCAAGCCGGCGACCCGCCTCGTCAAGAGCGCTGACGACGGAGGCCTTCCGGTTGTGGGCGACTGGGTGCTCATCGGTGGCGATGACAGCGAGCCGCTCGTGGAGGTGGTGTTGGAGCGTACGACCGCGATCGCGCGGCGTGACCCCGGTCATGCGGCCCGCATGCAGGTGCTCGCCGCCAATGTCGACGTCGTGTTCATCACGCATCCACTGGCCGAGCCACCCAACCTCTCCCGCATAGAGCGAGAGCTCGCTCTGGTGTGGGACAGCGGAGCACAGCCTGTGGTCGTGCTCACCAAAGCCGACCTGAGCGAGGACGTGGACGCCGCGAAGGAGGCCGTCTCGGGTATCGCGTTCGGCGTGGACGTACTGACGACGAGCGCCGCGGAAGGAGTTGGCCTCGAGGACGTGGCCAGCTACCTCGGCCACGGACGGACTGCGGCGCTCATAGGGCCATCCGGCTCCGGGAAGTCCACGCTGGTGAACGCGCTCGCCGGGGAGGACGTCCAGGATACGCGGGAGGTCCGGATCTCAGACGGGCGCGGACGGCACACCACGGTCTCCCGGGAGCTGATCACTCTTCCCGACGGTGGCCTCATCATCGATACGCCCGGACTCCGTGCTGTGGGCATGTGGGATTCCGCCGAGGGCCTTGCGCAGGCGTTCTCGGACATCGAGGGGTTGGCGCAGGGGTGCCGCTTCAGGGACTGCCGGCACGAGGGAGAGCCGGGATGCGCGGTCGAGGCGGCGGTCGAATCCGGTGATTTGCCGGAGCGCAGACTTACGAGCTTCCGGGAACTGCAGGCCGAGGTGGCGCACGTGAACACACAGATCGGCATCCGGGCGCGGCTCGAGAAGAAGCGCGAGGACAAGATGCTCGCGCGCACCATCAAGGACTTCTACCGGCAGGGGCACGGTCACAGGTGAGCGCAATGTGGTCTTCGCTCCCGACGGAGCCGTATCGCCGTACACAGAAGGCGCCCCACTCCGGGGCGCCTTCTGTGTACGAAAGCACGCCCCATGTCACCGGACGCGGTAAGCGTCCCGTGCCACAAGCGCTGCGATGGCGAACACCAGATTCGCCACGACCCATCCCATCTCGAGCGTCGCGGTGAGTCCGCTCCCGGCCCAGTCGGCATACGAGTAGGCGGTGTCGGTGAGGGCGAAGACGATCGCACCGACAACCACGATCCACCACGGCCACCCGAGTCGCCCCGCACCGAGCTGTCTGATCACCAGTGAAAGGGCAAGTGCCGGGGCGAATATCAGCAACACGTCACCGAGCGGGTAGAACGTGCTGACCACGAGACCCCAGAACCCGAGTTCCGCGGTACCCGCAGGGAAGATGTACGGCACGAGCAAGAACATCAGCACCGCCGCGGTGAGCGCGAGTCCCACGAGTGCGGCGATCATGATCGGCATCCGAACGGGCGTGAGGTCCTTGTACGAGCGGACCGCGAGCACCAGGGCCGCGAGGAAGAACCCATATTGCATCACGTAGAAGATGTCCGCCAGGCTCGGATAGGGGTCGAGTCCCATGTGCAGATCGAGAACCGTCCACACCATATCGCCGAGCGCATACGACGCAACGCCCAGTCCCACGAGCAGCCACTGCGCCCCGACCCGTTGGTCCAGGCCGATCCTCAGTGCCACGCTGATGACCACAGAGGCGAGTAGGACCTGGAGGAGCGTGCCATACCAGTAGGCGGCGGCATACCCCCCGTCACTCAGGGTGCCGGCATACATCTGCGAGCTGAGGAACGAGAAGATCGCGGCGAGTCCGACAAGCACGCCAGCGACAGTGTACGTGTCGGGAGTGATGACGCCCCTCGCGCGCGGGGCGGGTGTCTGTGTGCTCATCAGTTGCCCCTTTCGATCTGTGCGAGAAGGTCGTCGATCACGGCACTCGGGGCGACCGGCCCCAGAAGGCGGCGCACGTTCGATTCGAGGGCGGGAAGGTCGCCGTCGTCCAACTCATCGGTGGTCTTGCCGATCGACAGCGCCGTTCCCCGAACGCAGGTATCCGCGACAGTCGCCCCCACATACGGAGTCAACGCGGCGATGACGCGCTCACGTAAGGTGGCCATGAATCCCGCCAGTCTCCAAGCTTGTCCCGAATGTGACCCCCATACGGGTATCGGTACACCCCCGGTCAGTCCTGAGTGTCGACGCTGGTGGAACTTTCTGTCAAGGCGACGGCCGCTGCACGTAGAGCACTGTCGGGTCCGGCCGGACTATACTCGGGGGGCTCATCACCCGCAGCGTGGATCACGCCCACCTGAGCGTGCACGCCGGTTTCCCGAAGGAGGAGCTATGAAGAAGCGTCTTGGTCCAAGCGACCGGCTATATCCGATGCCGGTCCCCCTTGTCTGCGGCGGGACGATCGATCGCGCGGACGCGTGCGCCGTCGCGTGGATCGGGATCTGCGCGACCGACCCGCCCCGCATCGCGATCGCGTTGCGCGAGAACCGCTACACCCTTGAGCTCATCCGCTCGAACGGGACGCTCACCGTGAACACTCCCTCCGCTGACGATGCCGCCGTCATCGACTACTTCGGTATCACCAGCGGCCGCACCACCGACAAGTTCGCCGCTAGCGGTTGGACGTTGGAGCCTTCGGTGATGGTAGAGGCTCCTCGGATCGCCGAATGCTCGTACCAGATGGAGTGCAGAGTGACGCACGAGATCCCGCTGGGGAGCCACGTGCTACTGGTGGCGGAGGTCGTGGAAAGCCACGCCGAGGAGTCGGTGCTCGATCAGACGGGAGCGAAGGTCGATGTCGCAGCGCTCGATCCGTTGATCTACATAGCCGGGAGCCGCGAGTACAGGCGCCTGGGTGAGAAGGTGGCCGACGCCTACACTATCGGGAAGACCGTCGGTCGGGGGCAGTGAGCGCTTGCTCCCGCGGCCGGACATGTGACGCACAGCCCGCATGCAGAAGGGCGCCCGCCACCCGGGCGCCCCGCCCCGGGGCCCAGCCCCCCCCCCCCCCCCCCGCCGCCCCCCCGCCCCCCCCCCCCCCCCCCCCCTTCCGGCGGGACTGATATCGGGGGGAATCGACCTCAGTCACTGCTGACCATGATATGTGCGCGCTTGGCGAACTGCTTCTTCAGGCGCGCCATCTTCTGCACCCACTCGGGGGCATGTGCCGACTCGCCATCGCCGATCTGCGACCTGGTCTGGGCCTGCACCTGCGTCAACGCGGCCTCGCCGGCGCTCACCTGAGCCTGCGTCTGCGCCTTTACCGGCTCGCCCGCCTGCACGTGCGCCTGCGTCTGCGCCTGCGTCGCCTCCCCGGCCTTCACCTGGGTCTGCGTCTGGGTCTGGGTCTGCGTCTGATCGCAGTCCTGGGTCTGATCGCAGTCCCTCGTCTGGTCACAGTCCTGCAGTCGCGCCTGGGTCTGGTCGGCCACTCCGTCGACGCATGACCCGTCCTGGCTCCTGGTCTGCTGCGCTGCCAGCGCCGGAGCGGCGAGCAATGCCAGAACCGACGTGAGCGCCACGAGCTTGAGGATCCACCGTTTCATGAAGCGCACCTTCTTCCGGGCTGATGGGTGGCACACCCACAAGAACGAAGGTCAGAGCCTCAGGGTTACGGGTGAACGGTGCCGAGTACGGAAGACCGCAACCGGCTCACTTGGAACGGAGCCCACCGTCCGGCTCTCGCGTGCGCTCGGTGTCGGGTGAGCCGCCGACTTCGAAGGATTGCGTATCCGTCGGCGAGACACCTTGTCCCTCACGCGTCCGCTGCTGCGAGGTGGAATCCGGCTCCCCTGTCCCCGTGCTGTCATCGGCGCCGGCATCGGGTATGCCGCCTGAGCCATCGTCCGAGCCGGACCGGGGAGAGCCGCCGGTACCTGTGCCGGGCGCACCGCCGGTCTCGCTGCCTGAGGCGCCACCATCAGCAGGCCCGGGAGGCACCACGGCCTGTTCGATAGCATCGCGTGTCTCGGCGGGAGCGTCTGCGGCCCGCTGGCGGATGCGGTTCGCCTCATCGGTCGTGAGCGAGCCTTCGGCCGGGGCGGCGTCGCGCACCGCCTTGCGCAGGGAACCAAGCGCCTCATCGATCGCATCGGTGCCCGAGCCCTCCCGCGCTAGCGTGGCGGCCTCTCCGGCACGGCGCGCGGCTATGGACACCAACACGTGGTTCTCGAGCCGGCCGGGTGGAAGCACAGCGACCACGGCGTTCTCCGCCGCGATCTTGACGCCATAGAGAGGGTCGCCCGGGAGGGAACGCTCGGCAGCATACGCCACGCCGCCGAATCCGACCGCCAGTGCGGTTCCGGCAACGGCAAGACGATGGGAGGCGAGCACGAGGATGCCACCCCGGCTGGTTGCGCTCACCTCATGCATGACGCGCTCGCGGACCTTGGCGCGCGCCGATGCGGACAGCGGTTCCGCTGCCCCGCTGATCGCCTCGGTCAGCTCGTCTGTCAGCAGCTTCTCGTCACGCACCATCGTCTTCGCCTTCTTGAAGTAGCCGGGCGAGCGTCCTGACCGCCCGGTGCTGCAGTGCCTTGATCGCATTCTCATTCTTGTTCAGTGCCTCGGCGGTGTCCCTGATGCTCATATCCCACCAGAACCTCATCGCGATCACCGATGCCTGCTCCTCGGTGAGCATCCGTACCACCGCACGCACGCGCTCCGCGTCTGCCCCGGCGATCACCGCCACGTCGGTGGGCTCAGCGACCTCTCCCGTCTCAATGGGCTCGTCGACCGGGACCGGGCGGTGGGCCTTGCGACGGTATTCGTCGACCACAGCGTTTCGCGCGATCCTGAACAGCCATGCCGCAAACGGCAGACCCCGGTCGTCATAGCTGCCGATCGCCTCCCATGCCTTCAGGAAGACCGTCGCGGTGATGTCCTCAGCGTCCTGCGCCGAGTCCGTTCTGGAGCGGACGAACGCGTACACACGGTCGGCATACTCGTCGTAGAGCCGCCCGAACGCCCGAGCATCCCGGTTGCAGGCTTTGCGCACGGTCCGCGCGAGACGCCGCTCGGTCATCGCTGACACGTCTTGTCCTTTCGATACGGACAACGCGCGGAGCCCCCCCTGCGTTACTGAGCGACATGGATGAATACGTACCCTGCCTGCATTGACGTGCGCAGGTCCTACCCGCAGCCTCCTGGTACAGCGCATGGAGCGCCCGGTGCCGGGGCGCCTCCGGAGCTTCCGACGGGGATCGTGCGAGCCCGCTCGGGATGAAGGATACAGGTGAGGTCCTCGGCCATGTAGTCGCCCTCGCGCTGCCATGCCTTGGCGCGGCAGCCGCGGCAGATGCGGCTGTATTCGCACGCGTCCGGAGCGCACATGCCTGTCGACTCTTCGAGGTCGATCTTGTAGAGCGCGGCCGTCGCTTCGGCGAAATCCATCTCACGGATGTTGCCCACCGTCCAGTCCTGCGCGAACTGGCACGGCATGATGTTGCCATCCGAGCTCAGGTTCATGTGACCCTTGCCCACAGGGCATGCGCTGATGGTCTTGAGGCGCTCCAGGCCCTTGCTTACATCCACACCGCGCTCGATGAAGCGCTCGGCGATGTAGGGGATGACCGAGGGAAGCGCGCCTACGTCGTACTCGAACTTGAGGTCCGGGTCGAGCATGTCCTCCACGATGAAGTCGGCCAGTTCGCGCCACTGTTCCACAGACACGCGCGAGTCGTCCTCGCCCTCACTGCGCCCCGCGGTGATGAGGTCGCAGATGTAGATCATGCCGCAGTCGAGGTCCTTCGCCATCTGGATGATGTCGAAGATGTATGGCCAGGTGTCCTTCGAGAGTGCGCTCTTGAGAACCACGCCGATGCCTTCGGCGCGCAGGGCCTTGATGGCGTGAATCACACGGGCGTGCGTGCCCGGCACTCCCACCATCGCGTCGTGGAACTCGGCCGGGCCGTACATGGAGGTGGCGATCCAGCGCACACCGTAGCCGGCGAGCCGCTTGGCTGACGCCTCGTCGATGAACGTACAGTTGGTGGAGATCGTGGGGCGCACGCCCTGAGCGTTGACCTCGGCGAGGATCTCCCAGAAGTTCGGGCGCATCATCGGCTCGCCGCCGGAGAGGAACACCACCGGGACACCGGCGGAACCCATACGGCGGACGATGTCGATCGTCTCCTCGTCGGTGAGCTGGTCCGGGAGCGCGTGCCCGTCGGCGGCCATGTAGCAGTGGTCGCACAGCAGATTGCAGCGGTTGGTGATGTTCCAGATGATGTCGCTCGGACGGCCGAGCTGCGCGTTCTTGAACGCCTTGTTCTCGGATTCCGCGAGCGGGCCGTCGAAGAAGAGTGAGCGGACGTGTGCCATGGGTGGTGCCTCCTTGAGGAGCGATGCGTGCAGCCCCGTACCGGCGAGGCGGATAGGCGAACCCTGATAGGGTAGCACCGTGCAAGAGGCGCGCCAAACACGAACGTGACGCCGGGGATCGTGTCCGTGGCGATGGGATCGTCTAGTCCGCGCGCCTCGGGTCGATCGGCAGCCGCACGATGAACGTGGCGCCGTGCCCCGGTGCGCTTGCGAGCGAGATGCCGCCGCCGAGAAGCGTCACCAGCTCCCGGGTGATCGAGAGTCCCAGACCGGTTCCCTTCGACTTGCCGCCTGAGGTCGGCGCCACCTGGTGGAAGGGCTGCCAGATGTACTCGTGGTAGGCGGGATCGATCCCCGGTCCGGTGTCAGAGATCTCGATGAGCAGGGCCTCACCCTCGGAAGACGCACGCACCGACACCGAGCCGGAGTCCGTGAACTTCACGGCGTTCCCCATGAGGTTGATCAACACCTGGAGGAACCGCTGCCGGTCGCTCGTGATGCTCGCAGGAACGTCGCGGCACTCCGCATCGAGCGTGAGTCCCTTGTAGGCGGCCTGCGGCTCGATGATGCTGACGGCCTCATCGATCGCGGAGGCGACGGAGAACGCCTTGAACTCGAGGGCCATCTGCCCGGACTCGACCTTGGCGAGATCGAGTATCTCCTCGATCATGCCGAGGAGGTAGTGCCCCGCGTTGTTCACCACGCGGAGCTGCCGTGACTGGTCTTCGGTGAGGGGGCCGGACACGCCGCCGAGGATCAGATCCGTGAACCCGATGATCGAGTTCAATGGTGTGCGCAGTTCGTGGCTCATGTTCGTCAGGAAGCGATCCTTGGCGAGGGTGGCTTCCTGGAGCTCCTCGTTCGATCTGCGCAGTTCCTCCGTCCGCTCGGCCACCTGGCGCTCCAGGTCGGCCTTGTGGGCGCTGAGTTCGGCCTGGGTACGCTCGAGTTCCTCGAGCCGACGCCTCAGCTCGGGATAGTAGCTCTTCCTCGCTGAGTGGTCGCCGAGGCCGATGACGCCCTGACGGAGCTCTTCTCGGGAGTTCTCAGGCGATGGCGTCATGCAGTATCCCGACGAGGTCGTCTGTCGTGGCGTCCCAGGGGTTGGTGGCCAGGCATGCGTCGGCGCCCGCATTGGCTGCAAGATCCGAGACCGTCTCCTCGGTGAGCCCGTAGTCGGCAAGCGACGAGGTCATCCCGATGGACGACGGGAACTCGGTGAGCCACGCTGCGATGTCCGCACCCGCTCGCATGGTGGGCGGCAGGCCGAGGGCGTCGGCCATACGCTCGATCCGTGGTTGTGGAAGTCCTGGCAGGGTGCGAAGCATGACGGGGCCGAGGAGCAGCGCGTTGCACTCGCCGTGGGGCGCGTCGAGCAGTCCACCGAGCGCATGGGCGAGTGCGTGCACCGCACCGAGACTGGCGTTGGAGAAGGCGAGTCCCGCGTCGAGGCTGGCCTGTGCCATCTCGCCGCGCGCATCGAGGTCATCAGGGTGCTCGACAGACCGCGGCAGGCTCCGGGCTACGAGCCGCATCGCCGCCAGCGCGAGCTCGTCGGTGAGCGACCAGCTGGCGTTGGACACGTACGCTTCGATGGCGTGGACCAGTGCGTCCATCCCCGTCGTCGCGGTCAGATCGGCGTCCATCGTGGCCAGCGGCTCCGGGTCCACCAGCGCAAGATCGGGAACGAGCGACTTGCTGATCAACGCGGCTTTCAGGCGCCTGACTGGATCGGTGATGATCGCGAACTGCGAGACATCGGCGCCTGACCCCGCCGTGGTGGGGATGCATACCAGCGGCGGCATCGGGATCCCGACGCGGTCGACCCCTTCGTAGTCGAGGACATGCCCGCCGTTGGTGGCCACCACGCCGATGCCCTTGGCGCAGTCGAGCGGACTCCCGCCGCCGATGGCGATGATGCCGTCGCAGCCATGCTTGAGGTACGCCTCGGCGCCACGCATGACCTGGTCGGCGATCGGGTTCGGTCGCACGTCGTGGAAGAGGACGGCCTCGGTGTCGTACTCGAGAAGGGACTCGATCAGTGGCTCGACCCACCCGGCCGCGATCACCCCGGGGTCGGTGACCGCGAGGACCCGCGTGATACCGATACGCTGCGCGTACGGTCCGGCCATGAAGCGGGCTCCATCGCCATAGAGGATCTCGGGGGCCACGAACTTGCGGAGCTCTCTGTGTGTGGCCGTGATGATCACCTCCGCCTGCCGGTGCGGTGTCCCTTCTCAGCGTGATGATACCCGTTCATCGCAGACTGCTGATGGGCACCGGCCCGGGAGACTCGCCAGATGCGACTCGGCACGGCGCTCGCTATACTCGTGGCACGGGCGAACGCCCCAGGACGCGATACGGCGTGCCGTGACCACGAGGAGGTGATCCAGCGTTGAGTAGTAAGTGCATCGCTGCGGAGGTGTCCACCTCGTAGGACGGCGCCGAAGCGGGCCGAACAGGCCCGGCGCACGCGTTCCTGCAACCAGGACGAAGTCGCTGTCTGACGCAGCGATGGGAGAGGGCCGTCGAGAGGCGGCCCTCTCTGCTTTCCGTGGTGCCGCGGCTGGTTCCGGGGGCTATGGGGTCTGCTTGCGCTGCGCCCGCTTCTGATGCTTACGGGCGAACCGGCGGGCAGCGCGAAGCTTGCGTAGCCGCGCACGCTCCTCGGCGGAGGTGGTGTGTCGTGCCGCTCGCCGTGCGCGTTCAGCCGCTATGAAGATGAACGGGCTCAGGCTTCCATCCCCCTGGGTAGTGTACTCTCCTTCTAGGAGGGTACCCGAGGGGACGCGTTTCGTCGCCCGCCGGGGGATGTTGCCGGACCGTCCGAGAGGGGACGATCATCAACGGAAGCATAGCCACCGTCATACTCATCAGTGCCGCACTCCTGTTCGCCGGCGTCGTGGCGAGCAAGCTGTCGTCCCGATTCGGGATTCCCGCACTCCTGCTGTTCCTCGTCACCGGTATGCTTGCAGGCTCGGAAGGCCCGGGAGGGATTCCATTCGACAGCCCGGTCATTGCGATGGCCACGGGTTCAGTCGCCCTCTTCCTCATCCTGTTCGATGGTGGACTGCAGACGGATCTCAAGAACCTATCTCGCGCGGTCGCCATCAGGGGCGCTCTTCTCGCAACGCTTGGCGTGATGATCACCGCTGGTGTGGTGGGCGCGTTCGCGGTGGTCGTGCTCGACATGTCGCTGGTCGAGGGACTGCTGCTCGGCGCCATCCTCTCCTCGACCGATGCGGCGGCTGTGTTCTCTGTCCTGCGCTCACGGAGCGTGGGCCTGCCGCCCCGGCTGCGCACGCTGATCGAGTTCGAGTCGGCAAGCAACGATCCCACGGCCGTGTTCCTGACGGTCACGCTCATCGCGGTCGCGCTCGGCGACGCCCCTTCAGGCGCGATGCTGCCGATCTCGTTCGCACTCCGGCTCGCGGGCGGTGGCGCCATCGGCTGGCTTTCGGGTGTCCTGATCGTCCGCGTGCTCAACCGGATCGATCTTGAGCACGATGGTCTGTACCCCGTGCTCACGCTTGCCGCGGCTGGCGTCGTCTTCGGCATCGCTGAAGTGGCTGGCACGAGCGGCTTCATGGCGGTGTACATCGCAGGACTTGCGATGACCGGTCGGGTGTTCGCCCACCGTCGCAGTCTGTTGCGTTTCCACGAGGGCGTGGCGTGGCTGATGCAGATCGTGATGTTCCTTATCCTCGGTCTGCTGGTGTTCCCCATGGAGTTGCTCGACTACATCGTGCCGGGGCTCCTGATCTCGGCGGTGCTCATGTTCATCGCCCGGCCGCTCGCCGTGATGCCACTGCTCCTCGGCTCCGACTTCAACATCCGTGAGCGGCTGATGGTCTCATGGGTCGGTCTGCGCGGCGCCGCACCCATCATCCTGGCCACGTTCCCGCTGGTGGCCGGCATCGAGTCCGCCAGCCCGATCTTCAACACGGTGTTCTTCGTCGTGGTCTTCTCTGTCCTGATCCAAGGCCCCACCGCGGGCCGGATGGCTCGGGCGCTCAAGCTCGACGCACCGCTTGAGCCACTCGAGCGGCTACCGATCGAGATAGATGCGGATGCGGCGATGGGGATGACCGTGGCACGGTTGGCGGTGGAACCGGGCTCCCATGCCGACAGACGCAGACTGCTCGATGTGGGCGGGCCGCACATGCCGCTCGCGATCCTGATGCGGCGACAGGGGTGGTACTTCATCCCGACGGGTACCACCGTGCTTGCGGGCGGAGACGAGCTCTACGTACTCGGAACGGCCGAGATGATCGAAGCGATGCGGCCGAAGGTGTGCGACGCGATCCGGTGCGACCTGAACTGACCCGTGCGATGCCGGCCGCGCGGTGGGCTCCCGGTCCGCCTGGACGCCCGGCCCCCTCGCCCGCTCGTCACCGTATCGCCTGCCACCATCCCACGTGGTCCCGCACCGAGAACTCGACGAGCCCGCGATCGAGGAGTTCGCCCAGGTAACCCTTCACGTCGGTCACGGCGAGCCAGTAGACCGCCTGGTTCTCGGGGAGGCCGAGTTCCCGAGAGATGAACGCGACCGCCCCCTCCGTGGTCAGGCCATCGCGCAGTCCGTGCAGCAGCAACTCGGCGGTGCGGTACACCTGCGCGATATGGAAGTCGATGTGCTCCAGGGCTTCATCGCGGCGAACCGGTCGGCCGTGCGCCGGCACGACCCACTCACACTCGACCCCGCGGATGCGTTCCAGAGAGGCCACCACCATGCCCGGGTCGATGGCGTACGGGAGCGGGTGCTGCTCCCACAGTTCGCGCAGATAGAGAGCATCACCGGTGAAGAACACGCCATCGGCGGTGAGGACGCCGTGATGGCCGAGTGTGTGACCGGGGAGGGGGATGGCGGTCACCCGGGGGTCGTCGAGGTCCTCGATGTGAGCGTCCACGGCGCATCCGATGCCGCGGAAGAGTCTGGTGGTCATCTTGTCGCTCGGCTTGGCCCAGCTGAACATCCCCCGGATGTTGATGTCCGGGTTCTCCACCATCGCGGCGTCGTCACGGGCGGCGATGACGCGCACGGCCGGCGAGCGGAGCGCGTGCGCGATCGAGAAGTGGTCGGCGTGGCCGTGGGTGAGCACGAGCGTGTCGAGGGGTACTCCCGCGTAAGCGGCCTCGTCCTCGGTGGTGTCGATGCCGAGGCCTGCCACCAGCCCCGCGCTCGTGAGCCCCGGCACCACATACGTGTCGCCGGCAAGGTGGATCGCGGTATCGGGCACGGAAGGCATGGAGACAGTATGCCACTGCACGTCGGCACGGCGCTCGCTAGCACCCGGATACGGGCGAACGCCCCAGGACGCGATCCGGCGTGCCGCGACCACGAGGAGGTGATTCAGCGTTGAGTAGTCATTGCATCGCTGCGGAGGTGTCCACCTCGTAGGACGGCGCGTGGGCGCTCCTGCAAACAAGGACGAAGGTCGCTGTCTCTACAACGCAGCGATGGGAGAGGGTCGCCGATTCTGGCGGCCCTCTCTGCGTTCCCGCGGCGCGGGAGGGCGCGTGTGTTCGGGTACCTTCACTCGTGACGCTCGGCATAGCCCGGAGGTGATCGATGCCCAACACCATGCAGATGCGGTCCGACCCCTCCGGCAGGGAAGGCCGCTTTGAAGACGAAGTGGGCGAAGGCTGGACTGCGGGCGTTCACCCCGAAGACCTCGAGTCGTGCCTGCGCGTCTGGACGGGAAGCTTCGCCTCCCGCGCGCCGTTCGAGATGGAGTACCGACTGCGACGCCATGACGGCGTCTACCGCTGGATCCGCGATTTCGGGCGACCGCTCGATGGACCCAACGGCGAGTTCCTCGGCTACATCGGCGCCTGCTACCACATCACCGACCTGCGGCAGATGGCCGAGGACCTGGCGCACCTGGCTTCGCACGACCCGCTCACCGGGCTCGCGAACCGCCACGCGTTCGAGGATGCGGCGGCGCTTGCCAACTCGGCTGCCCGGCGCGGATTCCCCGCCACGGTGCTCTTCGCCGACCTCGACCGGTTCAAACAGGCCAACGACCGCTTCGGCCATGAGTACGGGGACCGCGTGCTCAAGGAGATAGCGGCGGCGCTGCGCGCGGCCGTGCGCGACATCGATCTGGTGGCCCGGTTCGGCGGCGATGAGTTCGGCATCCTGCTGCGCGGCCAGGAGCCCGACGCGGTGGCCGAGGTGGAGGGGCGACTCCGCGAAGCGGTCGAGCATACCGGCAGACAGCACGGGCTCGACATCAGCCTGAGCACGGGGTCAGCGATCATGGATGGCGGGCGCTCCGCATCGCAGGTGCTCGCCGAGGCGGACGATCGGATGTATCAGGCGAAGCGGCAGCGGCGCGAAAGATAGTGGCCCTAGGAGACCGTCTTCCACCAGCCGAGGTGGTCGTGCACGGAAAACTCCACCTGTCCCCGCCCGAGCAGCTCGCCGAGGTAGCCCTTCACATCGGTGACGGCGAGGATGTACACCGCCTGGCTCTGCGCAAGGCCGAGTTCGCGTGAGATGAACGCGACGGCCTGCTCGGTGGTCATGCCGTCGCGGAGTCCTTCGAGGAGCAGCCCGGCGGTCCGATGCACCTGGCCGATATGGAAGTCCAGGTGCTCTTCGGCCTCGTCGCGGGGTACCGGACGGCCGTGAGCCGGGACGATCCATTCGCACGGCACCTCGCGGATGCGTTCGAGCGAGGCCACCACCATGCCCGGATCGATGGCGTACGGGAGCGGATGCTGTTCCCAGAGTTCGCGCAGGTACAGCGCATCGCCGGTGAACAGCACGCCGTCGGCGGTGAGAAAGCCGTGGTGACCCAGCGTGTGCCCGGGCAGCGCAATCGCCGTGGCGCGCGGATCGTCGAAGTCCTCGATATAGCCATCAACCCGGCAGCCGACGCCGCGGAAGAGCTTGGTCGTCATCTTGTCGCTCGGCTTGGCCCAGCTGAACATCCCTCGGATATTGATGTCCGGATTCTCCACCATCGCCGCGTCGTCGCGGGCGGCGATCACGCGCGTGTTCGCCCCGCGCAGCGCGTGGGCCACCGAGAAGTGATCGGCGTGGCCGTGGGTGATCGCGAGCGTGTCGAGCGGCACGGCCTCGTAGAGCGTTTCGTCCGCGCTGGTGTCGATGCCGAGCCCCGCCACGTATCCGGCGTTAGTGAGCCCCGGCACCATGAAGGTGTCGCCAGCTACGGGGATGGCATCGCGCGGGATCGAAGGCATACCTAGGAGTATGCCACTACCACGACCCGAGTTCCCGGGTCGTTCTACGCGCGCACCGCGCGTGCGGCGAGCGCGGCGATCTGCTCGGCCACGTGCTCGAGCGGTTGTTCGGGTGCGAACACCAGCCAGTCGAGCGCGCTGGTGGCCGTCATGCCAAAGAGCGCCGAGGCCGCGAAGTCGGGGTCGAGATCGGCCGGGAAAGCCCCGGCGTCACGGCCGACCACGATCGCGCCACGCACGTGGGCGAGGATCCTGCCGCGCAGCATCACGAGCGTCTCGCGCCACACGCGGTCTTCGCGCCACAGCTCGGTGATGAGCATCTTGGCGAACTCGCGGTTGTCGCGAATCCACTCGAGCTCGGCGCGGACGATCGCCATCAGGCGCGCGAGCGGGTCGTCCGAGGAGCGTGCGGCCACCGCGAACCGCTCGGCCAGCGGCTCGATCTCGGAGGCGATGAGCGCCTCCACGAGTTCGGTCTTGCTCCTGAAGTGGTAGTACACGGTGCCCTTGGCCACTCCCGCGCGCTCCACGATCTCATCCACGGTGGTGCCGGCGAAGCCGTGCTCCGAGATGAGTTGCAGCGCCGCCTCGAACAGGCGCGCCTTGGTGTTGGCCGAGCGGGAGGTCATACGGGCTCCTTTCCGCGTTCGATTCTACGGCAACGCGCCGGGGGCCCGGGCCGTTGTGCTGCCGCGCCCCCGTGCGGCCGAGAGCGGGCGCGCCCGGGGTTTACCCGGGGGGGGCCCCCCCCCCCCCCCCCCCGCCGCCCCCCCC